>NZ_JAWRYM010000029.1:0-67891 GCF_046534555.1 Bacillus sp. SIMBA_074 | reverse complement strand
CCATTAGCTCAGTTGGTAGAGCATCTGACTTTTAATCAGAGGGTCGAAGGTTCGAATCCTTCATGGCTCACCATTTTTAATTTAATGCGGGTGTAGTTTAGTGGTAAAACAAGAGCCTTCCAAGCTCTGGTCGAGAGTTCGATTCTCTTCACCCGCTTTTTATGGGCCTATAGCTCAGCTGGTTAGAGCGCACGCCTGATAAGCGTGAGGTCGATGGTTCGAGTCCATTTAGGCCCACCATAATTATTCCGCAGTAGCTCAGTGGTAGAGCTATCGGCTGTTAACCGATCGGTCGTAGGTTCGAGTCCTACCTGCGGAGCCATATTATAGAGAAGTACCCAAGTGGCTCAAGGGGCTCCCCTGCTAAGGGAGTAGATCGCGAACGCGGTGCGAGGGTTCGAATCCCTTCTTCTCTGCCAGATTTTGGCCCGTTGGTCAAGTGGTTAAGACACCGCCCTTTCACGGCGGTAACACGGGTTCGAATCCCGTACGGGTCATACTAAAAGAGATAGCATAATCTGCTATCTCTTTTTTGTTGTATAAAAGTAGACTTTGAATAGTCTGCTTTTTTTTATAGATTTTTGTATACTTTTTTCTATTTGAATCGTCTAACTAATAGAAAGGAGAGAGTGATGGAGTATGAAAAGGTCATTATAGAAACATCAAAAAGTATTTATAGGTATTTGCTTAAAATTGGAGTAACACCAGCGGAAGCAGAGGATATCGTTCAAGATACGATACATAAAGCATTATTATCTATACCGAACATGAAAATTACTTATATAAAAACATGGTTATTTCAAGTTGCGATTAATAGGCACCGTGATTTAGCAAGAAGACAAAAGCGTATTGAAGAGATCCCGATTGAATCTGTTCAATTAATTGGATCAAAAGGATTAGATGAACCGATTTTAAGAAAAGAGCTTCAAGTAGAAATACAAAGCATACTTGGAAAGATGAATCCAGCATATAAACATATTCTTTTATTAAAGTATGACTATGAACTCTCATATAAGGAAATAGCAACCGTATTAGAGATGAAAGAAGAGACAGTGCGTGTTTCATTGTATATAGGGCTCGCAATGAGTTTAAAAAGCTTTATAGGAGGTTTGAAGATGGGCAGAGATGAATTTGATTTTGATATAGAATCGAGTAAAGTCTCAATGATGTTGAAAAAGGCGAAGAGAAGACAATTATTCAAAATAATATTAATTTCTACTTTACTTTTTATTGTTTTATTCATTGGTTTTATAATAGGAATTTCACAATTGAACAATAGAGCTTACTTAGCGATGGATCGTGATTTAAATATGATTAGACAAATTACAAGGCCTAATACGGAAAGAGGTGTAGCAATTACTTCTAACGGTTTATTTAAAAGCACAGTAGAGTATAAAACGTATAAAGTTATTGAAGGGAAACCTGTTAAGTGGGAGGATGAAGTGTACGAGTATAAAGTTTGGAATACATTTCGTCGATTATCGAATGTAAACCCGTTAACAATATCAGATAATGTTGTAATGGGTAATGAGCGTATTAATAGGGCAAGTGAATTGTATAACAATCAAACGATGGAAAGAGAAATGCAGTTTTATCTGCCATTTGCTTCATATAATAGTTATATAAATGATATAGAGAAAGTTAATTGTGAAAATAAGGTAGCTGAAATGGCTATATCTTTTGATAAACCATATAAAGTGTCTGAAATAAAAAAGATGTTGCCAGAAGGAGTGCATCCTGTTTGGTATTGGGTGGACACATATTATGATAAAAAATCATATTATTTAGATGACGTCACTGAAAGTGCTTATGAGGTGTACGGTTTTAAAGCAAAGTCAGGTGATATTGAATTTGGTAATGGAAAGGAAAAAGATTTTCTTTTAGCAATTCAAAACGGTTTAGATCAAAAGGGAAAGTATTATGAGGAATATAAACGTATATATGACTACCTGAAAGGGAAGAAAACAAAACCAAGTGAGGAAGATGTAAAAGTTATTGGTGTTGTTGTGACAGGAACGGGTGCGGATTTACAAAAATTTAAAAATCAAAATTACGTAAAAGCTGCTGTATTAGGGGCTACTGCGGAAAATAGATAATATAGAAGAAGCTGTCTTTCAATAGGGGATCTATTGGAGGCAGCTTTTTTATGGTGTTATCGTTGTCGAGTTTTGTCGGTAAATCGATATATTGCAAAAATCACTGATATAATTTGAGTTATGGTCGATATATTCAGAAAATCGCCGATATAATTTCACTTGCCGATAAAAAAATAAGAAAAACCCGTTCACAATCTAAGCAAAACACCTAAATTGGTATGGATTCCACACCTGTTCCAGTAACTTTACACTCTATGTGAAAAAGTTCACAATTAGGTCATAATTTGTGAAGTAATTCACAATAATCCATGCTACAATATGAATGTAAAGAAGTTAAACAACATTAAATTAGTATTTTAATTAATTACTTAAACAATAATAAAAAATAGATGTAAACAATTGGAAGGGGAAATTACCATGAAAAAAGGTATCAATCGTGTAGTATTAGTAGGAACAGGAGCTGTAGGTTGTAGTTACGCTTACTCAATGATCAACCAAGGTGTAGCTGAAGAATTCGTACTAGTAGATGTTAATGAAGCAAAAGCAGAAGGAGAAGCAATGGACTTAAGCCATGCGGTACCATTCTCTCCAGCACCAACAAAAGTTTGGAGCGGTAGCTATGCAGATTGTAAAGATGCAGATTTAGTAGTTATCACTGCTGGATTACCACAAAAGCCAGGCGAAACTCGTTTAGACTTAGTTGAGAAAAATACAAAGATCTTTAAACAAATCGTTCGCGGTATTATGGATAGCGGATTCGATGGAATCTTCTTAATTGCAACTAACCCAGTTGATATTTTAACTTACGTAACTTGGAAAGAATCTGGTTTACCGAAAGAGCGCGTAATCGGTTCTGGTACTACTTTAGACTCTGCTCGTTTCCGTTACATGTTAGGTGACTACTTAGATGTAGATCCACGTAACGTTCATGCTTACATCGTTGGTGAGCACGGTGACACTGAACTTCCAGTATGGAGCCACGCTACTGTAGGTGTACAAAAACTAGAAACAATCTTAGCGAACAACGAACAGTATAACCAAGAAGATTTAGATAAAATCTTTGAAAATGTACGCGATGCAGCTTACCACATTATTGAACGTAAAGGCGCAACTTACTACGGAATCGGTATGTCACTACTTCGTGTAACTAAAGCGATCTTAAGCAACGAGAACAGCGTATTAACTGTATCTGCATACCTTGAAGGTCAATATGGTGAGAAAGATGCTTACGTAGGTGTTCCAGCTGTTATTAACCGCGAAGGTGTACGTGAAATCGTAGAACTTGAATTAAACGAAGAAGAAAAAGTGAAATTCGCTCATTCTGTAAAAGTATTAAAAGAAACAATGGCACCAGTACTTTAATAATTGATAAATAATTCAGAGGTGGGAAACTGCTTCCTCCTTCTGGATTTATATATAATTGAATATAAATTCCTTTTCCGGTTTCCCTTGTATATCCCCAATATACCCCTTTTGCTGGATAAGGGTCGTTTATAGAAAAAGCACTCTATTTTTAAATAGAGTGCTTTTGTGCGTTATCCCACTATTTGCGAGCAGAGTTTCACTGTATTCTTTAGGAGTTAACCTTGTGGAAATTTTTCCTAAACGCCATTCATCTCCCGCATACTCATTGGACCATGTCCTACCTATTCCTTGAGGTGGGAGTTTTCCGTCGGGAAATGATAAAATTTGTGACAAAAAATGTTGAGAAATATTTTTAAACAATAGATTATTTCGCTTGTATTTTACGTGGAAAGAGCGTGAAATACAGAGAGAAACCAATAAAATAAATATTGAGCAACAATGAAAGGCGAGAAATAGTAAGGGAAATGAAGCGCTTGCAATGAATATTCGTCAAAATTCGATATTTTATATGGAAATTCGAAAAAAATTAAATATTTTTAAGGAAAAAACGTATATTTTTTTAAAAACAACAAGGATATTTCAGTTTTTTGCAGAAATGGTTAAAATGTTAAAAATTTCTGTCATCTTAGTGAGGTGAACATATTGGATGTAATAAATTGTGAAGAAGTGAAACGAGATGAGTTTCATACAGAAAAGTACTATGACAGTTATAACATCTTTGGGGCACATATTGTGACGGAAGATGGGATGCGAGGTGTACGATTCACAGTATGGGCTCCTCATGCGAAAGCAATGAGTGTTGTTGGGGATTTTAATGAATGGGATTATGAGCAACATAAGATGCTACAAGTGACAGAAGAGGGGATTTGGTCCTTGTTTGCACCGCATATTGAAGAGAATGATATATATAAGTATGCGATTGAAACAATGGATGGTGACGTTATTTTAAAAGCGGATCCTTATGCAGTATATGCAGAAGTAAGACCAAATACGGCATCTGTAGTTTTTGATATAGAGGGATATGAATGGAATGATAAAAACTGGATTCGTAAGAGAAAGAAAAAATCGATTTATAAAGAAGCGATGACAGTTTATGAATTACATTTCGGTTCTTGGAAAAAGAAAGAGGATGGCGCTCTGTATTCTTACAGAGAAATGGCCGAGGAGCTCATTCCGTATGTGGTGGAACATCAATTTACACATATTGAAATTATGCCGCTTGTTGAGCATCCATATGATCGTTCTTGGGGATATCAAGGAACAGGATATTATGCAGCGACAAGTAGATTCGGCACGCCACATGATTTGATGTATTTTGTCGATGAATGTCATAAATATGGAATCGGTGTCATTTTAGATTGGGTGCCGGGGCATTTTTGTAAAGATGCTCACGGTTTATATTTGTTTGATGGGACACCGACTTATGAATATAAAGATATAGATGTACAAGAAAACCAGGTATGGGGAACTGTTAATTTTGATTTAGGAAAGAGGGAAGTACGTAATTTCTTAATTTCAAATGCGTTATTTTGGATGAGGTATTTCCATATTGATGGGTTCAGAGTAGATGCAGTTGCGAATATGCTGTATTGGAATAAAGAAGGACAAGAGCAAAGTAATGAACACGCTGTTTCTTTCTTACGAGAGTTAAATGAAGCTGTGTTTGCAGAAGATGAAGAGTTTCTTATGACAGCGGAGGATTCAACAGCTTGGCCACTTGTAACAGCTCCAACATACGAGGGTGGACTTGGATTCAATTATAAATGGAATATGGGTTGGATGAATGACGTGCTGAAATATATGGAATGTGCGCCAGAGTACCGGAAATACATTCATGAGAAAATGACATTCTCTTTAATATATGCTCACTCTGAAAACTTCATATTGCCGCTTTCTCATGATGAAGTCGTTCATGGGAAAAAGTCGTTATTAAATAAAATGCCGGGAGATTACTGGGATAAGTTTGCTCAGCTTCGTTTATTATATGGATATTTCTTTACTCATCCAGGTAAGAAATTACTCTTTATGGGTGGAGAATTCGGGCAATTTGATGAGTGGAAAGACCTTGAAGATTTAGATTGGAATTTACATGATTTTGAAATGCATCGTAATATGCATGATTACTTTAAAGAGCTCATAGCATTGTATAAGCGCTCAAAACCACTTTGGCAGTTAGATCACTCGCCTGAAGGATTTCAGTGGATTGATGCTAATAATAATGAGCAAAGTATTTTCTCGTTTATCCGCCAAGGGGATAAGCAGGAAGATGCGTTAGTTGTCGTATGTAATTTTACGAAAGCTACATATGAAAACTATAAAGTAGGTGTACCGGATTTCGAGTACTATAACGAAATTTTAAACAGTGACTCGGCACAATATGGCGGATCGGGGCAAGTGAATAAGAAACGTCTCAAGACGATTCTAGAGCCATATCATAATCAAGCGGCACATGTAGAAATTACAATTCCACCATTTGGCGTATCCATATTACGACCAGTGAAGACGAGAAAGGGGAGCAAAAAACAAGATGGCTCAAAAACAAAAGTGCGTAGCAATGTTACTAGCAGGGGGAAAAGGTAGTCGTTTAAGTGCATTAACAAAAAATTTAGCCAAACCAGCTGTTCCATTTGGTGGTAAATATCGCATTATTGATTTTACGTTAAGTAACTGTGCAAACTCCGGTATTGAAACGGTGGGGATTTTAACACAATATCAACCGTTAGAACTTCATAATTATATTGGAATCGGAAATGCTTGGGATCTTGATCGTGTAAACGGTGGAGTCACTGTGTTACCTCCTTATGCGGAGTCTTCAGGTGTGAAGTGGTATACAGGTACGGCAAGTGCTATTTATCAAAACTTAAACTATTTAAGTCAGTATGAACCAGAATATGTCCTTATTTTATCAGGCGATCATATTTATAAAATGGATTACAGCAAAATGCTAGATTACCATATTGAGAAAGAAGCGGACGTTTCGATTTCTGTTATTGAAGTGCCGTGGGATGAAGCAAGTCGCTTTGGCATCATGAATACAAATGAAGAGATGGAAGTTGTTGAATTTGAGGAGAAACCGCAATTTCCAAGAAGTAATCTTGCATCAATGGGAATTTATATTTTTAACTGGGCTATTTTAAAAGAATATTTAGAGATGGATGCAAGAAACCCTGAATCTAGTAATGACTTCGGAAAAGATGTACTTCCGCTCTTGTTAGATGAAGGGAAGAAGTTGATGGCGTATCCATTTGAAGGATATTGGAAAGATGTTGGAACGGTGAAAAGCTTATGGGAAGCGAATATGGATTTACTTCGCGATGAAACATCGCTGAATTTAAACGATCGTAATTGGCGCATTTATTCTGTAAATCCAAACGAGCCACCTCAATATATTGCACAGCAGGCAAAAGTAGAAGAGTCACTTATTAATGAAGGGTGCGTCATTGAAGGGGACGTGAAGCATTCTGTTTTATTCCAAGGAGTGACGGTGGAAGAAGGTAGTATGGTAATCGATTCTGTCGTTATGCCGGGGGCAAAGATTGGTAAAAACGTTGTGATTGAAAGAGCGATCGTTGGATCGGAAATGGTTATTGAAGATGGGACAATAATTCGTCCAGAAAAAAATGTTGATGATGTAGTACTAATTGCTGAAGGAAAATAGAAAAGGGGGATGAAATGAATGGGAGAAAAAATGTTAGGAATTATTAATGCAACGGGAAGTTTTCCTTCCTTAAAGAAAGTAACAGGGCATCGTTCATTAGCGGCGTTACCGTTTGGAGGCCGTTATCGCCTCATTGATTTCATGCTTTCAAATATGGTGAATTCTAATATTCATAGCGTGGCGGTTTTTACAAGTCATAAAAATCGTTCTTTAATGGATCATGTCGGTTCAGGAAAACAGTGGGATTTAGATAGAAAGCGTGATGGACTGTTTTTATTCCCACCAAACTGCCAATGTGATCATGACGAATTTGGATCTTTTGCACATTTTAGAAGACATATTGATTATTTTCTAAGAAGCAGAGAAGAATATGTTGTTATTACGAATAGCCATCTTGTAACAGCGTTAAACTTTCAAGCGGTGTTAGAGCGACATATACATACGTCTGCAGATATTACTGAAGTTTGTCATGAAGGGGTTTCGCTTCAAACATATGTGTTAAAGAAACAATTATTGCTAGACTTATTTGAGACATATAAAGATGTGGAGCAATACAGTTTATTTGATGTAGTGAGAGAAAAGAGCGGGAAATCACTGCATATTACTACGTACGAACATACTGGATATGTAGCTATTATTGATTCTATTGAAAGTTACTATAAACATAGCCTAGAAATTTTGCAGCCTTCTATTTGGAAGCAATTATTTAAGAAAGAAGCACCAATCTTTACGAAAGTAAAAGATGAGCCACCAACTCGTTATATGAAGGGTGCAGTAGTGAAAAATACGATGATTGCAAACGGCAGTATTATTGAGGGTGAAGTAGAAAATAGTGTTGTCTCCCGTTCTGTTAAAATTGGAAAAGGTTCAATTGTTCGTAATAGTATTATTATGCAAAAGAGCCAAATTGGAGATAATTGCATAATAGACGGTGTTATTATTGATAAAGACGTGAAACTTGGTGACGGTGTTGTACTAAAAGGAAACGCCGATGAGCCATATGTTGTAGAAAAAGGAAGCATTCAAAACAGTACGATTAATAGTTATTCTTAAAAGAATCAGTGGGGGTTTTTCCTCCACTGATTAAAGCATTCATTCAAATGAAAACTCGAAGGGAGGAAGCTGCAAGGGAAGTCGTATAAGCTTTTCGTGCAGTGGGACAACAAGTGAATATTTTATTTGCAGTATCAGAATGTGTACCATTTGTTAAATCGGGAGGATTAGCTGATGTAGCAGGTGCGCTCCCAAAAGAGCTGAAAAAATTAGGTGTGGACGTTCGTATTATACTTCCAAATTATAGTCTTATTCCGCAAAAATTAAGGGATGGATGTACGTTACATAAAGTAATTAACGTCCCGCTTGGGTGGAGAAATCAATATTGCGGAATTTTAAAAGGTGAGCAAGACGGGATTACGTATTACTTAATAGATAATGAATATTATTTTAAGAGAGATTCTCTATATGGTCATTATGATGACGGAGAGCGTTTTTCTTATTTTTCGAAAGCAGTTTTAGAGTGTATTCCGCATCTTGATTTCGAAGTGGATGTTCTCCATAGCCACGATTGGCATACAGCTATGGTGAATTTCTTACTGCGTGAAAAGTATCAAGATAATCCATTATATGAGCATATTAAAACGGTGTATACGATTCATAATTTGCAGTTCCAAGGTGTATTTCCTCCTGAAGTGATGTACGACTTGTTAGAACTTGGTGATGAATATTTTCATAGTGAGCAGCTAGAGTTTTATGGAAATGTGAACTTTATGAAGGGCGGAATTATCGCTTCTGATCAAATTACAGCAGTTAGCCCGACATACAAAGAGGAAATTCAATATGAGTTTTTCGGTGAGAAGTTAGATGGGTTGTTACGAAAAAATAATGGTAAGCTTAGCGGCATCGTAAATGGAATTGATACGAGCGTATATAATCCAGAAACAGATTCGTATATTACTGCTCAGTATGATGCAGAGTCATTAGAGGAAAAGAATGAAAATAAACGCGCCTTGCAGCGTTATTTTGGTTTGCCAGAAAAAGAAGATACACCAATTATTTCGATGGTAACGAGATTAACGAAGCAAAAAGGTCTTGATTTAGTACGTACTGTATTCCGCGAAATAATGGAGGAAGATGTGCAATGTATTATTTTAGGATCAGGTGATTCTGAATATGAACAATTCTTTGAGTGGATGGCATACGAGTATCCTGAGAAGGTAAAAGTGTATATCGGATTTAATGAAGAGCTAGCCCACCAAGTGTATGCGGGAAGTGATTTATTCTTAATGCCATCACTATTTGAACCGTGTGGACTTGGACAACTTATCGCATTAGCGTACGGTACAATTCCGATTGTAAGAGAGACAGGCGGATTAAATGATACTGTACAATCTTATGACGAAGAAACTGGAGAAGGAAATGGTTTCAGTTTCACGAACTTTAATGCGCATGACATGTTGCACACGGTTCTTCGTGCGATTGAATTTTATCATGATAAACCGGTATGGGAGCAGCTTGTAAAACAAGCGATGACTGAAGATTATAGCTGGGAGAAATCAGCTCTTGCCTATAAGAAATTGTATAAAAGTCTCATGGAATAACATGTAGGTGGTGAAGAAATGTTTACTCATGTTGAAAGTTTCAAATCAGCTTTTCTAGAAAAGTTAGAGACGATGTATGGTAAAAGTTTTAAAGACTCTACAACTCGTGATCAATACAATACGCTTGGGTACATGGTACGTGAGTATATGAATAGTCAATGGATTGCAACGAACGAAAGTTATCGGTCTGGAGAGCAAAAGCAAATGTATTACTTATCCATTGAGTTTTTACTTGGGCGTTTGCTTGGAAGTAACATATTAAATTTAGGCATCAGGGATGTATGTGAGCAAGGACTTTCTGAGCTTGGGATTTCTTTGCAACAATTAGAAGAGGTGGAAGCAGATGCAGGTCTTGGAAATGGTGGACTTGGACGATTAGCAGCCTGTTTCCTTGATTCACTTGCATCTTTAAACTTACCAGGTCATGGCTGTGGAATTCGTTACAAACATGGCTTATTTGATCAAAAAATTGTTGATGGTTATCAAGTTGAATTTCCAGAACAGTGGCTTCTTCATGAAAACGTATGGGAAGTAAGAAGGCATGATCAAGCTGTAGAAGTAAGTTATTTCGGCAATGTTGAACCGCTATACATTGATGGGCGTTTAGAGTTCAGGCATACGAATGCAGAAGTGATTATGGCAGTACCATATGACGTTCCAGTAGTAGGTTATGAGACGAGTACTGTAAATACACTCAGACTTTGGAATGCTGAACCAGTTCCTTTCCCGCAAAATTGCAAAGATATTTTGAAATATAAGCGTGAAACAGAGGCTGTATCGGAGTTTTTATATCCAGATGATACGCATGAAGAGGGGAAAATACTTCGTTTGAAGCAACAGTATTTCCTCGTATCAGCAAGTTTGCAAAATATCGTTCGTATGCATAGAGAAAGATATGGTGACCTTCGTCAATTGCATGAGAAAATCGCGATTCATATTAATGATACACATCCAGTTTTGGCGATTCCAGAACTAATGCGTATTTTATTAGATGAAGAAAAACTAGCATGGGAAGAAGCTTGGCACATAACATCGCAAACGATTTCTTATACGAATCATACGACGTTATCAGAAGCGCTTGAGAAGTGGCCAATTCACATTTTTAAACCGTTATTACCGAGAATTTATATGATTATTGAAGAGATTAATGAACGTTTCTGTCATGAACTTTGGGAACGTTATCCATATGAATGGCATCGTATTGAAGAGATGGCGATTATTGCGCATGATCTTGTGAAAATGGCTCATTTAGCAATTGTCGGTAGCCATAGCGTAAATGGTGTAGCAAAAATTCATACGGAAATTTTAAAGCAACGTGAAATGCGATTGTTTTATGAGTTTTATCCAGATAAGTTTAATAATAAAACGAATGGAATCGCTCATAGACGTTGGTTAATGAAGGCGAATCCGCAGCTGACAAACCTGATTTCAGAGGCGATTGGAACAGAGTGGAAGAAAGAACCGATTAAGCTTCAAGCGCTGCAAACAGTTCAACACGATGCGAGTTTCCAAGAGAAATTTGCAGAGGTAAAACAAGAGCGTAAAGAGATTTTAGCGGAGCGTATTCATAATAAAATGGGGATTACAATTGATCCTAATTCTATTTTTGATGTGCAAGTAAAAAGACTACATGCTTACAAACGACAACTATTAAACGTTCTTCATATTTTATATTTGTATAACCGTTTGAAAGAGGATGCTAGTTTTACATTTTATCCGCGTACTTTTATCTTTGGAGCGAAAGCATCACCTGGCTATTACTATGCGAAAAAAATTATTAAATTAATCAATGAACTCGCAAGGAAAGTAAATAATGATCCGTACGTAAGCCAATATATGAAAGTTATCTTTCTAGAAAACTATCGAGTGTCTTTAGCGGAAGATATATTCCCAGCTGCGGATGTGAGTGAGCAAATTTCAACTGCGAGTAAAGAAGCATCAGGAACAGGGAATATGAAATTTATGATGAATGGTGCGATTACACTCGGAACGTTAGACGGAGCTAATGTTGAAATAAAAGACCGGGTCGGTGATGATAACTGTTTCATTTTTGGCTTAACAGCGGAAGAGGTTCTTCATTACTATCAAAATGGTGGATATCGTGCAAGTGATTATTATCACCACAATATGCATATTAAAAAAGTAGTAGATCAGTTAACGAATGGTTTCTTTGCACATTCGGGAGCTGAATTTGAAGCGATTTATGATTCTCTCGTAATTCAAAATGATGAATACTTCGTTCTGCGAGATTTTGGTCCATATGCGGAAAGGCAAGAAGCTGTTGGTAGAGCCTATGAGAACCGAACGAAGTGGTTAGAAATGTCGATTTTAAATATTGCACAGTCTGGTCATTTTGCGAGTGATCGAACGATTTTACAGTATAGTAATGAGATTTGGAGTATTGGTAATGCGGTTACACAGTATTAAGTGAAAGTCCCTTCAAAAGGGACTTTTATTCATGGAGACAAAGTGTAAAAATGAATTATACGTATAGGGATGCTAAAGTGTATTCACTTTTAAAAGAGGAATATAATTGCTAAAAAACGAGCTTAATCTCATTAAGCTCGTTTTTCCGTTTTTGCTTAAGAAAGAAATGGGATGGCAGTATACATGATACCTGTTCCACCATATTCTCCAGTCGCAAAGTATGAAAATGTAAAGAAACCCGTAAACGTAAAAATTACAATGAGAAAAAGTACAAAGATAAATTTTAGCATGTAAGGTCCCCTTATCCAAAAAATAATTTCATATATTATTATAGTATAAGGATATTTAATTTCCAATTGTTTACTGGTTAAAAATGAGAAGTCAGACATGTTTTGTATGTTGTCATGGCATGATTATTTGTAATAGATTTTGTGTTTTTTGTAAATGTCATGTTGTGATGAACATGTGCATATTCCCAGTCTTGGTCATTAAAATGGACATTACGCGGAGGGAGAAGAGGAACGACATCAAATAGATTAACGAAGCGAAAGCTACTAGCTACTTGTAGTTTATAATAATTACGAAATGCAATATCGCCCACTTTGGGAGAGGCAAATGTATAAAGACCGTACTGTGCGAAGGCGGTGTTGATACGCGCATCGAGTATATGTAGTGTGGCGAGCGCGCCGCCTAAGCTATGGCCTGTTGCAAGAAGTTTCTTATGGGCTGGTAATGACACGAGCATATCCATAATAGAATCCCGGCAAGATTCATAAATTGAAAGAAAGCCGTTATGAACATTTCCGCTATTTAAAGCGTATGGGTATGGTCTTTGGTTGACGAGTGAATCGATAATCCAATCTGTATCTGTTTGTGTGCCCCTAAAAGCTACAATAATCGTATCTTCAGATTCTAATATGAACCCAAACCATTCCATCGTTTGAATCGCTTTTCCTTGAAAGCCTTGTACATATTGGAATCCATCAGGTATTTCAAAAATCCCATTTTGTTTATATTGTTCATACGTTAAATCACAACAAGATGCTAACAATATGGCAGTATCTTTATCAAAGGATAAAGGAGTACGCATCAAGCAAGCCCTCCTTAAGAAAAGGTATAGTTCAATATATGCAGTGAGGGACTTGATTCATTCTTTTGAAAAAAGGCTTGAACCTACAGTTACGCGAGGGAGTATGATTTTTGTAAACATATTGTTAGGAGGAGTGTAGGATGAGCAAAAAGGAAGGCTATTCAATTGGTGAGTTTTCAAAGAGAACAGGCACATCAATACGGACACTACAGTATTACGATGGAATTGGATTGCTTAAACCTGAAAAAAATATGAGTTCAGGACACCGTGTATATAAAGATAGAGATATGTTAGCGCTCCAAAAAATAGTGAGTCTTAAAGTATTAGGATATAGTTTAGAAGAAATTCGTGTCATGCTCAATGTGAAAAGTTTGAATATAAGCTTAAAAGAAACATTACAAAATCAAAGAGTAGCTTTTGAAGAAAAGAAAAAACAAATTGAAGTTTCGATAACAGCAATTGAAAGAACGATAATATGTCTTGAAGAAGAAGAGCAGGTAGATAGTGACATATTAATGAGTCTAATTAACAGTATTCAAAAAGAAAACGAACAACGCTTAAGGCTGGAAGAATATATACCGAAGGAAATGGTTGATGGATTATATAATAAGCCTGAAGCAGAGATGATAGAACTAGATAAAGAGTTTGTACGCTTATCAAAAGAAGTAAAAAGGCTATTTGGAAAACATGTTGATGATCCAGAAGTACAAAAGCTTGCCAATCAGCATATGAAGGCAACCCTTAAGTATGTCGGAGAAGAAACGATGTATTCTTTAAGTGAAGAAATAGAGGATATAGAAGAACAATATAATAAGATAATGCCCTCTCCTTATACAGTGGAGGAAGAGTTATGGCTTAATGAAGTGATGGAATATTATATGATTAAAAATGATCTATACAGTCCAAAAGAAACAGATAGTTCCCTATGAAGGGGACTATCTGTTTTTAGTGTTTTACTCTTTCCCATCTAAAAGGCGACCAAGTCCACCTAATACACTACCTTCACCAGTACTTTGCGCTGCTGGGCTTGTAAGGCGTGCTGCTAAGCGGCTAAGTGTTAAGGACTGAATCCAAACAGTTCCAGGACCTTCTAACGTTGCGAAGAATAAACCTTCACCGCCAAATAGAGCTGTTTTTACTTTTCCAACGAATTGAACATCGTAGTTAACGTCTTTTGTCATTGCAACGAGACAACCTGTATCAATGCGAAGTTTCTCACCAGGTTTTAATTCACGCTTATATACCGTTCCGCCTGCATGCATGAAAGCTAGACCATCACCTTCAAGTTTCTGCATGATGAAACCTTCACCACCGAAGAAGCCAGTTCCTATTTTTTTAGTAAACTCAATTCCGATAGAAACACCTTTTGCGGCACAAAGAAATGCATCTTTTTGGCAGACTACTTTTCCTTGATATTCTGTTAAATCAACAGGGATAATTTTTCCAGGATAAGGAGCGGCGAATGATACGTGTCGTTTGCCATGACCTGTATTTGTAAATACAGTCATAAACATACTTTCACCTGTAACGAGACGTTTACCTGCGCCCATTAATTTACCGAATAAACCGCTAGATGGTCCAGAACCATCACCGAAGATTGTTTCCATTTCGATATGATCTTCCATCATCATCATTGCACCAGCTTCTGCGATAACGCTCTCTTCTGGGTCTAATTCAATTTCAACGAACTGCATGTCGTCGCCATATAATTTATACTCGATTTCGTGTGCTTGCATTTTTTTCACCTCATAGTATGTAATAATCATATTGTACAGAAATTAAAAGGATTAGAGAACTGTAGTTTTGTTAATTTTCAAATAAAAAAGCGAAATAAGAATCCATTATTATATTAAAATTATAAAAAAGTGATGAGTTGAAAGTGTTCTCATTTGACGTTTTTGATATAGCATGATATAGTGAAAACACTATTGAGCTACATAATGTGGTACGGAAATAAAGCACGTTGTATTAAAGGCTGTAAGCTTGTTATACATTCATGTCCTTTATATCCACCTTTTCATGTGGATTCATAGTTTCATTTTTATTTAGGAGGTACATGACATGCAAACAGGTAAAGTAAAATGGTTTAACGGCGAAAAAGGTTTTGGCTTCATCGAAGTTGAAGGCGGAGAAGACGTATTCGTACATTTCTCAGCTATTCAAGGCGACGGCTTCAAAACTTTAGAAGAAGGTCAAGAAGTTTCTTTCGAAATCGTTGATGGAAACCGCGGACCACAAGCAGCTAACGTTACAAAAAACTAATTAGCTAGCGAAAAAAAGCATTCCGAATTTCGGAATGCTTTTTTTATGCTTTAGAACCAGACTCATCTGAAGATAATTCACCTTTAAAGGTGCGTTCTTCAAAGTCATCAAGCAATTGTTCATATTCTTCATGTTCTTCTGTTGCAAAAACTTGCGGGTTTTTTCCATACATATCAGTTCCAATAAAATTTTCGAAATCCTCTACATACCCAACATTTTCTTCACTATTTACGTACATTCCATTATAGTTTTTTGAATCCTGTCTTTCTAAATCGGATGGTGTTTCTGATGTTCCATAATTTGCGACGTCTTGCCAAGCATCTTCAGCATCGTACTCTACAGAATGATCTTCGTCGTGCTTGTGAAAAGAAGGATTTAGCACTTCTTCCTCAACTGGGCGCGCCTTCATATCTAATTTATTTGTAGTGTGCTGAATACACGTTGTAGCAGTTGGCATTGCTTCTAATCTTTCAAATGGAATTTCCTTACCAGACACTTCGCAAATTCCGTACGTTCCAGCTTCAATTTTTTGCAGGGCATGTTTCGTATCTTCTAGCTGTTTATGCCAAAATTCGATGAGCCCGAAATCTTTCTCACGTTCGTACAATTCTGTTGCCATATCACCTGGATGGTTGTCATAGCTAGATAATTCTCCTACTGAATCACGTTCAGATGCACGGTCTTCATTTTCATGAGTTTGTATCGTTTGTTCAATTTCTTGCTGTTGTTTTTCTAAACTCGATTTAAATTGATTTATTTGTTGTGGAGTTAACATAGTCGTCCACCTTCCTACAATTCAGTTTCTTTACATAGTATGAGCGTTGAGAGTAGGAATTATGAGATGAATTTCAGCCGGGAAGTCGGTATATGAAAAAAGGAGCCGCATAAGCAGCTCCTTTCTATAGGAAGTATCCAAGCAATAATCCGATTCCCATTAGGAAACCGAAAATTGTATTTGTTTTTGCTGTTGAAATCATCGCAGGTACCATTTCCATTGGAATACTTTTGCCGATAAAGCCTTTCGTCGCTTTAAATGCTTTCGGTGCACTTAAGAATACGATAAGCATCCATGGTGATACGATGTTAACGATGATTAAAGCGATTGTCCAAATGTAGGCAACGATAAACATAGAAGCAAGTACACCAACGGCTCTTTCGCGTCCAACGAGAATCGCTAACGTTTTACGACCATTTTCTTTATCACCATCTAAATCACGAATATTGTTAGATAGTAAAATTGCACCAATTAAAATGGCGCTTGGAATAGATAATAAAATCACTTCTGATGTTACTGCCCCTGTTTGGATAAAGAATGAAATACCAATAATAATGACACCCATAAATAATCCTGCTGTCAGCTCTCCAAATGGTGTGTACGCAATTGGAATGGGGCCACCAGTGTAAAGGTAAGCAACGGCCATACAAACAAGACCGATTGCAGCAAGCCACCAGCTAGAGTTCATACAAATATAAACACCTAATAGCGTTGCGATGCCTAAAAATCCGAATGCTAAGTTAAGCACGGTTTTTGGTTTAATGCCATCGCGGACGATAGCACCTCCGATTCCAACTGAACCTTCATGATCGAGTCCTCTTTTATAATCAAAGTATTCATTAAACATGTTCGTTGCTGCTTGAATGAGAAGGCAAGCAAGAAGCATCATAAAGAAAAGAGGAAGATGTATTTGATTTATACCTCCGACCTGCATTGCAAAAGCTGTTCCGATGAAAACAGGAACGAAAGCTGCTGTTAATGTATGGGGACGTAATAAACTCCACCAAATTCGCCAGCCTGTTTGTTTACTTGGCTTTGGCGCCGTAGGAGAGGAATTCGTTTCGACGTTCATTTCCATGTTGAATCCTCCTTGGTCACATATTGTACACAATTAAGTGTAGAAAAAGCATCATTTAGTGTCAACGTTTATTTTCTAGGAAGAGAAGGTGAATTTCTCAGAAATGCTAAACGTTGACAGGCCTTTCCTTTGAGGTGTATCTTAAAATCAAGCGTAATTATGACTATTTTTCGCCCATAGGGGGGAGACAATTGTGATTCAAACGAAACGAAAAGGCTTACAAGAAGTTCTTGTTACAGCTATTAAGCGTGCGACTGATGAAAAAACATTAGTTAGTTTTGTAAAACAAATAGATTGGGTGAATCCACTTCTGTTTTATGCAGCAGGAAAAAGGATCGCATTCGAAAATAGATGTTATTTTGCAGACCCAGCTCAGCATGTAATATTTGCTGGAATTGGCTCTGTTTTCACTATAGCAAATTCTTCTCACAAACGCTTTCAAACTGCTCGTGACGAGTGGGATAAAGTAAAAGAGAAAGCATTCGTACAAAGAGAAGGATACGAATTTGGAACAGGTCCTCTTTTATTTGGTGGATTTTCATTTGACCAAGAAAAAGAAAAAACGAATCTTTGGAAAGAATTTGATGATACCACATTTTCACTACCAGCATTTTTATTAACTGTAAAAAATGAAAAGGCGTGGTTAACGATTAATCAGTTCGTTTCAGCTGAAGATTGTGCAGAAACTCTTTATAACGAAATTATTTCTGTAGAAGAGAGAATTTTACAAGAGAGTAAATGTGCACTAGTAGGATCAAAATTAACAGTTACTTCTAAAGTAGAAGTTGATCCGAGTGGCTGGATGAACGCGATTGGAAAAGTGCAAGATGAAATGAAGCAAGGGAACGTGCAGAAGGTTGTATTAGCAAGGGAGCTAAGATTAACGATGGATCAGCATATTGATTCCGTTCTTGTTTTAGAAGCGCTTCGCATTGGGCAACCGGATTGTTACGTATTTTCTTTTGATTATAAAGGAGCATGCTTCTTAGGGGCGACACCTGAACGATTGATTCGAAAAGAAGGCGAGAAGTTCACATCGATGTGCCTTGCTGGTTCAATTGGTCATGGCAATTCTATAGAAGAAAGTAAACAAAATGGTGAGACGCTTCTTCATGATGAAAAGAATTTGGCTGAACACGGTTATGTAGTTAACATGATTCGAGGTGTGCTAAGTGAGCATTGCGAATCTGTTAATATTCCGGAGAGCCCAGGCTTATTAACGACGAAAAATTTAATCCATTTATATACGCCAGTAGAAGCAAAAGGTGATGCAAGTCTTTTAACGATGGTAGAAGAATTACATCCAACACCAGCTCTTGGTGGTACACCTCGTCATGAGGCGTTGAAATTAATCCGTGATGTAGAGCTTTTAGATAGAGGATTATATGGTGCACCAATTGGCTTTATAGATGATGAAGGAAATGGTGAATTTGCGGTTGCACTTCGCTGCGGATTATTAAATGGCGAGAAGGCATCCTTATTTGCCGGCTGTGGTATCGTAATTGATTCAGTAGCGCAGCTTGAATATGAAGAAACAAGTTTGAAGTTTAGACCGATGCTTGGTGCTTTGGAGGAATTAATGAAATGAACAATCATATAGAAGCATTATCATATTATTTAGGCGCGTTCGTGGACGAACTGACGCGTCTAAATGTATGTGATGTTGTCATTAGTCCTGGCTCACGGTCAACGCCGATTGCCTTACTAATGGAACAACATGAAGGAATGAAAACATATTTACATGTAGACGAAAGATCAGCAGGATTTTTTGCGCTCGGTATTGCGAAAGCAAAAAAACGTCCTGTTGCGCTATTATGTACGTCAGGGACGGCAGCAGCGAACTATTATCCAGCTGTATGTGAAGCGTTTCATTCACGAGTGCCGCTTATCGTATTAACAGCGGATAGACCGCATGAATTAAGAGATGTGGGTGCACCACAGGCGATGAATCAATTTAATTTATACGGTACTTTTGTGAAGCAATTTACAGAGATGGCACTTCCTGAAGCGAGTGAAGCAATGTATCATTACGCTCGAATGACAACGCAGCGTACGATAGCAAGCGCACTTCTAGCGCCGCAAGGACCTGTTCATCTTAATTTTCCAGTTCGCGAGCCGCTTATACCGGATTTCTCATTAGAAAGTTTATGGGATAAAGGGCGTGGTGAATATACAGGAGTAGTTCAGCAAGGGAACGTGACGATGCCGAGTGAATATGTAGATTCTCTTGTAGGGCGCCTTTCACATATGGAAAAGGGGCTTATTATTTGTGGAGACGGCAGTCATCCAGAAATAACAGAAGTTGTTATGAAAGTAGCTGAGAAAACAGGGTATCCAATTTTAGCAGATCCACTTTCTAACCTCCGTAGTGGTAATCATGATAAAACGATGGTTATAGATTGTTACGATACATTTTTACGAAATGAATTGTTAAAAGAAACGTGGAAGCCGAATGTTTTAATTCGTTTCGGCGGAATGCCTGTCTCTAAAGCATTAACGCAGTTTATCAAAAAACAAACGAAAGCTGTTCATATCGTTGTTGATGAATCTGGACAATGGAGAGATCCAGCTCTAGTTGCGACAGAAGTTGTACAAGCTAGTGACATTGAATTTTGCAGAGCATTACTAGAGAAAATGCCAGTTATGAAAAAGAATGATTGGTTTGGAATGTGGAAACATATAAACGAGAAAACGAGAGAAACACTTCATGAGATGGAAACATATGAAACGGCATTTGAAGGAAAAGTAATTACGGATATTGTACGTGTATTACCAGAAGGGGCAACGTTATTTGCGAGTAATAGTATGCCAATTCGCGATACCGATTCATTTTTCTTCACATCGGATAAAAACATTCAAGTAATGGCGAACCGCGGTGTAAATGGTATTGATGGAATCATTTCAACAGCTTTAGGAGCGAGTATTATTTGTGATCCGCTCGTATTAGTAATCGGTGATTTATCATTTTATCACGATTTAAACGGATTGTTAGCTGCAAAATTACATGAATTAAATATAACGATTGTTGTTGTGAATAATGATGGTGGAGGTATTTTCTCATTCTTACCACAATATGAGAAAAAGGAACATTTCGAATCATTATTTGGAACACCAATTGGGCTTGATTACGAGCATGTTGTCAAAATGTATGGTGGTTCATTTAGCCGTGTAAATGGTTGGGAAAACTTCCGAGAAGAAGTACAAACTGGAACGAAAACGAATGGATTACACGTTGTGGAAATTTGTACGAATCGCGAAGAAAACTTGAAATTACATCGTGAACTATGGGCAAAAACAATGGACGTTATTACTACATCTTTGCAAGGTGAATCAAAATGAAAGTAACATTGCAAGGTGTATCGTATGAATATGAAGTAGCCGGAAGCGGGGAACCACTTCTACTTCTTCATGGTTTTACGGGAAGCATGGAAACGTGGGGTTCCTTTATTCCTTCTTGGAGCGAGCAGTTTCAAGTCATTCTAGTAGACATTATTGGACACGGGAAAACGGAAAGTCCTGAAGATGTGACGCATTATGATATTCAAAATGTGGCACTGCAAATGAAAGAACTACTGGATCATCTTCATATTGAAAATGCGCACATACTTGGCTATTCAATGGGTGGTAGACTTGCGATTACGATGGCATGCTTATATCCAGAATATGTGCGTTCGCTTCTTTTAGAAAACTGTACAGCTGGACTTGAGAGTGCAAAGGAGCGAAAAGAACGCAAGGAAAAAGATGAACGACTTGCTGATAAAATTGAGCAAGAAGGCATCCGAAGTTTTGTATCGATGTGGGGAAATATTCCGCTATTTGAAACGCAAAAACGTTTAGCGCAAAACGTAAAAGAAGCGGTGCGAAAAGAACGACTTGCTAATAATCCAAAAGGACTTGCAAATAGTCTTCGCGGCATGGGAACAGGGGCTCAGCCTTCATGGTGGAACGAATTGCAAAACCTAAAAATACCTGTCCTTTTACTGAATGGAGAAAGCGATGAAAAGTTCTTTCGCCTATTAAAAAACATCGAAAAATGCATCCCTCATGCGAAATTTGTCAAAATTGATGGGGCTGGCCATGCAATTCATGTGGAACAACCGGAAAAGTTTGATACAATAGTAAAGGGATTTCTAAAAACTATGCAGTGATACTTTTTTCAGCAAGAAGGAAGTTGCACTTATAGCGGAGATCAGAAATATAAAAGGAGGTAATAGTAATGACTATTGAATGGGTAAAAGAAGGCAATTACGAAGATATTATTTATTCAACATACAATGGCATCGCAAAGATTTCGATTAACCGCCCTGAAGTACATAATGCATTCCGTCCTAAAACGGTAATGGAGTTAATCAATGCTTTTGCACACGCTCGTGATGATGCAAATGTTGGCGTTATCATTTTAACAGGTGAAGGTGGACGTGCATTCTGTTCTGGCGGCGACCAAAAAGTTCGCGGTCATGGTGGCTATGTAGGTGACGACCAAATCCCACGTTTAAACGTATTAGACTTACAACGTCTAATTCGCGCAATCCCTAAACCGGTTATCGCAATGGTAGCAGGTTATGCAATCGGTGGTGGACACGTACTTCATATCGTATGTGACTTAACAATCGCTGCAGACAACGCTGTATTCGGACAAACAGGTCCTAAAGTAGGAAGCTTTGACGGTGGATACGGAGCTGGTTACTTAGCTCGTATGGTAGGCCACAAGAAAGCTCGCGAAATTTGGTACCTATGCCGTCAATACAGCGCACAGGAAGCGCTTGATATGGGCTTAGTAAACACAGTAGTACCATTAGAAGAGCTTGAAGCAGAAACAGTACAATGGGCACAAGAAATCTTAGCAAACAGCCCAATGGCACTTCGTTTCCTAAAAGCTGCATTCAACGCAGACACAGACGGTTTAGCTGGTATTCAACAACTAGCTGGAGACGCAACGTTATTGTACTACACAACTGACGAAGCAAAAGAAGGCCGCGACGCGTTCAAAGAAAAACGCACTCCGGACTTCGGTCAATTCCCTCGTTTCCCGTGATCAAAAGCGTAAGCAGCTCGTTCAGAATGTGAGGGGGATGGAGCTTCTGACAAAGAGGCGCTTTTTGCCTCGTAGGAAGAAGCGAAGCCACCGAACATTCTAGCTGCTGTAGCTGGATGAAACCAAAAGCGGAAGCGGCTCGCTTAGAACAAGAGGGCGTTGGAACTCCTGAAAAAGAGGCGCTTTTTGCCTCGCAGGAAGGCGTGAAACGACCGACTGTTCTAGCCGCTGTAGCTGGATGTTTCAAAGCGGAGCCGACTGTTTAGCCCCGTAGGCTAAGGTTCTTTCGCACAGAAAGTGTTTTTTACTTTCTAGTGCGGAAGGTTCTTAGACGGAAGGGGCTAGGAGGCGCAGCTGGATGTGATGAAAAGCAGAAGCAGCTCGCACACAATGTGAGACGCTCCCAAAAGATCACACCGGAAACAAAACAACTAAGAGACTTGATGTCATATCAGGTCTCTTTCTTTCATGAAAGGAGAATGAGTGATGGAGACGATGCCGAATTGGTTAATGCAACGTGCATTTTTAACACCTGATCGCACTGCAATTGAAATTGAAGAGGAGAAGGTTACTTTCGTGCAGCTGCATGAAAAAGTAGTATCTGTTTGTGAACACCTCACGCATGTAGGAGTGAAGCGGGCGCAAAAGGTGGCTGTTCTGATGAAAAATGGTATGGAGATGATTACAGTTATTCACGCCCTATCTTACATAGGTGCGGTAGCTGTGCTTTTAAATACGCGTCTTTCAAGAGAAGAGCTACTTTGGCAAATGGATGATGCGGAAGTTGTTTGTTTAGTGACGGATCAAGAGTTTGAGACGGAAAATGTTCCAGTATGTTCATTTGCTGAAGTGATGCAAGGACCGAAGGCGGAAGCATTTATACAAGAAGAATTCTCTTTAGAAGAAGCGATGACAATTATTTATACGTCAGGGACGACAGGGAAACCGAAAGGCGTTATTTTAACATATGGTAACCACTGGGCAAGTGCAGTCGGTTCTTCGCTTAATTTAGGGCTTCGTGATGATGATTGTTGGTTAGCTTGTATGCCAATGTTCCACGTTGGCGGGTTATCTCTTTTAATGAAAAATATTATGTACGGTATGCGCATTTTACTCGTTCCAAAATATGATGCTAATTTTATTCATAAAGCACTTCAAACGAGAGGTGTTACGATTATTTCTGTCGTTTCTAAAATGCTAACAGATTTATTAGAACGACTTGGAGAAGAGATATATCCATCTTCTTTACGATGCATGTTACTTGGGGGAGGACCAGCACCGAAGCCGTTATTAGAAACATGTGTGGAAAAAGGAATTCCTGTGTATCAAACGTACGGTATGACAGAAACATCATCGCAAATTTGTACGTTAACAGCAGATTACATGTTAACGAAAGTAGGATCAGCCGGAAAACCACTATTTCAGTGCCAGCTTCGTATTGAAAAAGACGGCGTAGTTGTGCCGCCCCGTGCTGAAGGAGAAATTGTAGTAAAAGGACCGAATGTAACAGGTGGCTACTTTAACCGTGAAGATGCGACGCATGAGGCGATCAGAAATGGATGGCTTCATACTGGTGACCTCGGTTATTTAGATGAAGAAGGATTTTTATACGTATTAGATCGCCGCAGTGATTTAATTATTTCTGGCGGAGAAAATATATATCCAGCTCAAATTGAAGAAGTATTGCTCTCTCATCCGGCGGTAGCAGAAGCGGGTGTTGTCGGTATGGCTGACGAAAGTTGGGGACAAGTACCAGCTGCTTTTGTTGTAAAAAGTGGAGAGGTAACAGAAGAAGAAATTCTTCGTTTTTGCGAAGAGAAATTAGCGAAATATAAAGTGCCGAAGAAAGCATGTTTCTTAGAGGAATTACCACGAAATGCTTCGAAGAAATTGTTAAGACGAGAGTTAAGACAATTAGTGGAGGAGATGTAGGTGGAAATAAAAAAAGTGACACTTTATATAACGGAAATGCCGCTCATTATCCCGTTTGCCGCGAGTTACGGAACTTACGAAAAGCGTGAAAGTATCGTCATTGAATTAGAAGATACGGATGGATACATTGGTTTTGGTGAAGTCGTTGCATTTTCTGAACCGTGGTATACGGAAGAAACGGTGAAGACAGCGCTGCATGTACTTCAGGATTTTTTATTACCAGATTTATTGAAAGCTGAAATCTCTCATCCGAATGAAGTACCGTCTTTGTTCAAACATATAAAGAGAAACCGAATGGCAAAGGCCGGAATTGAAGGTGCTGTCTGGGATTTATATGCGAAGCGTCAAAAGCAGTCGTTAGCGATATCGCTTGGCGGAAATAGGTCTGAAATTGAAGTCGGCGTTGTGATTGGGATCAATACAATTCCCGTTATGTTAAAACAAATCGAGAAGTACGCGGAAGAAGGATACGAGCGCTTTAAAGTGAAAATAAAGCCAGAACATGATTACGAATTGCTGAAAGAAATTCGTAAAGAGTTTCCGAATATCCCGTTAATGGCTGATGCAAATTCTGCTTATACATTAGCGGATACGGAGAAGTTGAAAAGGCTAGATGAATTCCAACTTATGATGATTGAACAACCGTTAGCGGATTACGATTTTCTGGATCATGCACAGTTGCAAAAGAAAATTGAAACACCGATTTGTTTAGATGAAAGCATCCATAGTTTAGAAGACGCACGTGTTGCGATTACGCTTGGCAGTTGCCGCGTCGTTAATATTAAACCAGGGCGAGTGGGCGGATTAACAGAGTCCGTTCAAATCCATAATTATTGTATGGAGCATAACATACCAGTTTGGTGCGGTGGCATGGTAGAAATGGGGATTTCACGAGCTCAAAATGTTGCACTCGCTTCATTGCCAAACTTTACGATTCCTGGAGATATATCTGCTTCTAGTAGACATTGGGAGAAGGATATTATTTCACCGGAAGTGATGCTTGAAAGCGGAAAAGTAAGGGTACCGCAAAGTATTGAACGTGAGTATGAAGTAGATCGAGGCAGGTTGGAAGAAATAACAAAGCAGCGGATTATTTTTGAGCGATGAATGGGAGCTTTTATTAGTACTGACTACCTGCAAATAGCGGGATGATTTTCTCGTTAATTTTCGGTAAGTCGATATATTTAAAAAATCGCCGATATAATTTCATTTATCAAGGTTACTCTTACGGGTAGCCTTTGATAGACTAGTTTAAAATCGAGCGTATGAAAACAGAATAAAGTAGGGGGACTAAAATGAAGCGCATTTCAATTTTAATAGCTGATGATGAAGCGGAAATTGCTGATTTAATTGAGATACATTTAGAAAAAGAGGGTTACCACGTCGTTAAAGCAGCTGATGGAGAAGAAGCCATGCATATTATTCAAACGCAGCCAATTGACTTAGTGGTTTTAGATATTATGATGCCGAAAATGGATGGGTATGAAGTGACGAGGCAGATTCGCGGCAAGCACCACATGCCAATCATTTTCTTAAGTGCGAAAACATCTGATTTTGATAAAGTGACAGGTCTTGTATTAGGTGCAGATGATTATATGACAAAGCCTTTCACACCGATTGAATTAGTCGCACGTGTAAATGCACAACTGCGTAGATTTCTTACGTTAAATCAGCCGAAAGTAGCGGAGAATAAATCTGCTTTAGAAATAGGCGGAGTCGCTATTGATCCTGAGCGAAGAACAGTAAATGTGTACGGAGAGCCGATTGAATTAACACCAAAAGAATTTGATATTTTATATGTATTAGCAAGTCATCCGAAGAAAGTGTACAGTGTGGAAAATATTTTTCAGCAAGTATGGGCTGAAGGGTATTACGAAAGTGGAAATACAGTTATGGTACATATCCGTACTTTGCGAAAAAAGCTTGGGGAAGATAAAAGAAAGGATAAGTTAATAAAAACAGTGTGGGGGGTAGGTTATACTTTCAATGGCTAAAACGATGAGAAGCTTTCGCTCGAAGATGATTATGCTATTTGCGTTAAGTATGATATTAGCTGGTGGCGTAACGTATTTAATTTATGAGGGGCTACGTCTCTATTATAAATTAGTAGTTCGTTATGAGGATCCTTTAGCCCAATTTCGTTCAATGGTAAGACAAATTGGGGACATTAATTTCTTTTTAATTGTATTTATTCCTCTGTCCATTATGTTTTTCTTCTTCCTTACTAGACCGTATTTAAAATATTTTGATGAGATTTCGAACGGGATTCATCATCTTGCGAACGGAGATTTTTCAAATCAAGTTCGTGTTTCATCAAATGATGAGTTTGGATATATCGCACGCGAAATTAATGTAGCAAGTGAAAAATTAAAAGAAGCGGTTGAACGAGGAGACTTTGCGGAAAGTAGTAAAGATCAGCTCATTGTCAACTTAGCTCATGATTTAAGAACGCCGCTAACATCTGTTTTAGGGTATTTAGATTTAATTCTTAAAGATGAGAATTTGACGAAGGAACAAATTAAACATTTTTCTACAATTGCTTTTACGAAATCCGAAAGGCTTGAAATCTTAATTGATGAATTATTTGAAATAACGAGAATGAATTATGGCATGTTGCAAATTGAAAAAAGACCAATTGATATAAGTGAATTACTTATACAGTTAGATGAAGAATTATATCCGTTATTAGAAAAAAAAGGTTTAGAAGCGAGATTGAATATGGATTCGCATTTACCTATTAACGGTGACGGGAAATTGTTAGCTCGAGTATTTGAAAATCTTTTAACGAATGCGATTCGCTATGGATACGATGGAAAGTTTGTTGATGTGAACGGATATATTGATCATGAAGAGGTAGTTGTACAAATTATTAATTACGGCGATAGCATTCCAGAAGAAGATTTACCATATTTATTTGATATGTTTTATACAGGTGATAAGGCGAGGTCAGAGCAACAGGGCGGAACAGGCCTTGGGCTATTTATCGCAAAAAATATTATCGAACAGCATGATGGGACAATCTCTGCTGAAAGTAACGTAATTAGAACGATATTTGAAGTGAGATTACCAAAAGAAGAGAGCAAAGCAATTTAATAAAAATTTAAACTTTACCCCACTTTTTATTTTAATAGTTTTTTCTATTCTATACGTAAGTTACGTTAAGGAGGAACTAGAAATGAAAAAGTGGGTATTTATTTCTCTTTTTATAGTATGTACAGCATGTGTAGGCTTTTATATATCACCAGTATTTCAAAAGGAGATCGATGTTAAAATTGCAGAAAAAGATTACAAAGTAAAAGCCGCGAACACTGAAAAGATAGAGGTCACAAAGGAACAAATTTATAAAGGGGATCTACTATTAGTTAATAAAGATTACCCGGTTAAAAAAGATAGTGTTAGGTCCGATATTATAAATGTAAATCACAATAGTGAATTAGTAAGAGGCTATGTAATATTTGATAGAAATCTTCGCTTATCAAAGGGTGTTGTAAAAAAGTTTTTGAACGTTGTCAATGCAGCTGGGAAAGATGGAGTACAGCATTTCTTAATGAGTAGCGGTTACCGAGATTTTCAAGAACAAAGTAAATTATATAAAGAAATGGGATCTGATTATGCACTTCCAGCAGGATATAGTGAACATAATTTAGGGTTATCACTCGACGTTGGGTCTACTCAAAAGAAAATGGAGAAAGCTCCTGAAGGAAAATGGATTGAAGAGAACGTATGGAAGCACGGATTTGTTTTACGTTATCCGAAAAATAAAAGTGATATTACGGGCATTCAATATGAGCCGTGGCACATACGTTATGTCGGCTTACCACATAGCGCAATTATGCAAAAAAAGAAGATTACGTTAGAGGAATATTTGGACTTCTTAAAAGAGGAAAAAGAAGTTTCAACTGAGGTTGAAGGTAAGAAATATACGGTTTCTTATTATAAAGTTTCAGATCGTATGAACGTGAATGTTCCGGTGAATAAGCAGTATGAAATTTCGGGGAACAATATGGACGGGGTTATTGTGACGGTTCAGGAATAGGTGTTTCTTCACCAATCGGGATTTTGCGGGATGAAATTTGATTCTCCCATAATAGCGCTCTATAGTGGGAGAATCAAAATAGAGGAACAGGTACAATTCTTAATAATAGAAACGATGTTCATATGAAGAAGATTGTAATTAAAACATTCTCAACGGCTTTCATTCAGAGTAAAAAAAGATTGGAGTTTCATCGACATTCTTAAGCCACATATACTCTTGACCATTTAAACTCCCCTTCACCCAGACATCACCTTTATATACATTTGTCTTCTTACGAAACCAAGTAAGATAAGATCCAACAACTTGAGGATCTTCATCAATTTCATTCTTTTTTGGGAAGGAGATTTGTTTCTGTTCTTCTGTTTTTATATTAATAATATAAAGCGTTGTGATCATCGGTGGAACAGGTCCTTCCTTCCATTCTTTGTTCTCTTTTGCACGAGCCACAATCACTTTGTCTGGTGAGAACCATTCCAAATCAAGGTCTACATAACCTACAGGTGTGTATTCCTTTTGTTGTTTAGATGTTATCATGTCTGCAACTGTGAATTTTTTATTTTCTACCAAAAACCTTCCTTCTCCTGAAATATAGGCCAGTTGATTAGCTGATGGAGCCCACTTCATCCAGTCTTTGAACCCTAGTAGTTTACCTATCGCTTGAAAGTGTTCCCCTTTTGATGAGATAACACATAACGTATTGCTATCCATTGACAGGGAAGCAGTAGGAGTGGCTAAAAAACTAACCCATTTTCCATCAGAACTCCACTTAAAATAGTTAGTACCAATCGCAAATAAATCAGTTTCATTTGTTCGAATCGTATAAAAAGGCTTTATTGTATCTTTAGCAAGATTTGCATCTACTGGAATTTTATAAAGTGGGATTGGGCCCCATCCAATAGGACGCAAGCAGGAGTGTGAGGAAACGATAAATTCCTTTCCGTTCGGGAACCATTCGAAATCACTAACCCCAAGTGATACATTTTCAAAACCTTGCGGGCGACCATTTTTTATTTTTGTAACGTTTAATAAACCTTGATCAGTGTATGCCAATTGATTTTTGTTTGGTGACCACTTAAAGTCAGATGTTACGACTCTTACATAAGGCTGATAGTTTATTTTCTCCTTAGTATCATAAATGAATAGGTTAGATTTTTTACCCGTTTCATCACTATCAATATAGCCAATAAACCTACCATCATAAGACCATTTTGGAGAATACACATATCGATTCTTTGTGATTTGTATTTCTTGATTACCCTTTTTTATCCATAGCTGATGGTCGCGGAGAAATGCAGCTGTGAGTGGTGGGGTCTCTGCGCTAACCATCGTTGATAGATAAAAGCTGATTAAGATTGTACATAATAAAATCCGAAATTCCAAGAACATCCCTCCTACTTATAGGCTGTCCTAATATTTAATGGAAACTCGCATCCAAATGTGCATTTTCATTCATAATCTTCTTTGGCTATTTTGCTCTGTCACCTAAAAAATATCTGATTTTTTTATTAAGTATTTTCCATAAAATGACGCTTTAGCAGAACGACTTTATTTCAAATTTACATTAGAGGAGGAAATAATGTGGGATTAAACATTATAACGTTATATTTACTTTTCTTTTTTTTCGTGATACTCTAAATATGTGAAAGAGATATAAAATGAAACTTTAATGTAAGCGTATTCTTATGGCTTCTTATAGAAAAGGGTGGAAATACAATGACAGAACGATTCGTGCTACGTAATGTGAAGCGTGTGAACGGGGAAGAGATTGACATTGTAGTTGAAAATAATAAAATCGCACAGGTGATGAAAGCTGGTGCTGGCGAGGGTGGAAAGGTTCTTGATTACTCAGGTACTTACGTATCGAGTGGCTGGATTGATTTGCACGTTCATGCTTTTCCAGAGTTTGATCCGTATGGCGATGAGGTAGATGAAATTGGCGTTAAGCAAGGGGTAACGACAATTGTTGATGCGGGAAGCTGCGGAGCTGATCGCATTGCAGATTTAGTACAAAGTAGAGAGCAGGCAAAAACGAATTTATTTGCCTTTTTAAATATTTCTCGCATCGGTTTGAAACGAATTGATGAATTATCCAATATGGAATGGATAGATAAAGAGAAAGTAATAGAAGCAGTAGAAAAGTATAAAGATGTAATCGTTGGGTTAAAGGCGAGAATGAGTAAAAGTGTCGTTTGTGATAGCGGAATTGAACCGCTGCACGTAGCGCGCTCTTTATCTCGTGAAACATCATTACCGATTATGGTACATATCGGTTCAGCGCCTCCTCGCATTGAGGAAGTTGTACCTCTTTTAGAAAAAGATGATGTCATTACACATTACTTAAACGGGAAAGAAAATAATTTATTTGATGAAGAAGGCAAACCGCTACCTGTGTTACTAGATGCAGTGAAGCGCGGTGTTCATTTAGATGTTGGTCACGGTAATGCTAGTTTTTCTTTTAAAGTAGCAGAAGCGGCGAAGCGTCACGGTATTGCCTTTAATACAATTAGTACAGATATTTACCGGAAGAATCGTGTATATGGTCCAGTGTATAGTATGGCTCACGTTCTTTCGAAATTCCTTTACTTAGGTTACACACTTGAAGAAGTGATTGATGCGGTTACGAAAAATGCGGCAGAGTGGCTGAAAAAACCAGAGATTGGTCGTATTCAAGTAGGAGATATTGCAAACTTAACTTTATTTACGGTGAAAGATGAACCGATTACGTTAATTGATTCAGAAGGGGATCAGCGCATTGCTGAAAGAAGAATTGATACGAAAGGGGTTGTAATCAATGGGTCATTCATTGAATGCTAAGTACGGATTAAAAAGAGTGATTAATGCGAGCGGTAGAATGAGTATTTTAGGTGTATCCGCTCCTACAGATACAGTTATGGATGCGATGAAACATGGTGGACAAAATTATGTGGAAATTGCCGATTTAGTAGATAAAGCGGGAGATCATATTGCGAGAATTTTAGATTCAGAGGCAGCGGTCGTTGTGAACTCAGCATCGAGTGGAATTGCGCTTTCTATCGCTGGTATCGTTACAGAAGGAAATCGCCGTAAAAGTGAAAGACTTCATCAAGAAGTAATCCTGAAAAACGAAGTGATTATGTTAAAAGGTCATAACGTTCAATACGGTGCTCCTGTTGAAACGATGATTTATTTAGGCGGAGGTAAGCTCGTTGAAGTAGGTTACGCAAATGAAGGGAAAGCGGAGCATATTGAAGATGCAATTGGCGAAAATACAGCAGCTATTCTTTATGTGAAATCGCATCATGCAGTGCAAAAAAATATGATTTCTGTTGAAGAAGCGTGGGAAGTAGCACAGCGAAATAATGTACCACTTATCGTTGATGCGGCAGCTGAAGAAGACATTCAAAAATACGTGAAGTATTCAGACCTAGCCATTTATAGCGGTTCAAAGGCGATTGAAGGACCTACTTCTGGTATTGTCGGCGGTAAACGAAAATATATTGAATGGCTAAAAGTGCAATTACATTGCAGCGGTAGAAGTATGAAAGTTGGGAAAGAAACAACTTTCGGTTTACTTCAAGCGCTTGATGAGTACGGAGTAAAAGAAGATAAGAGTGAACAAGAAAAAGAGTTGTTACAAGTACTTATGCCGCTGAAAGAGTTAAACGGTGTAAATGTAACAATCGTTCAAGATGAAGCTGGAAGAGCAATTTTTAGAGCGCGTATTCATATTAACGAGAACGAATTAAATAAAACTGCAAAAGATGTTGTGACCGCGTTACGCGAAGGGGAAATCGCAATTTACACACGTGATTACGGAGTAAGACAAGGGTTCTTTGATATTGATCCACGTCCACTTCAAGGCGATGACATACATGTGATTGAAGAAAAAATGAGAGAAATTGTAGGGGGAAACTAAGATGACAAACATTCAAAAACGTTTTTATAAAGGCCGCGTAGCATTAAATGTATTAGCGAACAATACCCGAAATGCGAAAGATATTTTTGAAGCCGCAGAAGGTTATGTAGTAGTCGGTGTGTTATCAAAAGACTATCCGACAGTAGAAGAAGCAGTAACTGCGATGAAAGCATACGGAAAAGAAATTGATGACGCTGTATCAATCGGACTAGGAGCAGGAGATAATCGTCAAGCGGCAGTTGTGGCTGAAATTGCGAAACATTATCCAGGTAGTCATATTAACCAAGTGTTCCCTTCAGTTGGAGCAACGCGCGCAAATCTTGGCGGAAAAGATAGCTGGATTAATAGTTTAGTATCACCTACAGGAAAAGTAGGGTACGTAAATATTTCTACTGGTCCAATTAGTGCAGCTGGAGAAGAGAAAGCAATCGTTCCAATTAAAACAGCGATCGCACTTGTACGTGATATGGGCGGGAATTCATTGAAATACTTCCCAATGAAAGGCTTGGCTCATGAAGAAGAATATCGCGCTGTTGCGAAAGCATGTGCGGAAGAAGGATTTGCATTAGAGCCAACAGGCGGAATTGATAAAGAAAACTTTGAAACAATTGTACGTATTGCGTTAGAGGCAAATGTAGAGCAAGTTATCCCGCACGTGTACTCTTCTATTATTGATAAAGAGACTGGCAATACGAAGGTAGAAGATGTACGCGAACTATTAGCGGTTGTGAAGAAGTTAGTTGATCAATATGCGTAAGAAAATTGCAGCGTTCGGTGAAGTAATGATGCGCCTGCAAGTGCCAGGATATGAATTGCTATCGCAAGCAAACTCCTTAAATTACTCATTTTCTGGTACAGGTGTGAACGTTGCAGCAGCACTTTCTCATCTAGGGCATGAAGGTTTTCTTATTTCAACTTTACCGGAAAACTCTGTTGGGGATGCTGCGGTATCACATATTCAAAAGTTAGGCATTCAGGCACCGTTTGTTTCAAGAGGCGGTAAATATGTTGGTATGTACTTTTTAGAAAATGGATTTGGAGCACGCGCAAGCCGCGTTACATATTCGAACCGATTAGAAAGTAGTTTCAATACGGCATGTGAAGAGATGTACCAATTTGAAGAAATCGCAAAAGAAATTGATATCGTTCATTTTTGCGGGATTACCCTTGCGATGAATGATACTGTGCGCCATCATATGAAATCTTTGGCGAAGGCAGTTAAAGAAAATGGAGGCACTGTCGTTTTCGATTGCAACTATCGTCCATCGCTTTGGGGAGAAGATGGGTATGAACAGGCGAAACCTCATTATGAAGAAATGCTAGGCCTTGCCGATATTGTAATGATGAATGAAAAAGATGCGATGTTTGTTCTCGGAATGAAAACGGAAGAGACGGAGCGAGAAGCACAGCTTGTTGATCTTATTCCAAAAGTCGCTGAAATATATAATATCGCTACAATTGCTGGGACACATCGTTCTATTAATAGCGATAATACACACTCACTTCGCGGATTCATATGTAAAGATGGGACGTTCACTTTTGCCAAAACACTTACGTTTTCTGTATATGATAGAATAGGTGCTGGAGATGCTTATACGAGCGGAATTATTCATGGCGAGATAGAAGAGTTTGCACCAGAGAAAGCTGTTTCATTTGCGTCAGCAGCTGGAATGCTTGCACATACAATCGTCGGTGATACGCCAATGTCATCAGAGAAAGATATACTTCGGGCAATGACGGCATCAGTAGGTGATGTAGAAAGGTAGTGGGTGTAACGGTGAACGTAACGAGAAAAAGAGGTCCATTATATTTACAAATTAAAAATATTATTCGTGATCGAATATTACATGGTGTTTATGCCATTCATACAAATATTCCTTCTGAACCACAATTAGAAGAAGAGTTCAAAGTGAGTAAAATTACAGTGCGAAACGCAATTAAAGAACTCGTTCAAGAAGGATATTTAGAAAAGAAAAGTGGTAAAGGAACGAAAGTCATTCGAAATACTTCTGCGACAAAGCTTTCAAAGGGAAAGAAATTTACAGAAGTGTTAGTGGAAGAAGGCTATAAAGTACAAAAGAAATTGCTAAAGGCAGAAGTGGTTCATAATGAAGAAGGAACAGTACCATTTCGTTTGTTTGGTAAAGAGAGTTTTCGTATTGAGCGTCTATATGCTTTAAATGATACTCCGTACATTCATTATACGCACTATTTCTCAGCACAAATGGCAAGTACAGACTTAGCGGACTTTGACTTACAATCGCTTTATGATCTAGTCGAGGACCGTGGTATACATTTAGAAAACTTCAGAGATGAATTCGCTGTTGGATTTGCGCCTAATTTCGTTGCAGAAGCGTTAGGAGAAAAAGAGGGAACAGCGTTATTAAAACGTATGCGCTATTCTTACGATGAAGTTGGAGAAGTAATTGAATATAGTGAAGGCTACTACAATACGGAAATGCAGCATTACGTTGTAAATTATGATGTGTAAAAAATGAAGAGGGACTAATTCCCTCTTTTTCTGTAAAAAATTTTCATATCGAAGGGGAATGGGATATGGATATATACTTATTAATCGTCACGTTAATTGCGATCGCAATTGTTATTTTAGGGGTATCGTGGTGGAAGTGGCATGCATTTATTAGTTTAACAGTTGCTAGTCTATTTTTAGCTATTATGTCTGGGTTGAACTTGACCAAAATTGTTACTGCCTATGAAACTGGTGTTGGTAGTGTACTAGGGCATTTAGTTGGTATTTTGGCTCTCGGAACAATTTTAGGGAAAATGATGTCCGATTCAGGGGCTGGCATGCAAGTAGCAGATTTCTTCATTCGATTCTTCGGGGTGAAAAAATTACCTTGGGCAATGTTATTCGCCGGATTTGTTATAGGTATTCCAGTGTTTTTTGAAGTGGGAATCGTCATTTTATTACCACTTGTTATTTCAATTCGAAAAACAACGAAACAAAATATATTGTTAATTGCGTTACCTGTTATTGCTGGATTATCGATTGTACATGGGCTAGTGCCGCCGCATCCAGGTGCGATGACAGCAATCGGTATTTATAATGCGAATTTAGGAAAGGTACTATTGTATTCATTAATTATCGCGTTACCAACAGCAATTATCGCAGGACCGGTATTTGCAAAGTGGGTACATAAGAGGGTTATACCTGAAAATGAACCGGAGCTTGTTCGAGTTACGACAGTATCAACTGATTTACCGAGTCGTAAAGTTTCATTTTTTATTATTTTACTGCCAGTAGTTTTAATGATTTTATCAGTAGTCGCACCATATATTTCATTACCGGAAAAAATAACTGAATTTTTAGTATTTGTGGGAAGTCCGGTAATCGCTTTACTTATTTCATGTTTCGCAGCGTTTTATTTGCTTGGTATAAAACAAGGAATTAATAAAAAGATGATTAAAAAATTAACAGATGAAAGTTTACTACCTGTCGGTTCCATTATTTTAATAATTGGTGCAGGCGGTGGATTTAAACAAATATTAATTGAAAGCGGCGTTGGAACAGCCATCGCTCAAATGGCAGAACACATTTCATTATCACCAATCGTCTTAGCGTTCATGGTAGCGGGATTAATCCGAATTGCAACAGGTTCAGCTACTGTAGCATTAACGACAGCAGCTGGAATTGTTTCACCGGTTATTCAGCACATGTCTGGTGTAAATTTAGAATTACTCGTTATTGCAACCGGTGCAGGTTCATTAATGTTTTCTCACGTAAATGATGCAGGATTCTGGCTTGTAAAAGAGTATTTAGGTTTGACAGTAAAAGAAACGTTTAAAACGTGGACGGTGCTGGAGACATTGTTATCATTTATTGCATTCGGCTTTGCGCTTTTACTTAATATGTTTGTTTAGAAGAAGGGGGTGCCTATTTAAAGGTATCCTCTTTTTGTGTTGGGGCTCTTTTCATGAAACAAGCCCGTTTTTAGGAGTGCCAAGCTTCCTATTTGCCCTGAAAACATAATATAAATGGAATCCCCTCATTTAGAGCAAGACGATCTTGTTATGAATGATACTAAAGGAGGAATAGAGTAATGAGCGAAAAGTGTGAACACAGACATGATGATTGCGACCGCAGACGTGGGTGCGGAGGCGGTTTTGCGCTTCTAATCGTATTGTTTATTTTATTAATCATTATCGGTGCTAGCTGCTTCGGCGGAGGCGGCGGTTATGGCGGTTATGGTGGTTACGGCGGCGGCTATGGTGGATATTGCTGCTAATTATTTAAAAACTATTGAAAATAGCCTTGTGCAATATGCACAAGGCTATTTTATTCATATTTTTATATGCTGTGATAATTTATTAATGTACAGAGAGCGGATTAAGAAAAAGAAAATAATCTCGATAATCCCGAAAAAGGTGAGTACAATCAGTAACTCTTTTAGTAACGAGAAAGAAAACATGCTTTGTAAAAACTTAACCGCAAATAACGTGTGAACACCAGCAACGATGTAAGGAACGAAAAATAAAATTCCTAATTGAATCGTTGCGGAGCGAAACATTTCTGATTCAGTTAAGCCCAGTTTTGTAATCGTAATGTACTTTTGTTTTTCATTCGTTAAGTCGTTATACATACGGAAGTATAAAACGCTAGCCGCACCGATAAAGAAGATAAAGCCAAGAAATGCCCAAATAAAGAATTGAGCAACTGCATTTCCTTTATTATGGAGTAACTCATCAGTAGCTGTATAAATATTAAAAGGGACGGGAGATGCATGCTTATCGTCTTTATGTGCCTCATAATATTTTTCGGTGTCATTACTAATACTTTTTAATATATTTTTCGTTGGAATAATTGCATTTTCCCAATTATCCACGAAGTAATTATAAACTGTAATGGTTTCAATATGAGGAATCATAGTATCGATTGCATAATCTTGCATAATAACTAAATTTGCTAATGCAAATGGTGGTGCTATTCCTTTGTTAATAAATCCCTTTATATAAAACTCCTTTTTATTGGATTCAAGCGTAATTGTATTTTGTTTTACAAATGGATTTGATACAAGGTTTAATAGCTCTGGTGAATAGCCAGAAATAATGTAAACTTCTTTTGAATCAAGGGTGATTGTAGGTCTCTTTAACTGCTTAGCAATTTCGTTATAATCACTCATTTTCATAATTACAATCTCTTCTTTTGAAGCATTATCTTTTAAAAGCGTAAATTTATATTTTTTATATTGAAAATGAGCATTGGAAAGTTCGGATTCAATAGTATTAACGTGCTTTCGTTCAAGGGAATGATCCCCTTCTAATTTGTATGTGAAGGGAATAGGATATCGCTCTAGTATCGACGCTTTTGTATTATTATTCGCAGCAAATAGTCCGATAATAATCGTAAATGCAAGCGCAGATAGCATAGAAACGATAAAGAGTACATTAATATTACTACGGGTACGAGCAACTAAGTCTGAAATCCATAACATGTTTATTTGTTTCAAATAAAACTTTCTACGCTTCTTTAAAATATAGATAAAAAGAAGAAATGTTTGTGAAAAGAAAAAATATGTTCCGATTACTACGAGTGGCAAAATAGATAATATAATAAAGAAGACAGATCCGTTTTGCACATTTTTTTCGGTTACGTAGCCTTGTGGATAACCAGCAATATAATAACATAACCCTAAACAAGTTAAAGCAAATATCGAAATGAGTATAGACGGCCTTTTTTCGGCTGTCACTTTCTTGTTCCCTTTAATAAGATGGACTGTTTTACGAGTCCGAATAAACATAGGTGTAAATGTAGAAACGATTAAAAATAAAATGATAAACGTTACGGTTGTCACGATAATCGCTTCTGTTGGCCAATATAAATAGAGACCTTTCGCACTTGTTAATTTTGAAGTGACTAATAAGAAAAAATTAGAGAACACTAGGCCACCTTGTATACCGATAAAGATGGACAATATCCCGATTATCATGTTTTCAGTAAATAACAGTCTTTTTAATTGTTTCTGTGAGATACCGAGAATCGTGAGTATCCCGAATTGCTGCTTCCGTACATTTAAAAATGTTCCAATTGAATATAAGAGAAAGAAGAACGAGAACATAACAATCACAAGCTGTGCTGTACTCGCTAAGTTCATTAGAGGATCTCGATCTTGAAAGCTTTGTACATTTTGTAAGCGTGGATGATACGCGTATACAGTAAATGAAAAGAAAACCATAATAGAAAAAGCACTACTTACAAAATAAGCAAAATATGCTTTAGAATTACGCGAGACATTTTTAAATGCAAATTGCCAAAACGTCATCCACGCCTTCCTCCTAATAATGCTAAAACATCTAATATTTCTTGATAAAATTTCTCGCGATATAGTCCGCGGTGTAATTCATTGTAAAGCCCACCATCTTTAATGAAAATAACGCGGTTACAATAACTTGCTGCAAACGGATCATGAGTAACCATTAAAATTGTGGCATCCTCTTCTTTATTTAATTTCGTAAATAGCTCCATTACATCAATTGCTGCTTTCGAATCTAAGTTTCCTGTCGGTTCATCCGCAAGTAGAAGTGACGGATGATGAATAACAGCGCGTGCTACCGCGGTACGCTGTGCTTGTCCTCCAGAAACTTCAAAAATACGCTTGTCCAAAATATGATCAATTCCAAGTTTCTTTGAAATGTTATCGAGTTTTTCGTCCATCTCTTTTAAAGGAACATTATCTAAAGTTAAAGGCAGTACGATATTTTCACCGATTGTTAGTGTATCTAATAGGTTAAAGTTTTGGAAAACAAACCCTAACTCTTGGCGGCGGAAAATAGCTAGTTTCTCTCTACGAAATGTGTGCGGTTTTTTTCCATTAATCACGACATCACCAGAAGTAGGGGAGTCAATTGTAGAGATAACGTTTAAAAATGTAGATTTACCGCTACCAGATGGTCCCATGATAGCAACAAATTCTCCTTTATCTACATGTAAATTTATATTTTTTAAAGCAGTATGAGGGACCTTTCCTTCATACACTTTTGAGACGTTTTTTATGTGTAATACTTCTTCCATAATAATCACCTTTCTATTTTTAAAACTTAATATGTTGTGATAATTTTTGCATATAAAAGGAACGAATTAAAAGGAAAAAGATAATTTCAACCGTTCCAAAGATTACAAGTACAACTGTAATCTCAGCGAATAATGATAGATGTAATATCTCTTGTAACATCTTTGTCGCAAACATCGTATGGATCGATGCCATAATGTAAGGAACAAAGAAAAGAATCGCAAGTTGAATTGTAGCGGATTGCTTCATTTCGACTTCTGTTAAACCAATTTTTGTAATCGTTATATACTTTTCTTGCTCATTTGTTAAATCTGTATACATACGGAAGTAAAGAACACTGCCAGCTCCGATAAAGAAAATAACACCTAGGAAAGTACCAATTAAGAAAAACGAAGCAACATTTAATTTTGTTTTGTATAGAGAGTCGCTTGCTTCACTTGCATGAAACGGTGGATGTTCTGCCTGAATAGCTGCATTGTCATTATCAATTTTTGTTATAAATGCTGAACCGATATTATGTGCCTTTTCCCAATCTGGAACTTTGAAGCTATATACACTCATCTGTTTTGAAGCGGTTGATAAGGCTTCTACATTTTCATCAGATAGTACGAGTAATTGGTATATTAAGCTGTTTGGGAAGGGGTTATAACTTTTATATTCTTTCACTTGTAGTTGTAAATTGTTTTGAGTAAGTGGAAGAATATTTTTCTTTTCTTTAGTATGAATTGTTCCAATAACTTGATCGTCTAAGTCTTTCATAAGAATATAAGATTCATTCTTATTCACCGTGAGAGTTTCCCAGCTTAATGCTTTAGCAAGTACATTATAGTCACTTTGTTTAATGGCATAATAGAGCTGTGTGTTATCCTCAGCTGAAGATACTTCATATATGTCTGTTTTAAATTTTGTATAAGTAAAGTGCTCTTCATTAAATTTTTGTTCTAACCAATTTAAATGTTCATCGGCAAGCGTATTTTCAGTATGTGATAAATAAGTAAACGGGAAAGGATTTTGCCTTATTTCATCAAACTTTGTGAATTTCCCAAACCCATATAAGAATGTAATCATTGTGAAAGCGAGTGTCGATAACATCGTCACGATAAAGAGCATGTTAATATTTGTCCGAATCCGAGTTGCTAAATCAGAAACCCAAAGCATATTAATACGTTTCATATAAAATTTTCTTCTCGTCTTTAATATGCGAATGAGTAAGAAGCTAATTTGTGAGAAGAAAAAATATGTCCCAGCTGCAGCAAGTGATGGGATGACAAATATACAGGAGGCAGCGTACAAAAGCCCAGCGATATCTCCTAGTGACATAAAATATAGTGGGTTTGCTGCTAAAACATATCCAGATATTAAACATATCGCACCAAAGAGAGAGATGAGTACAGATGCTTTTCTTTCTTTTTGTTTTGTTCCTTCTTTTAAAAGACGTACAGCTTTTCTCGTACGGATTAGCATCGGTGTAAAAGATGATACGAGAATGAAGAGTCCAAGAAAGATAATTATAGTTAAAACGATAGCAGCTGTAGGCCACCAATATAAATATAAACCAGGCACATGCGTAATTTTGGCGGTAACTAATAAAAAGAACTGTGAAAAGACAAGGCCAAATTGAATGCCGAAAAATATGGATAGGCCACCAATTAGCATGTTTTCTAGAAATACGAGCCTCTTTAATTGCTTTGGAGATATGCCAAGTACTGTTAAAATCCCGAACTGTTTTTTTCGTACTTTTAAGAAAGTACCGATTGAATATAGTAAAAAGAAAAATGAAAAGAATACAATGACAACTTCTGAGATTGTCATTAATATGTTCAGAGCAGCATTCACGCCTGTCATATGCAATTTAGGATGAAATAAATAAACTGCAAACGAGAAGAAAATTGCAATGGAAAACGCACTGCTTATAAAATAGGCGAAATAAGCTCTAGCGTTCCGCGTCACGTTTTTAAATGCAAACTGCCAAAATGTCATTCACCTAAACCTCCTAATAGAGCGAAGATGAAAAGAGTATGAGAGATACTCTTTTCATAAAGTTTGTTTTAAATATTTTGCCCATTCGTATACTGTGATAATTTTTGCATATAAAGCGAACGAATGAATAAGAAAAATAGGATTTCAACGACTCCAAAAATAATAAGAACAGCTGAAATTTCTTTGAACAAAGATAAACCAATTACATCTTGAAGCATTTTTGTTGCGAACATTGTATGAATGGACGCCATAACGTACGGAACGAAAAATAAAATGCTAAGTTGAATGGTTGCAGATTTTTTCATCTCTGCATCTGTTACACCAATTTTTGAAATTGCTACATATTTTTCTTGTTCGTTCGTTAAATCTGTATACATTCTGAAGTAAAGAACGCTACCTGCTCCAATAAAGAAAATGACACCTAAGAATGTCCCGATTAGGAAGTATGCGGCACTTCCTGATGTTATTCTATATAGTGACCCTGCCGATTCAAAGGAGCGAATAAGAGGTCCTTTGTACTGGGATTTATCTCGATCTTTTTGCACCTTTTCTATAAAATCATCTGCAATTTTATACGTTTTTTCCCAGTTTTGTACTTTATAATTGTACGCTGATACATGTTTAGTTGTATTGGGGAAATTTTCTACAACAGCATCAGGTAAAACTAACGTTTGATATGAAAAGGTAGATGGAATTGCATTCACATATTCATAGCCTTTTACTCGTAATTTCGTATTTGTGCTAGAGAGTGTAATGTAGTCTCTGTTGTAGCTTTGCTCAAACTCATTAAATATGGTGATATAAGATGTCCCTGTTAAAACATAAGCTTCATTATCATCCATGAATAGTTGTTTTAATTGTAAAGAATCCGCAAGTTTGTTATAGTCACTTTGCTTAATTGCATATACGTCATTATAAATGGCTATATCTTGATCTTCTTTTAATGGTGCTTCATATAAATCAGCGTTTATTTTCTCATAAGAGAAATTTTCCCTTTGTAATTGCTGCTCAAGCCAATTCAAGTGTTCTGCAACAAAAGGATTCGCATCATAAGAAAAATAAGAAATTGGAAAAGGTGAAGTTTTAGTAACCTCTAGTTTAATAAATTTCCCGAATCCATATAAAAACGTAATCATTGTAAAAGCGACGGTAGATAGCATGGCCACAATAAAAAGCATATTAATATTTGTTCGAATACGGTTTGCTAAATCAGATATCCAAAGCATATTTATCCGTTTCATATAAAATTTTCTTCTTTTTTTCAAAATATAAATAAGTGAAAAACTAATTTGCGAAAAGAAAAAATACGTTCCCATCGTAACAAACGTTGGGATTACGAAGATACTTGAAACCATGTATATAACACCTATTTGCGGGCTTACTGAGACAAAATATTTAGGATTTCCAGCTAAAGCATAGCCGCCTAATAAACAGATAGCACCAAATAAAGAAATAAATATGGATGGTTTTCTTTCTTTTTGTTTTCCACCATTTGTTTTTAAAAGGTGTACCGCTTTTTTTGTACGAATAAGCATTGGTGTGAATGCAGATACAATGATAAAAAGACTAAGAAAAACGATGGTCGTTAAAATGATTGCGTTAGTAGGCCCGTATAAATATATACCTGGTACGTGCGTAATTTTCGCTGTCACTAATAAGAAAAATTGCGAAAAAACAAACCCAAACTGTATGCCGAAAAAGATAGATAAAATACCAATTAACATATTTTCCGTAAAAACGAGACGATGTAATTGCTTTTTCGATATACCTAAAATGGTTAAAATCCCAAATTGTTTTTTACGAACTTTTAAAAATGATCCAATCGAATATAGTAAAAAGAAGAAAGAGAAGAAAACAATTACTACTTCTGAAAATATCATTAACCCTGAAATTTCAGAGATCATATTGAAGTTTTGTAATTTCGGATGAAATAAATAAACAGCAAAAGAAAAGAAAACAGCAATAGAGAAGGCACTGCTTATAAAGTAGGCAAAATAAGCTCTTGAGTTGCGCGTTACATTTTTAAATGCAAATTGCCAAAATGTCATAATATATGCCTCCCGTTAGCAGGCCGATATGTAGTTTTATTGCAAAAAATGTATGAGAGTATATTCTCATACATTTTGCTAGCATATGTTACGATCATGCTTTGGTCACCTTCTCCGTGCTTTCTGCTTGATTGTTTGCAGCGTTGTGGAAGATGATTTTAATCGTCGTTCCTTTCCCAACTTCAGAGTCTAGTTTCACAGTATGACCTAAATAATCACAAATTTTACTTACGATATAAAGTCCCATACCAGTAGATTCTCCAAATGCACGACCATTTTTCCCAGTGTAAAATGGTTCAAATACTCTTCGAACATCTTCTTGTGGAATACCGACGCCTTCATCACGAACTTCTAAAATAATATCTTTTCCATTTCGATAAGCTGATAAGAAAACTTTCGTTCCGCGTTCACCAGAATACCGAACAGCATTTGTCATTAACTGATAAATGATGAACTTTAGCCATTTCGCATCAGAAGCAACTTTTAAATCTGAATGAACTTCTAAAACAGGGAAGACCCCGTTTCGAATGAATAATTCTTTCAATCCGTTAATATTTTTTGTTACAGCATCTTTTAATGAAATCGTCTCAACATGGAAATCTTCATGGAAATTATTCAACCTTGCCATGTATAAAGCCATATCGAGTCCTTGATTTAGTCGCTCTAACTCTTTTTTGAATTTCGGGATTAAATGTTCATCTTCCATTTCTAGCACCATAAGTTGCATGATAGAAACGGGTGTTTTCATTTGATGTACCCAATGGTTAATAAATAATTGGTGTTCTTGCTGTTTTACTTCAAATGTTTGTAGGTCTTTTTGGAATAGACGATATTGCGTACGAACGAGCTCGTTTACACCGTGAGGCATAGGAGCGGTCGCTCTTTCAATAAACGCGTCTTCCATTTTCTCTGGTGGTTCACTTAATCTGTGATACATTCTACGGTTACGAACGTAACGATAAGCGAGGAAGCAGATGAATAAGTACAAACTTAAAACGATGAAGTAAAACTTATTATTTTGAAATCCATCTACTGCATCATAGAGAACGAAAATGATTCCGAAGTTTAATACATATAGTAGAAAAAATGCAAAATGATCACGTAAAAATAGCTTCATGCTTATTCACTCCAAGTTGCGTTAAAACGATACCCAAGTCCACGAACTGTTTCAATAGCATTTTCAATACCAAGCTCATTGAACTTTTTACGAAGACGCGTAATGTTTACGTTTAATGTATTTTCCTCAACGAAGCTTTCGTCGTCCCAAAGAGCTGCTAGTAAATCTTCACGACTTGCTGTACGTGGGAATTTAGATAATAGCATTTCTGCTAAAATTGCCTCTTTCTTCGTTAAAAGAACTTGCTCAGCTCCAAAATGAATTTCTGGACGCTCAGGGAATAGTTTTAGTCCTTCAACTTCAACGATACGCTCAGAAATATTTGGTGCATAATCACCGTAAATACGACGTAATTGACCTTTAATTTTTGCCATTACAACGTCGTAGTGGAACGGTTTCGTAATATAATCATCCGCACCGCTTTCAATCGCCATAATTTGCTCCATTTCACCTGCACGCGCTGAAATGAAAATAATTGGACAAGTAGATTCATGACGGATTTGACGGCACCAGTAGAAGCCATCGAATTTTGGTAAGTTTACATCAAGTAAAACAAGATGTGGTTTCACGGCGTTAAACGATTCCATAATATCATCGAAGTTCTCCGCAACAACAGCATCATAGCCATATTTTTGAATGTGAGATTGTAATAATGATGAAATATTTGGATCGTCTTCAACGATTAAAATTTTATACATATGTATATTCCTCCTAAAAAAACAATTGTAGCTATAGTGTATCATGTGTTTCAAGTCTTTTCATTATGTTGAAATGAGAGCTATATAAATATAAAAGTTTAAAAGACGACATAGAACTTGTCTTTTTAGGGGAGAGAGAGGATCCAGCCATGCATAGAAGCGGTCAGAGCCTTTTTTGCCCCGTACGAAGTAAAAACAAAGAAATCAAATGAATAGGCTTTCCTTTTTTGTTATACATAGCATAGTTGTGGCGTATTTATATGATGAAAGATTAAACAGGATTTATATAGTAAACAGTATGGGTCAAAAGTGGAAAAAGTAAAAAGGTCCTTATATATAATTGACAATTGACTGAAATCATTTTAACATTTAGATAAATATCTAAATGTCTAATTATCGAAAGGAAGAAAGACATTGAATCAAGCATTTAAAGCATTAGCAGACCCAACAAGGCGAAAAATTTTAGATTTATTAAAAGAAGGTGATTTAACAGCTGGCGAAATTGCTGAACAGTTCAATATGACAAAGCCAAGTATTTCTCATCACCTAAATGCGCTTAAAAATGCTGAACTTATCCAAGATGAAAAAAGAGGACAATTCGTTATGTACTCTTTAAACACAACTGTATTTCAAGATTTATTGACTTGGGTGTTTACGTTTACGAATAAGGGGGAAGAGGGGAAATGAAAAAACATCTTTTTGCAATTCTATTAATTGTTATAACTTGTTTGGCATGGGCATTTGCTTGGCCACATTTACCGGATACAATTGCTACACATTGGAGTGGCGGTAAGGTAGATGGTTATTCTTCTAAACTTTCCGGAATGATTTCTATGGTTGGAATTATGATTGCGTTATATGTATTTCTAAATGTGATACCAAAGATTGATCCAAGGAAAGCAAATTACGAGAAATTTTCTAAAGCTTTTATGATGATGAATAACGGGATACTATTGCTACTATTTGTAGGAAATATAGATATTATTACAAGTGGACTAGGATATAATTTATTCATTAATCGAGTTCCAGAATTATTAGTGGGTGTTTTATTTTTAGTGATGGGTAATTATTTACCGCAGTGTAAGCCTAACTTTTTCGTTGGGATGCGTAATCCTTGGACGTTAAGTAATGAAGAAGTATGGCGGAAAACACATCGATTTAGTGGAAAAGTATTTGTAGCTTTAGGACTCATTATGATTATAAGTGTTTTCGCTCCAGCTGATTGGAGATCTTATATGATGCTAGGGATCATAGTAGTTGCTGTCCTCATAACAAATTTATATTCTTACGTTTTATATAAAAAAGAAATGCAATTGTGAGCAATAAGGGATTGAACTGTACTAGTCAAATTTTATATTTATAGTTTCTATGTGTTAAGAAATTTTAATACTCAGTGGGATAACGAAAAAGCTCGCTGAGTAAATTTTTTGCTTTCGGGTCTGAAAATTCAGTTAAAAAGATAGTTTGGGGGAAATCACATGTTAGAAATTATAAATTTTAGCAAGACATACAAAGGTGGCAAAAAAGCAGTAGATCAGTTAAATATTACTGTTCAAGCAGGAGATATCTTTGGATTTATTGGGCATAACGGTGCGGGGAAAAGTACAACAATTAAGTCGTTAGTTGGAGTTATAGATTTTGAAGAGGGTGAAATTTTTGTTGATGGATATTCAGTAAAAAAGGATCCGATTGCATGTAAGAGAGTAATGGCGTATATTCCCGATAATCCAGATTTATATGAGCAATTAACAGGAATTCAATATTTAAACTTTGTTGCGGATGTGTTTAAAGTGTCTGCAAAAGATCGGGAAAAGGAGATACAAAAGTATGGAGATGCTTTTGAGATTACACCGTACCTAGGTGATTTAATATCTTCTTATTCACATGGTATGAAACAAAAAGTGGCGATTATATCAGCGGTTTTGCATAAACCGAAATTATTAGTTTTAGATGAACCCTTCGTCGGTCTTGATCCAAAGGCTGCTGTAGTGTTGAAAGGTATTATGAAGGAGCTTTGTGAAAAGGGAAGCGCGATTTTCTTTTCTACGCATGTTTTAGATGTGGCGGAGAAGTTATGTAATAAAATAGCGATGATTAATAGAGGGAAATTAGCACTTTCAGGGGAAGTGAATTCTTTAATAAAGGAAGGATCATTGGAAGAGCTCTTTATGAAGGAGCTTGCTAATGAATATTAGTAGTCTAGGTCTTTTAAAAATCCGCTTGATAACGCAGCTTGGTTTAAATACTTTTAAATACGAAAAAGATAAAAAGAAGAAGCAGAATAAGATTTTACTGTCAGCATCTATTGCCTTAGTTGGTGTCATGTTAATGCTATATTGTGGGGCCTCGGCATATGGGTTGGTGAACCTAGGAATAAGTGAAATTATCCCAGTTTATGCACTAGTTATTAGCAGTGTATTGACGTTGTTTTTCACTATATTTAAGGCAAATGGAGAGATTTTTGCTTTTAAGGATTACGATCTTTTAATGTCATTACCGATTCGTGTAAGTACGGTTATTACAAGTAGGTTTTTGTATTTATATTTGCTGAATACGGTCTTTTCAATCATAATCATGCTACCAATGGGAGTTGTTTATGGCATACATGAGAGGCCATCAGTTTCTTTTTACTTTATGTGGTTCATCAGTATGTTTATAGCATCTTTAATTCCAACAACAATAGCAGCGATTTTTGGAGCTGCTATTACGGCAATCGCTTCTAAATTTAAAAATACGAATAAAATAACTACGACTTTAAGTTTTATAGTAATTATTACATTCGGTTTCTTTATGCTAAAAAGCGGAAATGCTCAATATAGTCTTAATGATATGAACGGACTAGGTGCAATTATTTCAGAGCAACTAACTAAAGTGTATCCATTAGCTAACATGTTTCAAAAAGCAATTGTTCATGCTGATATTGTAGCTTTCATCCTGTTTGTTGGGATATCGGTTATTTGGTATTATCTTTTTGTAAAAATCCTTTCGTTAAAATATAAGCAAATAAATACAGAGATTACCACTTATCATATGCTTTCAAATTATGAGATTCATAGCATGAGAAAAGAAAGTGTATTGGCCGCATTGTATAAAAAAGAACTGAAGCGTTTCTTTTCTTCTACAGTGTATGTGGTAAATAGCGGAATGGGAGTTGTGATGGCGCTAGCTTTCGCACTAGCTATAGTTGTAGTAGGGCCAAGTCAATTAATAGCGTATCCTGGAATTGAGCCTCTGTTGCAAAAGATTGCTCCATTTGCTATTTCAGCAGCGATTTCGATGACGTGTACAACATGTGTGTCATTGTCTTTAGAAGGAAAAAATGTATGGATTATTAAGTCGTTGCCTATAGCGCCAAAGATGATTTATGACAGTAAAATTCTTATGAATCTTTCATTAAGTATACCTGCAGCACTTATTAGTGCTGTATTACTGATAATAGGGTTAAAACTAGATGTTTGGAGTTCTCTTTTCATCGTAATAACACCGATAACATATTCATTATTTTCGGCAGTATGGGGGATTTTTATTAATAATCGATTTGGTTATTATGATTGGGTATCAGAAACTCAAGTAGTAAAACAAAGTATAGGATCGTTTGTCGGTATGTTCGGTGGCTTAATTATGGCTGTTATACCTGCCTTGTTAATCGGTACTGCTACTATCTCGAACTACAGAGTATTTACTTTTGGAGTTGTTATAGTGCTTACGATTATTACTATTTTCTTGTATAAGAACGAGTCGAGAAGAAGTATAAAATAAAAAGCTGCTTTTCCTTTAAAGAGGAAGAGCAGCTTCTTTATTTTGAAACAGTTTAGACCTTTATATTACTTTTTCAAAACAGGTACCCATATCTCGCTTCTGAAATTCGGCGAGGATATCTCTTTACTTTCATTCCACAATATTTCCGGTCCTTCTGCTAGTTCATAGTTCGAAGAAGGGAACCATTCGGAATAAATACGTCCCCACACATTTTGTAATGCATCAGGAAATGGACCGACAGCTTCAAATATAGCCCATGTTGAAGCAGCGACTTCAAGTTGCACAAATTGCTCTGGGCAATCTTTCGTTGTGGCTACTCCAATATAGTGATCGAGTTCGCCTTTTTCTTCCATTCTTCCTTCAGAAAAGTTAGTAGAGGCACTAATGATTCCATTTGGGTTCACATTTGAAAGCATCTTTAATGTTTGAATGGACTGTGGGGTTAAACTTTTCCACATAGAAGCAATTTCTTTGTTTACACCGTTAAAAACAATCGGTACTCGTTTTTGTATGCCAATGATTTGAAATGGCTCTTTTTCTTCAATTCGATAGTTCATTTCATTTCCTCCTTGAATGGATAGTTGGAAGGTCATTGGTGAATAAGCCTTCAAAGAACGAATTGTACTTCGAGCTTCTGAAGGCGTTATTCCGTGCAAATTTTGAAATGCACGTGTAAATGAATCTGGTGAGTTGTATCCATATTTTATAGCGACATCAATGACTTTTGCATTGCTATCTTTTAGTTCAAAGGCAGCAAGGGTAAGACGTCTACAGCGAATATATTCTGATAGTGATATGCCAGCTAGAAAAGAAAACATTCTTTTGAAATGATATTCGGAGCAGAAAGCTATTTTTGCGACTTCTTTAAAATCAATTTCGTGTGTAAGGTTGTCTTCAATATATCGCATTGCCGCATTCATATTTTTAAGTGAATCCATACTATGACCTCCTTTGTATATAGAATAGCAAGAATGAAATAGCTCCATCCGACATTTCATGCACAACTTTGTGGGGGCATTTTTAACCTTACAAAATTGTAATGTTCCTGTAAGGAGAATGAATGGATGGTATGATATCCCAATGTTATAGTAACAAAGTACTTTAGTTCATTAGATTAAATTCTGATTCCTTTGCTTATGTGCCTTACGTAACTGTCATGTTTGTGTAAGAAACATCGATAGTGGCAAGAGTAGAGAGTGTATATAGTTGAAAATAGAGAATAGAAGAAATGAGGGATGTCGAGATGAAAACAGTGTTAGAAGCAAAAAATATTGAAAAAGTGTATGACACAGGTGGTAATAAATTTGCAGCTTTAAAAGGTATTAACTTACAAGTAAAAGAAGGAGAGTTCGTTGGAATTATGGGACCTTCTGGTTCTGGCAAGACGACTCTTTTAAATGTCCTTTCCACAATCGATAATGCGACGGACGGTGAAATTTTAATTGATGGAAAAGATATCGTGAAGATGAACGATGATAAGCTGGCTTTATTCCGACGCGATCATTTAGGTTTTATCTTCCAAGATTATAACTTATTAGATACGTTAACGGTGAAAGAGAATATTGCTTTACCACTTGCGTTATCAAAGGTGAAGGCAAGTGAAATTGATCGCCGTGTTCTTGAAATCTCGAAGAAATTCGGTATTGATCGTATTTTAAGCCAGTTCCCATATCAAGTGTCTGGTGGACAGAAGCAGCGGTGCGCGGCATCGCGTGCGATCGTTACAAATCCTAGTATGATTTTCGGAGACGAGCCAACAGGAGCACTTGATTCAAAATCGGCAACAGATTTACTAGAAAGTATGAAGTCGTTAAATGAGTATGATAATTCTACAATTTTAATGGTAACGCATGATGCGTTCGCGGCGAGTTATTGTAAACGAGTTATTTTCATTAAAGATGGTGAGTTATATAAAGAATTGCACCGCGGTGAATTAACACGTAAACAGTTCTTCCAAAAGGTCGTTGATGTGATGTCTTCCATTTCTGGAGGTATGGCTGATGACCTTATCTAGCATTGCCCTCCGCAACATACAGCGGAATTTTAAAGACTACTTTGTATATTTTGCATCTATGATATTTAGCATCGTCATTTATTTTACATTTAAGGCGTTGCAGTACAATTCACAAATGGAAAAAGCAGCGGAAGCTTCTAAAAAAATTAGCGGAGCGTTCCAAGTTTCAAGTGTCATGCTAATTATTTTCGTAGCGGTGTTCATTATATATTCGAACGGTTTCTTTACGCGAAAGCGTAAAAAAGAAGTTGGACTATATTCCTTATTAGGTATTCGTAAAAGACAGATTGGTAAAATGCTCTTTTATGAAAATATGTTAATGGGATTAATGTCATTAGTAATCGGTATTGCGATCGGTAGCGTTCTTTCAAAACTATTCCTTGAACTACTAATAAATATGATGGGAATAAACTTAAACGTTCATTTTGAAGTACCGATGGCTGCAGTTATTGATACAGCAATTATTTTCTTTGTAATTATTTTGTATACATCACTTCAAGGATATCGTTTAATTTATCGCTTTAAGCTAATTGAACTTTTCCGAGCAGAACGTGAAGGAGAAACAATGCCAAAAGGATCAGTTATTATGGCATTAATTTCAGTTTTCTTAATCGGTTCAGGTTATTTCTTAGCGTTAATGTATATGAAAGCAGTTATGTATGCAGACTTTATGGTCGTTGCATTATACATTTTATTAGCGACAGTAGCAGGAACTTATTTATTGTTTATGTTCTTCACAGTATTTGTATTGAAGCGTGCAAGAAATAATAAGTCAGCGTTTTATAACGGTATGAATATGGTAACGACATCGCAACTACTATATCGCATTAAAGGAAACGCAAAATCACTAGCGACAATTGCTATTTTAAGTGCAGTGACATTAACAGCGGTTGGTACGTCAGTTACGATGTATTACAACACATTTACACAATCAAAAGTTGCTGCGCCGTATAGTTATTCTTATGAGAAAAAAGATGAAGCGCTAGATAAAAAGGTAAAAGAAATACTTGCTGGAGAGAAGAGCAATCATCCAGTGACATATGAATCAGAAGTTGAAATGATTCCTGTGAAGGGAACATTTAAAGGTGAAAGAGCAGATCAAGTGCTGAACACGCACTATAATGTTACGAATCAGTATCAGCTTATTTCTCAATCAAGCTTTAATACATTTGCGAAACGTTTAGATGTAGAACCTGTAAACTTAAGCGCGAATGAAGCTTTTGTATATGATAGCCTTTATATTGAAAAACTTGATTTTGGTCCTCTTTATACAGGAAATAAAGCTGTATTTCCTGTTGGAAATGAATCAGAAGAGCTAAACATTAAAGGTGTAAATAGTAGAAGTCTTACAAACTTAAATGAACTATTTGTAATCGTTCCGGATCAAACATATGAGCAGGCGAAACAAGTACATGAAACACGTACTGTAAAAAATATTGATGTAAAAGGTGAGCGAAATAGTAAAGAGTTAACAGCGAAATTAACAAGCATTATGCCAGCAGGTGAATCGGAAGTTTTAAAACCATTTAACGATTTCTATACAGGATTCCAAATGGGAATTGAAACGACAGGTTTAATGATGTTCATTGGGCTATTCTTAGGATTAGTTTTCCTATTAGCAACAGGCTCAATCATTTACTTTAAGCAACTTACAGAAGCAAGTGCTGACCGTGATCGTTACGTTGTTCTTCATAAGATTGGTGTAACGAAGCAAGAGATGAAGAAAGCTATCGCAAAACAAGTGAGCTTTATCTTTGCTATCCCGTTAATTATCGGTATTTTACACAGTTTGTTTGCACTAAAAGGTTTGTCGAATATATTACCATTCGAAATTATGATCCCGCTCCTAATTAGTATTGGAGTATATGGCGTCATTTATATCGGATATTACTTCTTAACAGTTCGCTCTTATTATAAGATTGTGAGCGCGAAGTAATAGATGGTAGCTGTAAGGAAATAAGAACTATAAAATAGCCATTCACCTGATTTTTTTAGTCAGGTGAATGGCTATTTTTGTTTTGATTAGCCCTCACCAATCGGGCGTTTACGGGCAGTAAAGCTTCCACCTAACTTCTTTGCTCCTTCTTTTTAATGTAATGGTTTTTCCGTAGATAAATCAGGCTTTGTTTGAAAAACGATTATATAAATAGTTAATATAATTGTATTGATCAGATTGGCTAATATAGTCATTAAATCACTTGATGGAATGAGGAGAACAAAGATTGAAAGTACGGCAGAAGCAAGTGGAATGAACTTTTGTAGAGTAGTTAACTCTCCATCGTTATGAAGCTTCGAAGACTTAAAGAAGCTAATTAAGAAAATAAAGGATGTAAATAATAATCCTAAATAGCCCCAACCATCTTCAATATACCAAGGTAAAAAGCTCATTCGTGATGTGAAAATAAAAAGATTTAATATTAACATGCTAATCATTAATATATTTAATATAGTGATATTTGTCTGTTTTTTCACTTGAATTACACTCCGATGTTTATTTGTTTTTTATAGATTATAGTATGAATTAATGCTTAATGAATTGATTTAATTCTTGTAATTCCTTTTCTTTAAAGGAATTAAAGTTGCTCTTTTCAACTTTATAAATCTCTTCTTTTATAAGATTTGCTTTATATTGAGCATCTAAAAATTGAATTTCTTTATCCCAAGTTTTGATACTTAGCCGAATGCATTTCTCTCGCTGAGCCGTTGGTAAATCATCACGGTGTTTCGGTTCTTTATGAGGATCTTTTGTATTATCAACACGAACTCCATAAATTAGTTCTAATTGATCTAATTGATTATATAATTCATCCAATTCTTCTCTTTGCTTCATTATTGAATTGACTTCTGAGCTTGTGATAGTAGGATTAGTTAATTTGAAATGAGCTAGTTCCGCTGCATAAGCCTCAGTTTTTGTACCTGTATTTGCAAACACAACAGTGGATACTCCCATTAGTAGGCCAAGGGATAACGTTGTAATAATTATTTTTTTCATATCATTTTATTCCTTCCATTGTTTAGTATAAATAAAATATTTTTCGATCTCTTTATTGAGACGTTTTTGTCATTTCCATAAACCTTTCTTCAATTTCATCCAATTCGAATGAATGACATATTCTACGGTCTTCTTTATCTAAAATTCTATAGTGTTGAGATAGAACATTTTGTTGTATTTTATAACCGTTTACTTCTTTTATTTGTCGCCACCACAGCTTTCCTCCTAAAGTCTTCGGGAAGTTAGTATTGTAATGTGTAAAAGCAATCGTTTTTATAATTTCATTCACATCATCTCCGAATGTCATCTGGACTGTATCACTCTGTTCAAAGAGTGTTACGACACAAACTGCGCCTGTCCATGTTAGAGTGCGTCTCCCTTTTTCGATTTCCACTAATGTTTTCTTCGATAAACCGATAATTTCTGACATTTTATCCTGTGATAAATCGCTCTCAACACGAATGAGTTTTAATTTTGAATTGACGAGTTCAATAAATTCTTGCTTATCCATAATGTATCTCCTTCTTTCTTATAGTGTAAATTTACACTAAAGATGTAATTTTGTCAATAATAGTGTAAAGAGTTACTTTTTGCTTTTTTGATCATGCTAATTAATATTTCATTTTTAGTTTAAGAAAATGTTAAGAAACCATACGAGTTTTTATTTTCGAATCGTGAGTAAATGAAAATAGTGATAAAATTTTTCAGGAAACGAAAGAGAACATAATGAAAATTATGTTCTCTTTCGCTTTTTTTAGTTAAAAGGGGGTGTACATAACAAGGATATTTTAAGTGGAGTGTTATATTTGGGAATTCTTATCATAGTAGGATGTCTATTAATAGGCATCTTTTTTATTGGTCTAAGTATTTATAGGTTTGTAAAAGAATTAAAAGAAAAAGATTCAAAAAAAGATAAATGGACAGTATTGGCACAAAATATTTTAGAGCTATTTTGTGATCCGCTGCACGGAGCACCGTTCTACTTTTTAATTGGTGCGCTCTTTTTTGTAGTTGGGCTTTTATTTCTCTCTATGGGAATGGGCTGGGTTGAAATTGATTAGTTGGCGCTAGAGCATTAATTATATACAAGTATGTAAGAGGTATATTAGTAAAAGTATTTCATAGTGGTAGTGTTAAGAAGGAGAGAGTAAATGCCAATTATAAGAGATATCCGATTAAGTTTTCTAAAAAGAAAAGAGCATATAAGTAGTTTAGAGACATTAAAATTAACATCCTCAAGCAACTATGATGAGGAGCTATCTTTTTTTAAAGAAACGAGCTGTATTACTTCTTTATACGAGCGACATATGTCAAAGTTAAGAACAGACTATGAAAAAGTTATTTTGATTTACTGTGTGGATGATATTTCATTATTAAATCAGTGGGAGAAGAAATATCGAATTTTTCCTGGATATATGAATGTGTTTGTAGAGTATGGGAGTGTAAATGATTTTCCATATTTATCAGATAGAGAGAAAAAAGAATTAGCCCTTCAAATCGTTCATACTGAAATGAAGAGTTTAGCTGTGGAATGTGATTGGGATATAGAGATGTTAGAAAAAGCATACAATAAGGTACTGGATTTGGATTATAAAAATGAACTTGTATATATAAAGAAGAGTAGTCCGAATAAAAAATATGTATGTAGTATAATTTGGCAGTATGAAGTGGCTTATGCTGATATGTACTTAGAAATAAGGGAGTATAGAACGAGACGGTTAATCAAAAAGGAAAAGCTTATGAGAGAAGAAGATATGTATAAAATGTTTAATCATATTAGTGACGTGGCTTGGAAGTTAAACCATAAAGTGATGTTGATGAACGACAAAGGAAAAACTATGTGGATATTAACCTTTTTAGAGAAAAACAATCCAGCTAGTTTAGTTTGGAAGATTGAAAGAATTGAGGAAAGTTGATAAAAAAGAGCTTGAAACCATTCAAGCTCTTTTTTATTACTATTTATGTCCTAAAATATGCTCAACCTCATGCACACTTAATTTACTTGCCTTAGCAATCGTTTCAAGTGGTATACCAAGATCATACATATTTTTAATCATTTGAATTTTTCCCTGCTGAACCCCTTCTTTTCGACCCTTTTTAATGCCTTGTTCAATGCCTTGTTCAATGCCTTTTTCAATGCCTTTTTCAATCCCTTTTTTTATTCCTTGTTCCATTCCTCTTTTTATTCCTTCTGTCTCTGCGTGGGCGAATTTTGCTGCTTCATCCATTAAAACTTTCTCCCTTGCGTCATAGGCTTGTCGGAAAGAAGAATCTTGACTCATACGTTCCCATTTATTTATCGCTTTTTGTAAAATAGGATCTTGGTTCATAGCAATATCCTCCAATGTTTTAGTTAAGTGCTCATCCTCATTTGCTGAAAGTAATAAAAGCCAACGAACAAATGGATCTTTCCACGGATTTACTTTTTCTTCATGCCATTGTTCTGTTAACTTTGGGATTTCTACAATGTGAATTTCTATGTCGTCACTTAGGAGTTTCTGTTGTTGTGCATTCCATAATATACTCGTTGAATGGAAGGCGTTTTGTTCTGAAAACATTATGAAGTTTAATAAATTTATGGTGATGGTTTTATGCAGTGAGCTATATGGCATGCCCTTTTGTAATTGGGATGTGTATAATTTTCCCCAATAATATAAACTACGTTTTATCATATCGTGATTATTATTGAGCTGTATTTCTACATTTACTTTTGTTCCTGTGTTTAATGTCGCTGAAATGTCTAAAATAGATAACTTATCCTCTTCATATTCCCGATGTAAATGTGGATCTTCTAGTTGTAGAGAAGCAATGGGCGACTCTAAAGACTCTTGTAACATAGCGTTTAAAAATGCAATTAGAATATCTTCACTCTCATTCGTACCAAACAATTGTTTAAATGCAAAATCAATGCGTAAATTAACTAACTGTTGGTTGAACACAGCTTTTCCTCTCCCTTGTATCAGGTTGTTTCTTTCTTTCATTGTACCTAAAAAGAACTAGGCCATGCAAACAGGCCCTTCTGCTATTTTGTTAGTAGTATTATTAGAAAATGAATGGCAAGTATGTCTATGTTATACTCTAGTGAAATTGAATTTTTTCAATCAGTAGCTGCTACAATAGAGAAGAAAGATCCAAGTGTTATTGTGAATAAGGATTCTAATACACATTGGAAAAATTGGATGGATTTTGAGTGTGAATGAAATTTAAAGGATAGGAGAACTCATAATAGATGAAAAGAAGAAGAAAGTCCGGAGAAAAGATACAAATGAACCGATTTACATTCCCTTTATGTTACGGAAGTGAAGCACCATTTTATTACTACGAGGTAGCGGCTCATGAAAGAGAGGGACGCTTCCATTTAACATCAGATCTTTGTGTAATGGACGATGAACATTATTTTATTAGAGGCTGTTTAGAGATTCCTATAATTGATTACCACGAAAATTTCATCTGGACTGTGTGGGTATCACTTAGTAAAGAAAGTTATGATAAAGTACTAGAAGAGTGGGATGAGAGAGGACGAGAGAATAGTGATCCTCATTTTGGCTGGTTATCTGTAGAAATACCAGTTTATCCAGAAACACTAAATTTAAAGACAAATGTACATATAAGAGAAGTTGGAATGGCACCGTATGTTGAATTAGAGCCAACCGATCACCCTTTAGCGATAGAACAAAGAAATGGAATTACTTTAGAGAGAGTTAAAGAAATACAAGAAATTATACAACGATATAATTAGATTAGAAGAAAAAAACGAGTGATATCACTCGTTTTTTTCATTACACAACATTAGGATTATAAATCATCGTAAAGTGCGCTTGTAACAACTCAATATGACACGGTGTATGAAGAGAGCTTTCACCATCCGTATCTACTTCTTTTTCTTCTTCTGTTTCAATATGAATGGATTTAGCTTTGACGTGGAAGATGTCATTTTCATTTGAGTCTTCAAATAGTTTCTTTCCGATATAATCTTTAAACGCTTGAATGCCTGTTGATTTGACTACGAAAATATCAAGTGTTCCGTCATCACATTTTACGTTCGGAATAAAGGATGGGATACCCCCAAGATATTCACCGTTTCCAACCATAACAAGGACAGCTTCATCTTCATACACTTGTCCGTCGTAAGTAATTTTTACTGGGAATGGTTCAGCATTTTTTACAGTTCGAATGGTGCTTAAATAGTAACCAATTTTACCAAGCTTTGCTTTCTCTTCTGCATCAATATTGTTTGATACTTCAGATACGAGTCCAATGCCCCAGAAGTTTAAGAAGTGTTGTCCGTTTGCTTTTGCAACATCAATTGGTTTTACATGTCCTTTTGTAATGAGTTTCGCTGCTTCTGCAATATTTTGCGGAACACCAAGTGTGCGAGAGAAGTCGTTGCAAGTTCCACCTGGAATGATTGCAAGTGTAGGTCTAGTTTCAAGAGGGGCTAAGCCGTTTGTGCATTCAAATACAGTTCCATCACCACCAAAGACGATAATTAAATCTACTTTACTAGCAAACTCCTGACAATATTTTGTTGCATCACCTTGTTTTTTCGTATGAAGGATATGTAGGTCAGGAAAAGCTGCGGCAAGAGGTGGTACGATTTTCGTTAAGTTCGTATGTAAATCGCCTTGTCCTGCTTTCGGATTTACGATGAGGAGTACTTTTTTAAATTTTGTCTTTGTCATTCTTCATCTCTCCCTTTGTTTTTATAAATTACGATAGAAATAAAACTTCCACCAATAATGCATGGAAGCTTATTTGATCCCGCTATTTGTGGGCCAATAATCATTGGGGATGGACAAAATCCAATAAATGATTATTGTTTCACTTTATTGTAATTAGTCTGTTACAACTGAAGCGATAAATGGTAAGTTACGATATTTTTCTGCGCAGTCGATACCGTAGCCAACGATAAATTCGTCTGGAATTTGGAAGCCAACATATTCAGCTTTTAAGTCCACTTTACGACGCTCAGGTTTATCAAGTAACGTACAGAATTTCAATGCTTTTGGTTTATGCATGAAGAAGTGATCTTTTAAGAAGTGAAGTGTTAAACCAGAATCGATAATGTCTTCTACGACAATTACGTTTTTTCCAGTAATGTTTACATCGATATCTTTTAATAGTTTTACTTTTCCAGTTGTTTCTGTTTGATTTCCGTAGCTAGATGCAGAGATAAAGTCGATAGTTACTTCGTTTTTAATATGACGAATTAAATCAGCAGCGAATACGAAAGATCCTTTTAATACAGCGATTACTACGATTTCTTCTCCTTCAAAATCACGTTCGATTTGAAGCGCTAGTTCTTTTACTTTTTCTTGTAATTGTTCTTCAGAAATTAAAGTGTCTTTTATTTCAATTTTCATTTGAATCCTCCTACAGTGCAAAACTTGTGAACATTTCGACTGTAAAGGATAGAAAGGAAAAAGTCAAAGAAGATATAAGGTTTTTACAGAAATCCCCACAAAATAATCAGATGATATGATATACTGATTATATTAAGAAAACGCTTCCAAAAAAGGGTGATTATGATGAAAAAGAAACAGTATACAAGTGTAACATTTATAAAAGCATTGTTTTTAACAATTGTTCTTGGTATGTTGGCTTACATAATTGATGTACCTGCAATTCGCATTTCACTAATTGGAATGACTTTAGTATTAGGCGCAATTTCCCACGGTATGATGTCGCAGCTGCAAGAGGCTGGACTTGATGATATGAAAGATTCTATAGATAAGAAATGAAAAACCTTCACGTATATAGAGTGAAGGTTTTTCGTTTCTTACAAAAATGTAAGGTGATTTGTAAGACAAATCGATAGTTGCATAGTAGTGTTTTGGATAAACTATAAGTGTAAGGTAAGAGGCAAGCATATTTTAGGTAAATTAAGTTTTAGGCACTCTATATGTGAAAAAGGAGTAGGAGGGCATGGAGAAACATTGGACGACCTTTTCTTTTTTAGCAACTAGTAACACCGTAATGCTAGCTGGAGAAATGGATTTTTTGCATACGTTTGATCGAGAAGACGATCATTCTTCTTCTAAATTTACAATGAAATGGAGTAAGTGGAGCGATAGTTGTAAATTGGAAGAAGAGGCCCCTAACGAAAGGCAAAAAATTATTTTAACAAATCCTATTAAAGCATGGGTCGTTCAATGTCGTAAGTGTAACGTCAAAAATCACTTCAAGAAAACTGAGCCGAGACAATTAGTTATCACTCCGGCCCTTTCTACTTCTCACTCACGCGAAAGTAACAAATAAATATCGAGACACACACCCGAAAAAACATCGTATATATTACGGTGTTTTTTTATTTTCTAAAATGAAATCTTTAAATGAAATATATTTCATCTGCATCTTATATTTACATCTCTTGTTTATTCTAGTAATACATCCGGTGCGACGTAATGTATTACTAGAATAAAGTATAAAAGGGGAGAAATAAAATGAAAAAAAAACTATTACCAATTTGTGCGATGGCACTTTTAACAGTAGGATATTCTTCAGTAGCGAGTGCGGATACTGGAACATTAACAAAGGAAGAAGCGGCGCAAGTGCAGCAAGATGCAGCTAAAAAAGAAGAAGCAATTAAGGTACAGCAAAAAAATGATGTAGAGAAAAAGGAAGCGGCACAAGTACAAGAAAAAAGTGATATGGCTAAAAAGGAGGAAGCAATAAAAGCCGGACAAAAGAATGATACGGCTAAAAAAGAAGTAGCGCCACAAGTGCAAGAAAAGGAAGCTATTGCAAAAAAAGAAGCAGCAATTCAGGCCGGGCAAAAGAATGATGTAGCGAAAAAGGAAATAGAAAAACCAACTGTAAAAGGAGAGAAATTACCAAATACAGCATCAAGTAATGTAGCAATGATGGCATTAAGTGCATGTCTTGTAGCAATAGGCACATTATTTGGATTGAATCGTCGTAATAAAGTGAAGGCATAAAAATAAAATCTTTATTAGCCTATAAAGAATGGGATAATTTCATATATTAAAAATGGTAGGATGTCCCTACCATTTTTTGCATGGAGGGATTAAAAGTGACGATTCTAAATCGTATTGGGTTTACGTTAATGATAGTAGGTGTATTAATGGGAGCTTATTATTCTTTTGAATGGTATAAAGGAAAAAGTTCTGCACAAGATTTGACGACGGAAGAGATTAAAAATTTTGAGCAGCAAACAGCCAAGCAGCATTCTAGCGAAGTACCAGTAAACGCGCAAATACCTTCTTCTCAAATACAACATAAAGAAGGAGAAAAGGTAGCAATGTTAAATATACCGAAAATAAAGAAGAAGTTTTCTATATATTGGGGAGCGAATGATGCAACTTTGAAAAAAGGAGTGGGTATGTTCGTTAGTGATTTAACGACAACGCCATCTGGAGGAGGACATACTGTACTGAGTGGGCATCGAGATACTGTATTTACAGATTTAGGGGAGTTAAAAGAAAAGGATAACCTTATTTTGGAGTATGATAATAAAACTTACACATACGAAATTCAAAAGAAATGGATTACACATGCGGATGATCGCACTGTTATTGTGAAAAAAGAAGAACCGACATTAACATTGACGACTTGTTATCCATTTGATTATATAGGGGATGCACCGGATCGATATATTATCGAGGCAAAGTTAATTACGAGTAATTCAAAATAAATTATAGAGCTTTGAATAGTAATTTCTTAAAGCGAGAGGGGGAGACATAGATTATGTCAAAAAACATTTTAATTGTTGAAGATGAAGATATTTTACGCGAAATATTAAAGGATTACTTTTTGAGTGAACAATATAAAGTACTTGAAGCGAGAGATGGAAAAGAAGCTTTAGTCTTATTTGAAGAAGAAGAGGTCGATTTAGTTATACTTGATATTATGTTACCAGAACTAGATGGATGGTCTGTTTGCCGAAGAATTCGTAAGACGTCCGGGGTTCCAATTATTATGTTGACGGCACGTGTTGATGAAGATGATACGTTACTTGGGTTTGAGCTTGGGGCAGATGATTATGTTGCGAAACCATATAGTCCGCCTATTTTATTAGCGAGAGCGAAAAGGTTGTTGGAAAGTAGAAAAGCAACAAAGAAACCTTTAGAGAATGAAGATGATACGTTATCAATTCATGGCATTCATGTCCATTTTCCGTCACGTACTGTTACTGTTGATGAGGCAGACATTAGTTTAACACATACAGAATTTGAAATATTAGTGTATTTCATGAAAAACCAAGGAATTGTACTAACAAGAGAGCAATTAATTTCAAGAATTTGGGGATATGAGTTTGCTGGTGATGATCGAACGGTTAATAGCCATATTCGTAATTTACGAAATAAATTAGGAGAGAAATCAAAGCACATTACAACTGTAGTGCGAACCGGTTATAAATTCGAGGGGAACATATGAGAAATGGGATTGTACTTAAATTATTTACACTTACAACAGCCCTATGTATGTTGATTTTAGCGACGATATTTATTGGGCAAACAATATTTTTCAAACAATATTATGCGAATCGAAAAGTGGAAGATATTGAAGTGAACTTAAATTCCTTTGCAAAGAACTATTTAAATTATGCAGGAAGTGCAGATGGAATTCAGAAGCTGGAGCAAGACTTTTTAAGAGAAAATAATACGTGGATTACAACATTAGATCAGAATGGGAATTTAAAACATGCGGATGATTTTTATGTGGAGATTACTTTAGAGCGTTTGGCAGAGAAACAATTTGGACAAAAAACAATCACTATTCCTCTGTATAACCTCATGAATATAGATGAGATTGAAAGTAGGATACTACCTAGTTTGGTAGGAAAAAAGGTTTATTTTAGTGGTTTGCTAAGAAATGACAGTTTCATCACATCATATTTACAGTCAGCAGAGGGGAGTTTGAGTTGGGCTAATAAACCACTAAGTAAGAAGTTAGCTGAAAGGGAACTTAAGGCAAGTGAGGAAAAGCCAAAAGTAGCACAAGATTTAATCGGTGAGGAAAGAAAAAAGGTTGCTGGGAATTTGAGTGATTTGGAGAAGAAGAGGGTTGCTCAAAATTCCGATTTCAATATAAATGGGACAATTACGAAAGTGCAGCCTTCTGATGGAACAGTTCCCGTAAATTCAATTTATAAAAACAATTTATTTTTGGATAATATAAAAGAATTTCAAGCTGATTTATTATTAAAAGAAAGCAATCAAATAAAATATGCAACACAAACAATGGACTATGAAAAAAATGATATAAAATATAAATTATTAATCAAACCAATAAAAGAAAAAGACGGATCGGTAACATATATATATGCGATGGCTTCTTTACAGCCTGTAGATGAGGCTGTACAAATGGTGCAAGATTATTACATCTATATTGTTGCATTTGTAGTCGTTCTAATTTTTCTAGCTTCGTTTTATTACTCAAAACAAATTGCAAAACCGCTACTAAAAATAAATGATACAACGAAGAAAATAGCTCATTTGGATTTCACAGAAAAAATTCCGATTACTTCAAAAGATGAAATTGGTGATTTATCGCAAAATATTAATACATTATCTAATAAACTACATTCACATATTGGACAGTTAGAACAAGATATTGAAAAAGAAAGAAAGTTAGAAAACACAAGGAAAGAATTTATTGCGGGTGTATCGCATGAACTAAAAACGCCGCTGAGTATTATGAAAAGCTGTATTTCTATTTTAAAAGATGGGGTAGCTGAACATAAAAAAGATTACTATTTTCAGGCAATGGAAAAAGAAGTAGACAAGATGGATATACTAATTTTGGATATGCTTGAATTAGCTAAATTTGAGTCTGGCACATACAACATGAAGATGGATTCTTTCTATATCGATGGAGTGATTGAAGAAATATGTGAACAGCTTTCATCAGAGATAGAGAAAAAAGAACTGAGTGTGCACAAGCATATATGTCCAGCTGAAGTGGTTGGGAATCAAAATAGAATTGAACAAGTCATCGTGAACTTCATTACGAATGCAATACGTTATACACCACATAAAGAAGATATTATTATTTCCGTAATAGATGAGAAGAATCATATAAAAGTGTGTATTGAAAATAAAGGTGCTCACATTGAAGAAGAACAATTAGATAAAATTTGGGATCGTTTTTATCGTGTGGATGCGGCACGGAAACGTTCACAAGGTGGAACAGGGCTTGGCCTTGCAATTTCAAAAAATATTTTAGAACTACACAATGCTGAATATGGGGTGAAGAATACCGAAGATGGTGTGTTATTTTACTTCTATTTACCGAAAAAAGCGTAGACAATCATGTTACGCTTTTTTAATTTGTTTTCATATTATCTTTACCTAATCTTTATTTTGGAGCAGTATAATTTGGATAGAAAATGAGGTTATGTAAGGAGTAGATTAGCCGTGAATAGCAATTTACTAGGTGTGATGGTATTTATTTTCTTGTGTGCATTTATTGTATTTATTATTGATATTACGATATGAAAAAAGAGCGCTAATTAAGCGCCCTTTTTTTGTGTATTCATTTGATAAGCACCGATGCTTTTGAATAAGCGTGGTGAAGTTGTAAATAAAAGAATTAGTAATACAGTACATAGTATGAAAGAACCGATCATGGTACTGCCGTTTACAATTAATGAATATAGCACAGCTGATTGTCCTTTCGGTGCATATTGTCCCCAGAAAATAATACCAGCGATAAAATGACAGAAATAGCGTGCAAAGCTACCGACAAATGTTGCAATGATAATGTAAACAAGTGCTTTTTTTCCTTTGTTTTGTTTTGGTTTATCTTTGCGACTACCAAAACTTGAATGCTCTGCATTACTGATGTCTGAGGCAAGTGCTTTTTGAATTGGACGATAGAATAAACCAGCAAAGCCGATAAAGGCAAAGGCAATGAAGTACTCAATGAATGCTTGAACTGGTGTTAGAATGTAAGCATCGCCTACGACAATTTGTAAAAGCCCCCAAATTAAGCCTCCTAAGAAAGCCCTTTTGAAGCCCCAGCGGTATGCGATAATAAAAATAGGAATCATAGCAAATGAGATGGAACCGCCTGTTGGAAGTTTAATTGATAATGGTAGAATGTCGATAATCAAGGCGAAGGCTGCAAGAATAGCAGATTCGATCATCGCTTGTAAATTGGTGTTACGCATGTTGTCTCCCCCTAAATCCAAGTTGCACAAAAAAGAACATTATCATAGGAGGATACGAAATACGTAAATAAAAAAAGAGGTGTGTATTTCGGACGTTTGCACAATTCCTGCGTTAGCATTAACTAACAGGTTCGAAGGGTCGGAACGAAATGTTCCCTCTCAGCGGCAAGGCTCCCCCTGTGATAACGAGATTCTTTATTTGTTATTATTTATTGTAAGTGAAATGGATGAGAATGGCAAATATACTTTGTATGACAATTATTGAAATAGAATTGTATTGAAATGTTAATAAATATGAAGCAAAAAGATATAGTCCAAGTGAAATAGAGTATGATATAATTTCTTTGAAAATAATTATCATTCTCTTCTGAGGGGGAAGGTTATGAGCTTAGTAGATATTAAAATTGGTGAGAAAGTGTTAGTAAAAAGTATTCAGTCGTTAGATCAGTTATTAAAGCGTAGATTAGCTGCTTTTGGTCTGGCGGAAGGAAGCGAGCTTCGCATAAAACAGAAAGCGATGTTTAAAGGTCCTTGTACATTGGAGTGTCGTGGGCAGTTAATTAGTATTCGTCATTGTGACGCGAAAATGATAAAGGTGGAATTAGCGTGAATAAGGTTGCTTTGCTAGGGAATCCGAATACAGGGAAAACATCATTATTTAATGCACTTACTGGTTCTTATGAGTATGTAGGAAACTGGAGCGGTGTAACAGTAGAAAAGAAGGTTGGTAAATTAAAAGATAAGCAAGGAACATTAATTGATTTACCAGGCGTGTATGATTTGAATCCAGTTTCACGTGATGAAGGTGTCGTTACGAATTTTCTACTAACAGATGAATTTCATCATATGTTAAATATAGTGGATTCTTCTCAATTTGAGCGAAATATGCATTTAACATTGCAATTACTTGAATTTGGTAAGCCCGTTTCAATTGGTTTAAATATGGTTGATGTGGCAAAGCAAAGAGGAATTGTGATTAATGTAAAAAGGTTATCAGAAATATTAGGTGTAACAGTCGTTCCTGTCATCGCAAGGACCGGAAAAGGCTGTGAAGAATTACTTACTACTCTTCATGAAGAGAAACAAAAAGAGAAAAAGCCATTCATTATTTCATATGGTGTACAAATGGATGAAGGAATTGGAGAGGTAATCGCTCTTTTAGAGACAGCGAATTATGAGCATCCGAGATGGCTAGCCCTTCAATTTCTAAGCAATAACGGAGTAGTAGAAAAAGAAATGAAAGCATTACCAATTTATAAGGAACTTATGGCCATTCGATCTCGTTTAGATGGAAAACTTGATTGTACGTTGGAGGAGCACATTTACAAGACTCGTGAAGCGTATATTGAAAAGTTAAAAACAAATGTTATGCAGCATGAGAAAGAAGGAAACATTCCTTTTTCGGAAAAAATTGATAGGTTAATTACACATAAAATTTTAGGACTTCCAATCTTTTTAGCAGTTATGTTTTTTATTTTTCAGGTTACGTTTACGTGGATTGGTACACCTTTATCGGATATGCTTGATGGTTTTTTTGGCGGACAACTTACTGATTGGGTTACAGCTGGGCTCACAAGTGTTGGTGCTTCTGATTTTATTCAAGCGCTCGTTACAGAAGGTATTATTGCCGGCGTTGGTGCGGTATTAGTATTCGTTCCACAAATCTTTGCACTATTCTTCTTCATTTCATTATTAGAAGACTCAGGATATATGGCACGAATTGCAGTTGTTATGGATAGAATTATGGAGTTTTTCGGTTTAAACGGAAAAGCATTTATTCCGATGATTATCGGCTTTGGATGTAACGTTCCAGGTATTATGGCAGCGAGAACGATTGAACAAGAAAAAGAAAGGTTACTTACAGTTCTTGTAACACCGTTTATGTCTTGTTCGGCACGTTTACCTGTATATGCACTATTTGCGGGAGTTTTCTTCCCTCATAGTCAGGCGACTGTTGTGTTCTCTTTATATATCGCAGGGATCGTTCTTGCATTACTCGTTACAAAAATTATGTCTCTTACTATTTTAAAAGCAGAAAAATCTATTTTTGTAATTGAGCTACCACCTTACCGTGTGCCGCAAGCGAAAACGTTATGGCTCAGCACGTGGGAGAAAGGTAAAGGATTTGTTCGTAAAGCGGGTACATTCATCTTCGGTGGTTCTGTTGTCATTTGGTTATTAAACTATGCAGGTCCATCAGGATTTGGTGTTGATATGGGAGACAGTTTCTTAGCGATGATTGGTGGATTTATTGCACCACTTTTTGCACCGCTCGGTTTTGGAACGTGGCAAGCTGCGGCATCCCTTTTAACAGGATTTTTAGCGAAAGAAGTTGTCGTTTCTACGATGGCAATTATTTATGCGGTTAAAGAAGATGTGCTAGGAAATGTAATGGGAGCGCATTATACGGCGCTATCAGCCTATGCATTTATGTTCTTTATTTTATTATATGTTCCGTGTTTAGCGACAGTAGCTGTTATTAAACGTGAAACAGGATCGATGAAATGGACAATTTTCTCTGTCGTTTATCCATTAGTTGTTGCTTATGTATTAACGCTCATTATATACCAAGTTGGGTCCTTACTCGGATTCTAGAAGGAGATGTATCGCGGTGATGGTCAATATTATAATTGGAGCTATCATTTTTGGTTATGCAGCATATACGTTAGTTAATTTTGTAAAGAGAAGTAAAAAGGGAAAATGCGCAGCATGCTCTTTAAGTAAGTCATGTCAGTCGCAAACTTGTAGTCCAGATATGGAGCAAATTGCTCAGAAATAGAAAAAAGCTTTGCGAATTTTAATCTGTACCCTTTGTAAAGGACATTTTGAAAAAAGTTAGGCAACATCAAGGAGATGATTTCTGTATCCTGGTCTT
>NZ_JAWRYM010000180.1:0-370 GCF_046534555.1 Bacillus sp. SIMBA_074 | reverse complement strand
GAAACAGCATCTATGTGGCAGAGCCTTTCTTTTGGAGCTAGCTATAAAGCGGCCTACTGTATGTCCGTTTGTCCTGCTGGAGAAGATGTAATTGGTGTGTTTCTTGACGATCGCAAGAAATTTTTGAAGTACGTTGTCAAACCACTACAGGATAAAAACGAAATGGTTGATGTAGTGCCGAATTCCGACGCTGAGGATCATGTCAAAAAGCGTTTTCCCCATAAACAAGTTCGACCGGTGAGCAACGGCTTACGATCGAAATCAATCCGTGCGTTTTTGCAGGTGCTTCCTCATATGTTTCAAAGAAATCAAGCAAAAGATTTAGCTGCTACCTACCATTTTACATTTACTGGAGAAGAAAATGCTCAAG
>NZ_JAWRYM010001276.1:0-234 GCF_046534555.1 Bacillus sp. SIMBA_074 | reverse complement strand
CTTCGCTGATTTCCACTGCATCCGGCGGAATGTCCGACACACCCTCAACATAAAAGCCTGCATTTTTTTCTGAGCAATAAATTTTCATAGTGATATCGCTATCCAGTACATTACGCCAGGTGAACCATCATTTGTCTTACCCCCAATCCAGTTAAGTCCATGCAGGTGCATCGTGGCTGCATTAACAGGCGCGCCAGCAATGACTCCGCCGCTACCTACCGTTGCATCAGAGTC
>NZ_JAWRYM010001275.1:0-234 GCF_046534555.1 Bacillus sp. SIMBA_074 | reverse complement strand
CGCGCGGTCGCCGAGGAGCCTTTCGGGCGCGAGGCGCAGCGCCGCCTGGCGTTCGAGGTGACCGCGCTGGTGCGCGGTGTCGAGGCCACCGAGGCCACCATCGCCGCCGCCCAGGCGCTGTTCGGCCAGGGCGAGCTCTCCGACCTCGACGCCGCGACGCTGGAGGCCGCGCTCCGCGAGCTCCCCAACACCACCCGCACCGAGCCGCACGCCACGGTGGCCCAGACCCTCGTC
>NZ_JAWRYM010001274.1:0-234 GCF_046534555.1 Bacillus sp. SIMBA_074 | reverse complement strand
GGCGCGATGCCGCGCCGAGCGCGCCCGCACCGAGCAGGAGCGCCAGCACCACGGCGGGCAGCCCGAGAGCGAGTTCTGCGGCGACGGAGCCTCGCTCCCCCGCCCCGGCGCGACCGGCGCCGCTCCTCCGGGGGCGCATCAGGACACGGTGAGGGCTCGCCGGACGAGATCCGTCAGGATGCCGCGAACCTCGTCGGATCGCATGATGACGACCAGGAGCCCTGCGAACGCCAC
>NZ_JAWRYM010001273.1:0-234 GCF_046534555.1 Bacillus sp. SIMBA_074 | reverse complement strand
CCGCGACGTGTTCGACGCCGCACGCATCGACGGGGCCAGCGAACTGCGCATCCTGCTCCTCATCGCGGTTCCGCTCGTGCGCCCGGCCGTGCTCACGGCGATGCTCGTGACATTCATCGGACCGTGGAACGAGTTCCTGTGGCCGTTCCTCGTCACGAAGGATGCGACGAAACAGACGCTCGCTGTCAGCCTCGCGAACTTCTCACAGACGAACGGCTCGTTCCTCGAGAATCC
>NZ_JAWRYM010000179.1:0-370 GCF_046534555.1 Bacillus sp. SIMBA_074 | reverse complement strand
TGGAAAACTTTATCCGTTTGGAGCAAGCCTTCCTCATATGCACGGATAAACGGGGAACCATGCCAATATTTTTCATCATAATAAGTATCCCAGGTATCTGTATGTGAATCAAAATGAAGAAGTGCAACAGGACCGTGTATTTTTGCGGCAGCTCTTAGATTAGCCAATGTTACTGAATGATCCCCTCCGATGCCGATTGGAATGATACCGTTTTTCATCAAGTCTCCCATAGCCTTTTAAATTATCTCATAGCTTCGATGTATATTATGGGGAATTACCGAAACGTCCCCAATATCAATGGCATTACATTCGTCAAACGGAAATACCTTGTGAATGGGATGGTAAGGAAACAACGTCATGGATGCCTGGC
>NZ_JAWRYM010001272.1:0-234 GCF_046534555.1 Bacillus sp. SIMBA_074 | reverse complement strand
AATAAAAACGTTGAACACGGGAAGTGAATTACCGATTATAGAGAAATTAATACATACTTTTTGTTTTTAGAGAAAGATTCAATAGGATCCAGTGGTGAATTGGCAGTATGTCATAGGACTGCTGGATATAGGAGAGCGTTCTGCCCATACCAGAGTTGAACAGACGCTTTTTAGATAGATATAGGTGGTGTGGCAATGGAGAGTTGGGACGATTTCTTGGCGCCTTATACTCAG
>NZ_JAWRYM010001271.1:0-234 GCF_046534555.1 Bacillus sp. SIMBA_074 | reverse complement strand
ATCAGGTCGAGGTCAGGTGCGCTTTTTAAAATATAGCCTGCCGCTCCTGCCTGGAGGACACGGAACAAATACTCCTCATCGTCGTGCATAGTCAATACGAGCACTTGAATTTCAGGCGCTGTTTCCTTCAGTCTGGCTGTTGCCGTCAATCCATTTTCACCTGGCGGCATGCTCAGGTCCATCAGCACGACGTCAGGCCGAATCTCCCACGCTTTTTCACATGCTTCTTTGCCG
>NZ_JAWRYM010001270.1:0-234 GCF_046534555.1 Bacillus sp. SIMBA_074 | reverse complement strand
CCTGTAGCCTTTTCTCCATTTTCCTCTCCTCCACAAAAGCCCCTTCCGCCAGAGTGACAAAATAGACAGACTATTATACAATTAAGGTCATAACCGTAAATCAGCCGATATGCATGACCTAAATACAGGAGATGATAAGCCATGATCAATTCAGAACGACTATGGGACAGATTGATGCAGCTTGGTAAGATCGGTACCGTGGAAGCAGGCGGGATTACGAGGCTATCGTTTAGC
>NZ_JAWRYM010001269.1:0-234 GCF_046534555.1 Bacillus sp. SIMBA_074 | reverse complement strand
AGATGAAGTGTCGCCGGTCGTTTTCCGCATTCCTCACAGTTCATCACATCATCCCTCCTAGCACTGGGCGTCCCTGTTCCTTTGTTTACTTCAACAGGATTGCCGCAATCATCTGCTTTAAAATATTTGCCCGCAAACGATCTCGTAATTCCGTGTCTACAGTCAATACGTTTCGCGATGTGGCAATTTTCATCAAAGTGGCTTCCCTGATGTTGACTAGGCCTTCTTCGAACA
>NZ_JAWRYM010001268.1:0-234 GCF_046534555.1 Bacillus sp. SIMBA_074 | reverse complement strand
CGCTTTCTTTAAATTTGGCGCTGTGATTGGTGATTCAATGCCACCGTAACCCGTTATTGACAATTCGGTTAGTGACGGCAGACTATTCACAACCTCAACAGAATCAACTTGATAGAGAGAAGCTAACCGCAGCTTCGTCAGTGATGGCTTATTTCTCAGGAGTTCTACATTCGTTATGTCAACATTTTCAAGATCAAGCGACTGCAGGTTTGGCATATTTTGTACAAAATCAAG
>NZ_JAWRYM010000178.1:0-370 GCF_046534555.1 Bacillus sp. SIMBA_074 | reverse complement strand
ACGTATAAAGAAGAGCCTGTGCATCTGGAGCCAATCCACATGCCGAAAAACTCGGGCATACCGTTTATCATGTCTCTGTTCTGGTTCATGGTTGGATTTGGTTTCACGTTCGGATGGGTTTGGATCGCAGTAATTGGATTCATTGGAGTGTTTGCGTGCATGTGGGTACGTTCTTTCCAATATGATACGGATTATTATGTACCGGTGGATGAAGTGCGACGCACCGAGGCTTCACTGGGGAGGGTATTGTAATGCAACAGATGGCTAAGCATCACGACCATGGTCACGGACACGATCATGATCATGGTCATGAAGAGCACGAACAACTAAAGGTTCTTGGTTTTTGGATCTTCGTTGTAACGGACTGCAT
>NZ_JAWRYM010001267.1:0-234 GCF_046534555.1 Bacillus sp. SIMBA_074 | reverse complement strand
CCCTGGGCGATGCCGCGCACGTGGTGCATCCGCTGGCCGGCCAGGGCGTGAACCTGGGCCTTCGCGACGTCGCTGGCCTGCAGGCGGCGGTGCTGGACGCGCGCCAGCGCCGTGCCGACTGGGCCGCGCCACACCGGCTGCGGCGCTGGGCGCGCAACCGCCGCAGCGACAACGCCATTGCCGCCTACGGCTTCGACACGATCAACCGGGTCTTCTCCAATGACGAGATGCACC
>NZ_JAWRYM010001266.1:0-234 GCF_046534555.1 Bacillus sp. SIMBA_074 | reverse complement strand
CGACGCGGCCGTAGTTGGTCACGTGCATGTCGGCCAGGTTGGCGATGTCCTCCTGGCTCATGCCGAGCGCGATGCGCGCTTCGCGGACACGTCGGCCGAACAGTTCGGCGGCGTGAGAGCGTGGAGTTGCCATGCCTCATGCCTAGAGGATGTGCGCATGCACGGCCAGAGCTTGACTGCCCAGCACTTTTGAGCACTGGGTCTCTAAGCCCTACAGCTTGCGCAGGAGCACCG
>NZ_JAWRYM010001265.1:0-234 GCF_046534555.1 Bacillus sp. SIMBA_074 | reverse complement strand
ACCTTCGCCGCCAGGTCCATATTTTGAACCAGGCTCCAATGCGAGCTTCCCTTGATGGATAAGCCGTTCCTTAATTTCCTTGTCATTCAATCCAAGATCACGGCAGTCAATCCATAGAAGGTAAGAAGCATCCGGATGCATGACATGCAAAGAAGGGATTTCAGCAGCGATGAATTCCTCAGCCACTTTTATATTCTCCTCAATGTAGCCAATCATGTCTTCCAGCCAGTTTAA
>NZ_JAWRYM010001264.1:0-234 GCF_046534555.1 Bacillus sp. SIMBA_074 | reverse complement strand
CCGTCTTCAGTCACTACTTACCTCTGACAACCTCAAGCTAATGTCTGGCGTGTTGACTGACAGAGATATTGTTTTCCTCGGTAATATTGCATCAGGCCTTAACATCACTGACAAAGGCATTAAAGGTAGCGAGGCATCGGTCAGGAAACGGCTGAGTGATATTGCGACCAAGCTTGAATCTAAACTATCAGCGCAAGGATATGCAGGGACAGCGCAATCTCAAGTAGGAGCTCC
>NZ_JAWRYM010001263.1:0-234 GCF_046534555.1 Bacillus sp. SIMBA_074 | reverse complement strand
AGCGCGTCTTCCTTGCCGGGCTTGGCGCGGACCTGCGCGACCACGGCATAGGCGCCGGCGGGAATGGAGTCGTAGCGTGCCGCCGCGGGATCGGCGGCGAACACCCTGGCCGCAAGCAGCGGGGCTACGGCGAGGACGCAGGTGCGGAACAGGTAAGAGGATTTCATGGGAGCATTCCTCCGGGGGTCGAGGGGTTCAGGCGCTGGCCACCAGGTGCTGGCGGGCGGCGAATGC
>NZ_JAWRYM010001262.1:0-234 GCF_046534555.1 Bacillus sp. SIMBA_074 | reverse complement strand
AGTCCGCCGTCGAGGACCCGCACGTCGCGGACGCCCGCATGCCGCAGCAGCCACCACGCGCGCGCCGCGGAGCCGCCGAACACGTCGTCGTAGACCACGACGGAGTCGCCCTCGTGCAGGCCCCACCGCCGTGCGGCCTCCTGGAAGTCCTCGATCGCGGGGAGCGGATGCCGCCCATCCGTCGGCGCGCCATGGCCGGCCAGCTCGGTGTCGAGGTCGACATAGACGGCGCCG
>NZ_JAWRYM010001261.1:0-234 GCF_046534555.1 Bacillus sp. SIMBA_074 | reverse complement strand
CCGGCCAGCAGAAGGCCGACCCCACCGCCGCGATCCTCTCCATCGCGCTCCTTCTCCGCCACCTCGGCGAAGAAGGACTCGCCCAGCGTGTCGAGCAGGCGGTGACCGCCGACCTCGCCGAGCGCACGGGCGCTGTGCGAACGACCGCCGAGATCGGCGACGCGATCGCCGCGCGCGTGGCGCAGAATTGAATCACCGTCGCATAAAGGACCAGTCATGACCTCGACCAGCATC
>NZ_JAWRYM010001260.1:0-234 GCF_046534555.1 Bacillus sp. SIMBA_074 | reverse complement strand
CATCAGTCAAGATGATGTCATCATGATCAGAATCGACAAGCATTTCACGATATTCATCATTTGCCCTGCTCTCTTTTGCCACGATAAAACGTGTACCCATATAAGCAAGATCTGCTCCCGCAGCCTGAGCTGCCAAGATACTGTGACCAGTACTAATGGACCCGGCAAGCAAAATGATTCCGTCCCAGAATGTCCTTACGCTGTCAACGAAAGCAAAACTATTTATCTCACCCG
>NZ_JAWRYM010001259.1:0-234 GCF_046534555.1 Bacillus sp. SIMBA_074 | reverse complement strand
GCACCAGGGGCACTACCAATAAAAAAGAGCAGTGCGCTTTGAATATCCACTTTTTTCTGTTTGAGGTAGGTAATCGACGACGAAAGCGCCGTTACTGCAATCACCAATAATGACGTTGCCGTAGCGACCTGTGGAGACATAGAGCCAGGCATGTACATATTGACTAGAAATAACAGCGCAGGGACAAAAAATATGCCTCCGCCAAGCCCTGCAATACTGCCAATGACCCCTGCG
>NZ_JAWRYM010001258.1:0-234 GCF_046534555.1 Bacillus sp. SIMBA_074 | reverse complement strand
GCTTGAACAGCTGGGGCGAGATATTTTGATCTCCGTCACCGCTTTTTTTCGCGACGCCAGTGCATTTGATGCGCTAAAGCGAGCTATTTATCCCATGGTAGAGCAGGCAGACACCGGCCCTCTGCGGGTATGGGTAGCCGGTTGCGCCACGGGTGAAGAGGCGTACTCCATTGCGCTGTTAATTGTTGAAGCAAAGCGGACACTGAATAGTCAGGTCGTGGTGCAGATTTTTGC
>NZ_JAWRYM010001257.1:0-234 GCF_046534555.1 Bacillus sp. SIMBA_074 | reverse complement strand
CGAACCAGACAGAAGAGCCTTCTTTGCGGAACAGGTCTGCAACATGATTAATCGTCAAATCGTTAATGATTGGCTCGTTGCAGGACTTGCAGTAGAAAATTGGAATTGGTACTCCCCATACGCGTTGACGGGAGATGCACCAGTCGCCACGATCGGCAATCATGTTAGCCAAACGAGTTTCGCCCCAATGCGGAATCCATTTAACATTTTTGATCGCTTCCAGCATTTGCTCAC
>NZ_JAWRYM010001256.1:0-235 GCF_046534555.1 Bacillus sp. SIMBA_074 | reverse complement strand
CTGGTGCGGGACCCGCACATGTGGTCTCGGTACCTGACAGAGGCGATCCGGCCCTTCGGGCAGCGGTCGGATGTGCTGTTCGCCTCCCACCACTGGCCCACCTGGGGTACCGAGCGCGTACTCCACTTCCTCGGCGTGCAGCGGGACCTCTACGGCTATCTGCACGATCAGACGCTCCGCCTCCTCGATCAGGGCTACAACGGTGCGGAGATCGCGGAGACCTTCCGGATGCCAC
>NZ_JAWRYM010001255.1:0-235 GCF_046534555.1 Bacillus sp. SIMBA_074 | reverse complement strand
GAGGTAAGCCTCAATCACGTCTGGATTATTTTGTACCTCTTCTGGAGTTCCATCAGCAATCTTGACTCCAAAGTTAATGCACACGACTTTTTCACACAAATTCATCACGAGTCCCATATCGTGCTCAACCAGCAGAACAGTCGTTCCGTCATCACGGATTTTGCGCACGAGCTCCATGAGCGCCTTGGTCTCCGTCTCAATCATTCCTGCCGCAGGCTCATCCAGAAGCAAAAGC
>NZ_JAWRYM010001254.1:0-235 GCF_046534555.1 Bacillus sp. SIMBA_074 | reverse complement strand
CCCCTAAACGGGTACTCATTGTAGGCGGCGGTGACGGACTGGCCGTACGTGAAGTGCTCAAGTACCCTGGAGTTGAGCATGTTGACCTTGTCGATCTGGACCCGATGGTGCTGGATGTAGCTAAGCACGTACCCGCGGTCGTTTCACTGAATGAGGCGTCCTTGCATGATCCGCGTGTACACGTTCATCCTCAGGACGCAGCTCAATTTCTGGACTTGCAACGACCTTCCTATCA
>NZ_JAWRYM010001253.1:0-235 GCF_046534555.1 Bacillus sp. SIMBA_074 | reverse complement strand
CGCCGCTCGTAGCGCGCAGCGGACCCTGCCGGTTCGATTCTCCGCAGGAGTCCTGCGGAGGTGAGGTCGCCCAGCACGTTGTGGACGTTCTGGATGGAGGTGCCCGGCAGCGTCGGCTGCAGTGCCCGGAACACGGAGTCGGCATCGGCGTGCGGGAGCTGGTCCAGCGCGTCGAGCACGGCGATCCGGCCGCGCGTCACCTTGAGTCCGGCGCCGCGCAGTGCGCTCTCCGGCC
>NZ_JAWRYM010001252.1:0-235 GCF_046534555.1 Bacillus sp. SIMBA_074 | reverse complement strand
AGTAGTCGATCGTGTACTGAGCCCCATCGACCGCATTCGCGCCGTTCCCGCTCACGGTCTTGGTCACATCAAACCCACCGAGACCGTCACCGTCACCGTCACCTCCGGACGCGACGTAGGTGACGGGGCTTGCGGTGACCGTACGACCGGCGACCGTCATGCTGTTGCCGAAAGCCTCGCCATCTTGGACGCCGGACGGAAAGTCCATCACGGTGATGAACTGGTAGACGAGGTC
>NZ_JAWRYM010001251.1:0-235 GCF_046534555.1 Bacillus sp. SIMBA_074 | reverse complement strand
AACCTTTCAAAATCTCCAGACCTTCGACGATATGACCGTCCTGGAAAACGTCATGGTCGGCATGCATACGAAGACGAGTGCAAGCCTCTTCTCTTGCGGGATGAATCTCGGACGTGCGCGCAAGGAGGAGCGGCTGATGGAGGAGCGGGCACAGGAATGGCTGGAGCAGGTCGGACTATCACAGCTGAGTACGTCGCTTGCAGGAAGTCTGCCATACGGGAAGCTGCGTTTGATG
>NZ_JAWRYM010000177.1:0-371 GCF_046534555.1 Bacillus sp. SIMBA_074 | reverse complement strand
CTGCTGAAACCGCAGCGACGGCAGCGATGGCGAGGCCTGCCTGTCAACAGTGCGCCCGTATGATGTTTGAGCAGCATCAGGCGGGTGTCAGGGGTAGTTTTACCCGCCAGCCGCTCACTTTCTAAGTAAAGGTCCACTAAGTAATCAAGCCCTCCGAGGCTTGGAGCTTCACTTAGCCAGGCACCCGTTCGTTCAATTGCGCTGTCCACGCCGTCTCTTTGATGAACGAGCGCCCCCAGCGCCACAATCACGCTGGTGTAGGGGGCTTGGCTCAGCAGGTTTTGCAGATGGTTTTCCAGACCAGGTAAATCGTCACTGCGCATATAAGCGCGCTGTAGCGCGGGTAGCATGGTGGGGACGTGGGCGACATC
>NZ_JAWRYM010001250.1:0-235 GCF_046534555.1 Bacillus sp. SIMBA_074 | reverse complement strand
ACTAAAGATAATAAGCAAAGCTGTTAGCAACGCAAATGCAGGCACAACACAATGCTTTAACAGCTTGGCATGATTATCGAAATTGTAATATTCCCTGACATAAGCCTGGTCAAAACCTAAAGCAAAGATAAGAGAAATAAGACTAAGACCGATATTCAGCAAGCTATAGCTGCCAACAATATCCGGCGAGTACAGCCACGTTAACATCGGCAAAGTCACTAAACCAATTAACGCA
>NZ_JAWRYM010001249.1:0-235 GCF_046534555.1 Bacillus sp. SIMBA_074 | reverse complement strand
AGCGCGCCGCGCAGCCCAGGATGACCGCCTCCACGCCCACCGATTCGGTCGACGACGGCGAGTACATCGTCATCGAGGAGCGCCGCGACCGGAACTGACCTGCGGGCCTCGCCGAGCTCGACTTTGGCAAAGCAGGCCCGCGCATGGCAGAATTGAGCCTTGTGCCGCGGCCAGGCTCTGCCATAGGGGAGCCAGCACTTCTCGCGACACCCACACACCGAACCCAGAAGGCCGA
>NZ_JAWRYM010000176.1:0-372 GCF_046534555.1 Bacillus sp. SIMBA_074 | reverse complement strand
CTGACTTTCATTCAATATACCTTCGGTATTCGTTCCATGCGTAAAACGATTGAAGAAGTTGAAATTAATATGGCTTACCGTTGGTTCCTAGGTTATGGTTTCCATGATAAAGTACCTCCTACTCCACGTTCGGGAAAAAATTATGAGCGACGCTTTAAAGATACAGACCTGTTTGAACAGATTTTCTATCGCATTTTAATGACAGCTGCTAATAAAAAGTTAATAAGTGCTGAACACGTTTTCGTGGATTCCACACATGTGAAAGCCAGTGCGAATAAACGGAAATTTGAAAAGAAAATCGTTCGTAAAGAAACACGAGCGTATCAAGGGCGTCTCCAAGAAGAAATCAATCAAGATTGTGAAAACCATGGA
>NZ_JAWRYM010001248.1:0-235 GCF_046534555.1 Bacillus sp. SIMBA_074 | reverse complement strand
GGTCCCAGGGCTCGCGTCCGACATATTCTGCCGCGGCTCTGAACACGGCGCTCTCGATCGCCATCCTCCGATGAGCGGAGTCGTCGTGTCCTGGCGGCAGCAGTCGTTCGATTGGGAGTCGGAAGAGCACGATCCGCGCCTTCTCGTGATCGAGGTGCCAGCGCGGCACCTCGTCTGTGGCGTCGAAGGCAGGCATGGCCCCGATCTCGAACCGCACCTCCTGCAGCTCCGGCCA
>NZ_JAWRYM010001247.1:0-235 GCF_046534555.1 Bacillus sp. SIMBA_074 | reverse complement strand
GGTATGGACGAAGTACTTCTGGAATCACAATAGTTCCATCAGCTTCTTGGTAGTTCTCCAAAATAGCTGCCACTGTACGGCCAATCGCCAGGCCCGATCCGTTTAGCGTATGAACAAATTCCGGCTTCGATTTCGTATCACGACGGAAACGGATATTGGCACGACGCGCCTGGAAATCCTCGAAATTCGAGCACGACGAAATTTCCCGATACGTATTGTTGCTTGGAATCCAAAC
>NZ_JAWRYM010001246.1:0-235 GCF_046534555.1 Bacillus sp. SIMBA_074 | reverse complement strand
CTGCTGCCCTTCATTTACATAAAAAACGCTTTTCCAAAAACCAAACGGAACCTTCACGGCACACCCCGGTTTGCCTCGAACACCGCAATATTCTTCGTCCTCTGCTTTGTGAAAGGGACCTGTGATGACGATCAGCTTTTGTGTCCGGACTCTCTCCAGGACCCAATCCTCCAGGCAGTTCCAAATCCCTGTATTAAAGTTGTGATGCTGGAGCGAGATATTCGCATAGCAAAAA
>NZ_JAWRYM010001245.1:0-235 GCF_046534555.1 Bacillus sp. SIMBA_074 | reverse complement strand
ATGACGGCCGGGAGCCCGACTCCCCTGACGAGCTACCTCGGGTCGTGGGCGTGTACGAACGTCGCAACGAACAGCCCCACTGTGCTGCCCTCCGGCAGCGGCGCGACCAAGACGATCTCTCCGGCGATCGGTGACGACATCACCTGCACCATCACCAACACGGCGATCCACCCGGCGTTGGACCTCGTGAAGTCGGCGGCGCCCTCCGACCCGGCGAGCTACACCGTCGGGCAGC
>NZ_JAWRYM010001244.1:0-235 GCF_046534555.1 Bacillus sp. SIMBA_074 | reverse complement strand
CGCCGGTTTCAAACTCAAAGCTTTCAACCAAGTGGTCACCACCGAGGAAGAAGTTGGTTAACGTAACGCTATTGTCGTTACTGCCGTTTACTTTCAGTATTAAGTCATTACCGCTTTTAGTTAACCCTGAGCCCACCTGGTTAAAGGTAATGCCGTTACTGAAAATAACTTTATCAGTGCCGCCAAGCTCGGTAATCACATCCAGGCCGGAATGATAGATATAACTATCGTTACC
>NZ_JAWRYM010001243.1:0-235 GCF_046534555.1 Bacillus sp. SIMBA_074 | reverse complement strand
ACAGGTCCGGGCGCAGCGACCAGATCGCCGCGCCGGAGTAGGAGGTGGCGTTGCCGTCGAACGCCGGACGATGGCGTTCGTCGTCGCGCGGGGTGTGCTTGAGCCATTCGTGGCGGGCGCCGGCCTCGAAGTGCCAGCGGTCGTTGAGTTCGAAGTGCTCGACCAGGAACAAGCCGGTGGAGATGGTATCGACCTTGGGCATGAACGCCTCCTCGCCCAGGGCCGAGAAGCGGGT
>NZ_JAWRYM010000175.1:0-372 GCF_046534555.1 Bacillus sp. SIMBA_074 | reverse complement strand
ATCACGATTGCGCTTCTTCAGAAGCAAGGAGACCAGCAGTTCTTCGTCGATCAGGCCGCGGGTGCCAAGGCCGCCGCGGACAAGGCAGGGAAGGTGACTCTTAAGGTTATCGACCTCAAGTCCGACTCCAATCTGGCCATCAGCCAGCTCGATGCGATGATCGCCCAGAAAGTCGACGGCATTCTCATCACCGTCCCAGACCAGCAGATCGGCCCGCAGGTGATCTCGGCGGCTAAGGCTGCCAACATCCCGCTCATCGCACTGGACGACCCGATCAAGGACGCCAGCGGCAAAGAGGCAACCTTCGCCGGTTTCGACGACCACTCGATGGGGGCGATGGCTGGGGACCAGACTGGGCCGTTGTATCAGGCG
>NZ_JAWRYM010001242.1:0-235 GCF_046534555.1 Bacillus sp. SIMBA_074 | reverse complement strand
GGCAACGGTTTCCATACTATATTTCCCTGAGTATCGGCAGCAGTTGCCACATCACCAATCTGTGGAGTTACATTATCTGTACCTAAAGCAATGGCTTCAGTTTGGGTTGCTGTTTTACCAGCCTGTTGAATATCAAATCCAGACATACTCAAATTCATCGTAGCAGTATGGTTCCCCAAATTATCACCAGTTAAATCTCCATAATTGGTCAGTTTCTTCCATGAGCTGTTTTCCC
>NZ_JAWRYM010001241.1:0-235 GCF_046534555.1 Bacillus sp. SIMBA_074 | reverse complement strand
CGGGTGACCTTGCCGGCGCATTCAATCACTGTGCTCGAGTTCCCGCAGTCCGTAGCTCCCACCGTGGGCGACTGGATTCGCGGCGAAGGCCAGCAGTGGCGGGAGATCGAGCCGGCGACGCCCGGCACCAAGCCGCACATCGACTGGGCGTTCTGACCTGATGAGCGAGCGCACGTGGTCCGGGACCCATACCTTTCGGGCAAACAAGATCGTTTACCCACGCACCATCGCCGAG
>NZ_JAWRYM010001240.1:0-235 GCF_046534555.1 Bacillus sp. SIMBA_074 | reverse complement strand
GCCTTGCCTCAACATCCTGCGGCGTTTCGCGAGTACCCCACGTCGATTTCCAGAAGGTTACCCAAGCGACAGGCATTTGCCAGAGCAAAACGAACTCATAGAAGACACAGAAGACGATTCCGAATAGCCATAGCTTGCTTTTGCGGAAAAACAGATGCGCCAGACTCATCAGTAGCGCCATCAATAATAGCCCCATCAAAAAGGTGCCCGGGAACACATGATGAACAAGCGGTAC
>NZ_JAWRYM010001239.1:0-235 GCF_046534555.1 Bacillus sp. SIMBA_074 | reverse complement strand
GGGTGAGGGCGGCGCATACGCGGCGCAGCATCTCGCGGTCGCCGCCTGGGTCATGGACCGGGTCCGCGAGAGCATCCCCGAGGCGGCAGAGGTCTCGTGGGAACTCGTCTACCAGTCGCGTTCGGGCCCCGCTTCCCAGCCGTGGCTCGAGCCCGATGTGTGCGATGTCATCGGCGAGCTGCCCGAACGTGGTCGGAAAGCCGTGGCGGTCGTGCCCGTCGGTTTCATGAGCGAC
>NZ_JAWRYM010001238.1:0-235 GCF_046534555.1 Bacillus sp. SIMBA_074 | reverse complement strand
ATGATTGATGCTTTCACTAAGCTTGATAAACAACATCTGACAACAGCATGTTTTTAATGATGTTCCGGCTCGGGGGCTGTAACAAGTCTGTTGTGTGGTGACAACCGTTTTCCGGACGTGACCTGCTCTCACTTTTACTTATCGCTGCTATTATTACCTCAATGACGTAAACGGGATGCACAGGTGCTATGCCCGTTATGTCTTTAAAGAACCAAGATGATTCAGACTGAGGAGA
>NZ_JAWRYM010000174.1:0-373 GCF_046534555.1 Bacillus sp. SIMBA_074 | reverse complement strand
CCGACGATCGGCTTCGACTGCTCTCCCTCGCCGCGCGGGAGCACCGATGACAGCAGGGTGAACACGACGACCGCGACGACGATGCCGAGCACCCAGCCGAGCAGGAATCCCAGACTGCTTCCGCGCGCCTTCGGGGACAGCAGCATCAGGATCGCGGCGATGATCGGGATGGGGCTGATCGCGATGCCGACGGCGAGCGGGAGGATCGCCCCGATGACTGCGCCCATGCTGATCTCCGCCGCTCACCTCTTGGGCAGCGTGCCGACCTTCTGACCGCCGTTGGCGTAGATCACCAGGTCGCTGCCGGACACCTTCGCGGTGTTCGCCCGGCTGAGCCACGGATTGACGCCCTCGCAGGCCTTCAGCGTGGACG
>NZ_JAWRYM010001237.1:0-236 GCF_046534555.1 Bacillus sp. SIMBA_074 | reverse complement strand
CCATCCGGTTGAGCGTGGCGACCACGGTGGAGGAGTTCGCGGCCTGCACGACGGTGGCCAGGCTGGTGGCCAGAGCGAACCCGGCGAGCAGCCAGACCACCAGGGCCCAGGTCAGCAGACCGAGCACGGCGCCGCCGAGCAGCGTCATCAGCAGCGGATTCCGCAGGGCGTGGAACAGCCGGTGCACGATGGGGAACAGGTACACACCGACCAGCCCCAGCGCGGTCGCCACGACC
>NZ_JAWRYM010001236.1:0-236 GCF_046534555.1 Bacillus sp. SIMBA_074 | reverse complement strand
CGACAGCCGCTTCGGCCAGCGCTTCAGCGGCCAGGGCGTCTACGCCGAGCTGCTGGCACGGCGCTTCCAGCTGGCCTGCCGGCGCGCCGGCTTCGATCCCCGCCGTGACGACCCGCCACTGGACATCACCCGCTTCCGGCGTCCCCCGCCGCCCGCGCCGGTGCGACCGCCGTCGCCGCAGGGCGAGCTGTTCTGAGCCGGCTCAGGTGCCGTAGAGCGCCTGCGCGGACTGGAAC
>NZ_JAWRYM010001235.1:0-236 GCF_046534555.1 Bacillus sp. SIMBA_074 | reverse complement strand
CTTTAAGACAAACATCGTATACATATTCACTACACATTGTTTTCATAATGAACTCTAGTTCTATTCCATTCCTTAAATAGAGGTTTACTCGGTGGTTTTTTATCCATCCCTACTGATTATTAGCCTGAACCAACCGGGATTTTCCGGGCAGAATGTCTCCCACTTAACTTCCTTGCATTCGCGCAATTTTGGAGGAGGAGCCCTACTCCCTATAAATAGCGAGATAAAAAAATAAA
>NZ_JAWRYM010001234.1:0-236 GCF_046534555.1 Bacillus sp. SIMBA_074 | reverse complement strand
ATTCAGAATTGAAGGATATATTGATTTTCATAGAAATAACTCCCTCTTAAATCATAAATTCCTTAATATAAGGTCAAAAACCGAACATTTCATATGTGAAGTAAGAAAAATATTTCTCTTCAAAAGATATTGCAGAGATAAGTTTCTTAGGGTAGGATATAAGTATATTTAGAAAATTCCAATTTCCAAACGCTAAAAAGAATTTTTGTATCGATTTGCAATTCGCGTTTTCTTAG
>NZ_JAWRYM010001233.1:0-236 GCF_046534555.1 Bacillus sp. SIMBA_074 | reverse complement strand
ACATTAGATATTTGAATACTTCTTCGGCATAATTGCTATAAATTTCATCTAGTTCTCCCAAGCCTTTTCCTCCTTTCTATATATATCCGATTCAAGGTAATTTCGTTACAAAAAATATTATATTTTTTATTACTTTTTTTATTAGCAATAGAAAACCGCCAAACAAAATGGCGGCTAAAGTATTGAAATTCAACATAATAATTAATATAACCTCTATTGAACTATCCTGCCCCGAT
>NZ_JAWRYM010000028.1:0-68194 GCF_046534555.1 Bacillus sp. SIMBA_074 | reverse complement strand
ACGCTTGATAGAAATACGATTAATGCTGTTAATACTACCGCTCCACTTGCTGATCCTACGAAGTCACCTTTTGTTACGTTTAATACTTGCTCGTTGTTCATAATTTTCATTCTCCCTTATCTTATTTTTGTTACAAAACTTCTATTATACTAATACGCTTGATAGAAATACGATTAATGCTGTTAATACTACCGCTCCACTTGCTGATCCTACGAAGTCACCTTTTGTTACTTTTAATACTTGCTCTTTCATATCTTTCATTCTCCCTTCATTTATCTTTTGTTACAAAACTTCTATTATACTAATACGCTTGATAGAAATACGATTAATGCTGTTAATACTACTGCTCCGCTTGCTGATCCTACGAAGTCACCTTTTGTTACGTTTAATACTTGCTCGTTGTTCATATCATTCATTCTCCTTTTTTATAAGTTATCTATATGTAATTATTAAGAAATGATTAGTTCATAGTTTTCATGTTAACGTTACATTGAAATTGATTACGTAACGTTTGTAACACTAATGTAACATAACTATTATTACGTTGCAATATAATTACGTAAATTTTATTACACTTTTTTTACGTTTTTTTAAATAAACACTCAAAAACCTTGTTTTAATACGTTTTCTACTACAATCAAATTTGTAACACTAGTGTAACATTAAGGTCATAAAGCGAAATATAATATTATTCATCTCTATTTTGTTAAAAACCAAAGTGAAACTTTAATCAACGAGAGTTCCATTCCCTACTAATTATTCCCCTCACCAATCGCACTTTTACTAGAAATTAATGCGGGATAAAATACTATCTTTCCAAGATAAGTTTATATGTTTCCTCTATATAACTATGTATAATGGAAACAAAGAGGTGGTCATTTTGAAATTAATCGCACTAGATATGGATGGTACACTACTATCATCTAATCTTGAAATCTCCAAAGAGAACTTACAAGCTATCCAAACCGCAAAAGAGACTGGTCATATTGTAATGATTTGTTCTGGCCGCGCGAAAGAGGATGCTTTGAAATTATTGGAAGAATATAAACTATCTCTTCCAGTTGGAGCAAGCAATGGGGCAATTGTTTATGTGGACGGAAAAGTAATTAACTCGCGTTGTTTACAAAATGATAAAGTATACAAGCTTGCAAAATTACTAGAATCTGAAGGTTTTCCATATAAGTTGTACACAAATAAAGGGGTTTACTCTCCTTATACATGGCAAGATCAAGTTATGCAGGCATTCGAAGAAAACAAGCATACACTAGATGTTACACTTGAGGAACTTGAAAGAATTACAGAAAAACAAAAGAAATCAAACTTAATTACTGATTTCCAAAAAATCGAAGATGTCGTAAATAATCCAGAATTAGAAATATCTAAATTCTTTATTTTGACATTTAATGCTGCTCATCGTTCGCAGCTATTGCAAACTTTACAAGAAGATACGGATATTTCAGTTACCGCATCAGCTCCTACTAATGTAGAAATTATGGATAAGCATGGCCATAAAGGCAATGGTTTGCAAGAAATGGCAGCTTATTTCAATATACCAATTGAAGATACTGTTGCAATCGGTGACAACTTTAATGATGTGCCAATGCTACAAGTAGCCGGCTTATCAGTTGCAATGGGAAATGCTGAAGAAGACGTAAAAAAATTATGTGACGTTGTAACATTAACAAACAATGAACATGGTGTTGCTCATGCAATCGAGCAATTTGTATTGAAACAAACTTCATCTAGTAAATAAAGTTCAACTTTAATCAGAGGCGGGGTTCCTCTGATTATTAGTTGAACCAATCAGGCTTTTACGGGCAGTTAATCTCCCACCTAACTTCCCCGCATGTGTCGAATTTTTAGGTGGGAGTCTTACTGCCCGTTAATGCGGGGTAAAAAAAGGACTCTTTCACTTTTTGAAAGAGTCCTTTTTTTACACATGGTGACAAGCAACAAAATGATCTTCACCCACATTACGAAATTCTGGTACATTCGTTTTACAAACATCTGTAGCAAAGGGGCAGCGCGTATGAAAACGGCAACCTGACGGCGGATTTGCCGGACTTGGAATATCCCCTTCTAAAATAATCCGTTCTCGCTTAACCGTTGGATCAGGTATTGGCACTGCTGATAATAATGCTTTTGTATATGGATGAAGTGGATTCGCAAATAACTCATCACGTGGTGCTGTTTCCACAATAGTTCCTAAATACATAATTCCAATTTTCGTACATAAGTGCTCCACAACACTTAAATCATGTGAAATGAATAAATAGGACAATCCCTTTTTCTCCTGTAATTCACTAAATAAATTAATGATTTGCGCTTGAATAGATACATCTAATGCCGCAACAGGCTCATCAGCCACAATAAATTCTGGATCTAATACCATTGCCCTTGCAATAACGATACGTTGACGTTGCCCACCGGAAAACTCATGAGGGTACCGGTCAATATGATACGGCGCTAAACCACATAACTCCAATACTTCTATCACCTTTGCACGGACATTTTCTTTCGTCGCTAGTCCGTGAGCCAACATTGGCTCACCAAGCGCTTCTCCAATTCTCATTCTTGGATTTAATGAGCTAAATGGATCTTGAAAGACGAGCTGCATATTAGGACGATGCTTTCTCAGCTCTTCTTTTGATAAAGCATGAACATCTTGACCTTTAAATTTCACTTCACCTTCTGTTTTTTGAACGAGACGGAGAATTGTTTTTCCTATCGTCGTTTTCCCACTTCCAGACTCTCCTACAAGGCCAAACACTTCTCCTTTATCAATTGTAAAGCTTACCCCATCTACCGCTTTCACATGTCCAATCGTTCTACTAAATACGCCGCCCTTAATCGGAAAATACGTTTTTAAGTTCTTCACTTCTAATAATGGTTCACTCATTGCCCAGCACGCTCCTCATATAACCAACAAGCTACTTTATGATCCTCGTCATGCACATTAAGATTTGGCGCTTCATTTTTGCATATTTCCATGCAATGTTCACAGCGACCACTAAAGTAGCAAAACTCATCTAAGCCAACTAAATTTGGAACTTGCCCTGGAATAGAATAAAGTTTATCTGTTCGTTTCCCCATTACTGGTTTTGATTTTAGCAACCCTTGCGTATATGGATGTTTCGGATTTTGAAATATTTCTAGTACCGGTGCCTCTTCAATAACTTTTCCACCATACATAACAACAACGTAATCAGCCATTTCCGCTACAACACCTAGATCATGTGTAATTAATAAAATGGACGTTTTAAATTCCTCTTTTACTTGTCTTAGTAAGTCTAATATTTGCGCTTGAATCGTAACGTCTAGAGCTGTTGTCGGTTCATCTGCAATTAATAACTTTGGATTACAACTAAGTGCAATAGCAATCATAATACGTTGTAACATACCACCGCTTAATTCGTGCGGATAAGAATGGACAATTTCATCAGCACGAGCAATACCAACTTTACGAATTAATTCAATTGCTTTTTTGTATGCTTCGTTTTTGCTAAGTAGTTCATGCTCTCTTAACGTCTCAACAATTTGCTCTCCAACAGTAAAGACCGGATTAAGTGATGTCATCGGTTCCTGGAAAATCATCGCGATATCATTTCCTCTTAAACTACGAAGTTCTTTCTCTTTCATTCCTAAAAGACTTTTTCCTTCATAAAGAATATCACCACCAACGATGCCGCCAGATTCAGCAATAAGTCCCATAATAGATAAAGCCGTTACACTTTTCCCGCAACCTGATTCGCCTACTACACAAACTGTTTCACCTTCTCGAACTGAAAAGCTAACATGATTGACAGCCTTTACTATACCTTCTTCCGTCTGAAAGTGTGTTTGTAAATCCTTTAGCTCTACTACTGCTCTACTCATGCTTTCTCACCTACCGCTTCATCTTTGGATCTAATGCATCACGAAGTGCATCGCCAAGTATATTAATTGATACAACTGTTATAAAGATTGCAAAACCAGGCGGGATCCATAACCACGGACGCTTTTGGAAATCGATTAATGAGTTTGCTGCACTAATCATATTTCCCCACGATGGTGTAGGCGGGACAACGCCAAGTCCTAGGTAACTTAGTGCAGACTCTCCTAAAATAGAACCTGCAACACCTAATGTGGATACAACAATTAATATCGGCAGAACATTTGGGATTAAATGATATACAATTTTCCGGTAATCGTTTATCCCGAGCACATCAGCAGCTTGCATAAACGATTGTTCTCGCAGCGATAAAATTTGACCTCGTACGAGGCGTGCAAGTCCTGGCCAACCTACTAAACTTAAAATGATCATAATGACATAAAGACGATAATCAGATGGTACTTTCCATTCTGATAAAATAGCTCCCATTATAATAAGTAACGGTAATCCTGGCATCGACATTAAAATATCCGCAAGACGCATTATAATATTATCGACGATACCACGGTAGAAACCTGCAATCGCTCCTAATAAAGCACCTAGTATAACGGATAACACCATTGAGGCTAAGCCAATTGTTAATGAAATCCGTCCTGCTTGCATAAGCCTCGTTAAAATGTCTCTTCCTAATTGATCTGTGCCAAGCCAATGAGAAAAACTAGGTGGTTTGTTAATTAGCGTAACTTGTATTTTTCCTGATGCATACGGTGAAAAGAATGGACCAATAAAACAAAATAACAACATAAAAACTAATGCGTAAAATCCTATAAGTGCCATTTTATTTTTCTTTATCCTTTTAAAAGCTTGCCTCCACGGCGATGATTCATTCCTTCTTTTCTTTTTTTCTTTTTTTTCCGTAGTTGCTGTAACAGTTTCCATCTCTTTCCCCCCCTTACTTCAACCGAATACGTGGATCAACAACTGCATATACAATATCCGCTAAAAAGTTTGAAACAATTGTCAAACACGAAAGAAACATCGTAAATGCCATTAATACCGTATAATCACGAAAATTTAGTGCTTCTAATTGAATATTACCGATACCTGGCCAGTTGAAAATTTGTTCTATAATAATTGCCCCTGAAAACAACCCTGGTAATTCAAATGCAAGCAATGTAATAGCCGGCAAAATTGCATTTTTTAATGCATGTTTATAAATAACGGTCTTCTCCTTTAAACCTTTTGCTCTAGCCGTTCGAATGTAATCTTGCCGTACAACCTCTAACATACTCGTTCTAAAATAACGAGTTAATGAGCCAACTCCAAGAAGAGTTAAAATAAATACGGGTAAAACCATATGCTTTGCAACTTCTATTCCGTAAGCAAGCCCAGTTGAATTACTCCCAACATCAATCATCCCGCCTATCGGTAACAGCTTAAAGTCAACCGCAAACACTTTAATTAAAAACAAACCGATAAAGAATGAAGGAAATGACATCGCTGCAAATACACCAATTGTTACAAGCTTATCGAATAAAGAATGTTGCTTTGTCGCTGAAAATACACCGATAATAAGTGCAATTAGCCAAATAAAGAACAATGCAATAATCGCAACAATAAACGAATTCCATATAAATTTATTTAATAATGACGTTACAGATTCTTGATATTGAAGAGAAAAACCAAAGTCCCCCTGCAATGCATTACCTAGCCAGTGAAAATATCGCTCAACAATTGGTTTATTCAATCCATACAATTCCCTAAGTTCAGCTGCTCTTTCCGGTGTAATCTTCGGGTTTGAATCAATATAATCTCCTGGAAGAAGTGCGAACAGGAAGAAGATAATAATCGATGTCCCCAACAGTGTAGGAATCATTTGTAACAGCCTACGAATGATATATGTTTTCACCCTTTTTCTCTCCAATCTTATGCTTAAAATAGAAGAACATTTTTTCAAAGCGGCACACTACTTGCCGAATGAAAAAATGTCTTCTACTTATACATTCTTCTCGTTATTTTTCGATAGATAGAGCTGGTAAGTTTGCACTAATACTATTGTATTTTTCAGGGTCAATTCCTTTTATATTCCCGTTATAACCAGTAATTGTTCTACGATAGTTTAATAGAATTACTGGTGGATCATCACTTAATTCTTTATACAGTTCTTTATAGATTGGTTTACGTTTTTCAATATCTACCGTTTCAATACCTTTTTGAATTAACTCATCTACTTTTGCATTTTTATAACCAAGACTCTTCTCATTGACACCCGACAAATATTCACCAGCTGTTTCACTCGGATCACTTGTAATTGGTGTCGAAACAGAAGCTAAATCATAATCACCTTTGTTTACCTTCGAAAGCATAGTATTAAAGTCCATAAATTCAGGGTTAAATTCTACACCTATTTCTTTATAATTCTCTTTTGCAATCGGAATTAATAAATCGCTATCTTTAGCCGAACTTGGGCCGAAATAAGAAAGCTTTAATTTTTGACCATCTTTTTCACGAATTCCATCCGAACCAACTTTCCATCCTGCTTCATCTAATAATTTTTTCGCTTTTTCTTTGTCGTATTCATATTTATTAACTCCTTCTTCCGTATAAGCCCAAGAAGTTGGATGAATTGGTACATTAGCTACCGTACCGTATCCTTTCAATGCTGTATCAACATATTTTTTACGATCTAATCCGTAAATAAGTGCTTGACGAACCTTTTTATCCTTTAAGTACGGCTTATTATTATTCATATAAATATAGCTAAATGACGCTGCTGTTTCGATTTGGATATTTGCAAATTCTAAAGCCTTAGCCTGTTCAAGAACTTCGTCACCAGTACCTAGGCCAGTGTAGTCAACCTCACCTGTTTGGAATAATTGAAGCTTCGTATCACCAGAAGTAATTTTATAAATGAAGTTTGGAATTTTTGGTTTACCCGCATAATAATTTTCATTTGCTACAAATCGTACTTCTTGCCCTGGGATATACTTTTCAAATTTATATGGACCCGCAGCTATCGGTTTTTCATATAACGCTTTTAAGTAATCTAAGCTTGTATTTTGTTTGTAATCTTTTCCATAATAAGCTTTTGATAATACCTCTCCACCTAAGGCTGTTAGTGCCTGTGAATTAACTTTTTCAGTTGTAATTTTAATTGTCTGCGGATCAACAACTTGAATACCTTCAATTGAAGTTGCTTTTCCTTCTTTATATTCTTTACCACCTTTAACAGCATATTGAGAAATGTCTTTGTCACCCTCATATGCCTTATCATGTAAAAGCGTCAATGTGAACGCTACATCATCTGCTGTTAATGGTGAACCATCGCTAAATTTCAAATCTTTACGTAAATGGAATGTATATGTTAACTGATCAGAGGAAATATCCCACTTCTCAGCTAATTCTGGAGTTGGTTTTCCTTGTTTATCTGTAGATACAAGAGATGCAAAAATAACTGAAGTGACGTTTCCATCCCAACCATTTTGTTGGAAATATGGTAAAAATACGCCGCCTGGTTTACTAATACCAACTACTAACGTATCTTTTCTATTCTTCGCTTTATCTGGTACTTTCGTCTTATCTGTCGCAGCAATATTTTCAACTTTTATATTTTTTAAATCTTGCTGTTTTACTGGTTCTGTAGAAGCCGTATCCTCCTGTCCCCCACAAGCAGATAACACAAGCGAACTACTCAGTAATACCGAAAATACACCAGCCCATTTTTTTGTCTTTTTCTTCATTGTCCCCACCCTAACTTTTTTTTAATAATTACACCTTATGAACTGCTTGCCTAATGTATGCCTCCCACAGCAACATTTTATAGCCAATCGGAAAAGTCGGCTTTGGTTATAAAAAAATAGTTGTTTTTGAGGGGTAACAATCTTATTCCGACCTTTCCGGTAGACTTTATGGTTATTAGCTTATATCTTTCAGTATATTTTGTCAATTATTTCTATATAAATATTTCGAGAATTCTCCAAAAATTATTGAGCAATATTCAATTTAGGTAAACTTAACAAAATACCATTATAATTATCTTCTTGTAATCCTTGAATTCGTGCATTATGTGCAGACACGACTTTACTATTGTTTAAGAAAATAACAGGTGGATCTTCACTTAACTCTTGATATAGTTTTTTATAGATTTCTTTTCGTTTTTCAATATCCAATGTTTCTAATGCCTGCTTAGCTAATTCATCTACTTTCGGATTATGATATCCATCATAATTACGCTTACTTGTCGAAACAAACTCCTCAATTGTTCCGCTCGGATCATCAATCATCGGTGTGGAGACCATCGCTAAATCATAATCTCCTTTAATTACCTTGGAAATCATCGTATTAAAGTCCATGTATTCAGGATTGAAATCTACCCCAATCTTTTTATAATCCTCCTTCATAACGGGGATCATCACATCATTGATTTTACTTGCAGAAGAAGCAAAATAACTTACCTTCAATTTTTGGCCATCTTTTTCACGAATACCATCTGATCCAGCTTTCCACCCAGCTTCATCGAGCAATTTCTTCGCCTTTTCTAAATTATATTCGTATTTATTGATTCCTTCTTCTGTATACGCCCACGAAACTGGTGTAATTGGTACATTAACGAGTGAAGCGTATCCTTGGAAATATGTATCAATGACCTTTTGACGCTCTAATCCATAAATAAACGCTTGGCGTACACGTTTATCTTTAAAGTATGACTTCTTATAATTCATTTTAATGTAACCGTATGAACTTCCCGTATACACATTAACATTAGCAAAGCCTAACTCTTTTAATTGTTCAATCGTCTCCGCATTTGTCGTGAAGCCATCATAATCTACTTCGCCCGCTTGAAATTGTTGCAGCTTCGTATCACCTTTTGTAATTTTATAAATAAAGTGCTCAATCTTCGGTTTACCTTCAAAATAATTTTCATTTGCTACAAAACGAACTTCTTGACCTGGAATATATTTATCTAGTTTATAAGCTCCTGCTCCCATCGGTTTTCCATATAACTCTTTTAAATACTCTAAATTCCCTTGCTTATATTCTTTACCGTAATAAGCTTTTGATATAACTTCTCCACCAATTAACGATAATGTTTGGGCATTTACCTTTTCAGTTGTAATCGTAATTGTTTTCGGATCGATGACTTGAATCCCCTCAATAGATGTAGCCTTTCCTTCTTTATATGCTTGCCCACCCTTTATTGCTGTTTGGCTTATGTCCGTTGCACCACTATAAGTTGGATCATGTAGTACAGTTAATGTAAATGCTACGTCATCCGCTGTTAACGGTGAACCATCACTAAACTTTAAATCATCTTTCAAATGAAACGTATATGTAAGCTGATCCTCCGAAATATCCCATTTCTTCGCTAGAATTGGAATTGGTTTCCCCTCCTTATCCAATCCAACGAGAGGAGCAAAGATAGCTTGTGTTATATTACCGTCCCACCCATTTTCCATAAAATGCGGAAGGAATATCCCGCCAGGGCTCGGCATTCCCACTACAAAGGTATCCTTTCTTTCTTTTGCCTTTGCTGGACTTTTTACTTTGTCACTCGCCTTAATAAACTCATCTTTTACTTTCGGCATCTTTGCTGCTTCATTTGTACTTTTCTCTTCTTGAGCGCATCCTGCTAATAAAACCGATGTACTAAGGAATGTAGCAAATAACCCTTTCAAGGCCTTTCGCATAATTCTCACCCTTACTTTCCTGTTTTCTAATTAAGTAGTAACATAAAGATCCTTTCTGTAACCATCCTTATTTATCCCATAAAAATAGTATGAATTAATTTCAAGATTATTCCTTTTCACTAGTTATGTCAATCCTTGCTAATTGATTTCTTTCAAAAAATAAAAAACACCTTCTATTACCTAATAGTCCCGCATAGAATGATAACAATTAACTACCAAGAAGGGGGCGAAAATATGGACAACCTATTCCAATATGTCCTGCACTATGTATTATTAACAATCATAATAGTCGGGGCGTTATTACTGTTCCCTTTCTTCCCAAAGTTCGTCCTCTTTTTAGCTTTTTTTATTATGCTCGGGATCGCTATTATAATTTCAACGAGGGAAGATACCACACAAAAAGAAAGCAGAGTTCAGCGCGTAAAGCTGTAACTCTGCTTTCTTTTTTACTTTCAACCATGAGTCTCTATCACGCATACTTATGTCTCGGGAAATAATTAGCCTACACTTCTGTAATTACTATTATTGAAAAAGCTTTTGATAACATTTATTTTTCTCTTTACCAGTTCTTCAATTTCGATATGGAATTTTTGCTGGATGAAAATTGCGTAACATAAATTTATCAAAATTACTGTTTCACGTGAAACACATTTTTTATTTATCCCTTACGTAAAATATTATTATAAAGTTAAACTTTAATCAGTGGGGGTTTTGTTCATCCCCCACCGATTATTAACCCTCACCAATCGGGCGTTTACGGGCAGCAGGGCTCCCACCTAATTTTGAGGTGGGAGTCTTACTGCCCCGCAAATAGCGGGATAAAAAAGAAAGCTAATCCCTTCAGCAAAACTGAAAGGAATTAGCTTTCTACTTTTTACTCCACAATGTTCTCTAACTCATTATATAACTCCGCTCGTAAAAACTCTTTTTTCGTTTTTTCTTCATATAATTGTTCAAGCATTTCAACATCAACTACATTTTCCATTTTACATTCGAGTGCATATATATCTTCTTCTATATGCATTAACTCGTTTTCAACTGCCTCTAAATCCCTAGACTTCTTCTTTTTTATAGGCATTACTTCTAACGCTTTATTCCCTTGCTGTTGCTGCTTCTGTTTTACTACTTGTTTCTCAATTCTTTCTTCCCACTTTTGACGAGCCCATGCATAGTTCCCTGCAAACTCAAATAATTTGTGCTCATCAATCCAATATGTCTTTTCAAACAATTTATTTAAGAAATAACGATCATGTGAAACAGCTAAAATCGTCCCATTATATTGTTCAAGAGCCTCCTCTAAAACTTCCCTTGATTCAATATCAAGATGATTCGTCGGTTCATCTAAAATAAGAAAGTTAACATCTTGATACATAAGTTGCGCGAGCCTTAATCTCATTTTTTCTCCACCGCTAAGTTGTGTTACTTTCTTAAAAACAGCTGGACCATAAAATAAGAAACGAGCTAATATATGTCTTGCTTCTCCCTCTGTTACAGCCACGCAATCTCTGAAAGCCTCCAATACATTGTTCTTCATATTCCCGTACGCATGTTGCGATAAATAACCGATTTTCACACTACTACCAATCCGAATTTCTCCAGCATCTTGCTGCATTTCTTTTAGTAATAGTTTTAATAATGTAGTCTTTCCTGTACCATTACGTCCAACGATAGCTGCGCGCTCCTGAAAACGAATATGCAAATTTACTTTCTCGAATAAAGATCGTTCAGCAAATCCTTTACTCACTTCTTTCATTACAACAACATCTTTCCCGCTTCTCTCTTGCCCTTCAAACTGAAGTCCCATCTGTTTTCTATCCAAAATGGGTCTCTTTAGTTTCTCTATGCGCTCTAATGCACGTTCCATATTTCTGGCTCTCTTATGCAATCCTTCATTCGGCGGATTCGCTTGATTTGCCCATTCACGTAGACGCTTAATTGCTTCTTTCATTTTCTTTATTTTCTTTTGCTGTTCTTGATACGCTTGAAATTCTTGAAGCAGCCTTTCTTCCTTTTCCTCAACAAACTGTGAATAGTTCGTATGATATACGTGAATTTCTCCATCTTCTAAATCAAAAATTTTCGTTACAACTTCATCAAGGAAATAGCGATCGTGCGAAATGACCATAACTGTTCCTGTATACTCTTTTAGAAATTGTTCTAACCACTCGACTGCAAATAAGTCCAAATGATTTGTTGGTTCATCTAACAAAAGTAAATCTGGTTTCTGCAATAGCATATACGCAAGGCTTACTTTTGTTTGTTCTCCACCACTTAACTCCATAAATGACCTTGGAAATAGTTCCGTCACCTGTAGACCATTTGCTACCTTCATAATATTCGCTTCTATTTCATAACCACCGAGAAACGCGTACCTTTCTTGAATTACTCCGTATCTCTCCATCAATTTTTGTAAAGCAGATGATTCCTGTTCTTCCGCCATATTTTTTTCTAAAGCATGCATTTCTATCTCCAACTCTTTTTCCTTTTTAAAAGCGGAGCTTAATACATCATATACATTCATTTCATTATTAAATTTTGGAATTTGTGCTACATGACCAATGCGCGTACCTTTCTTCACATGAATAGCTCCTGCATCCAAACCCTCAATTCCTGTTAAAAGCTGAAAGATAGTTGTCTTCCCACTACCGTTACGACCAACTAATCCAATACGTTCTCCATTCTTTATTTCAAGCGATATATTTTCAAATATGATGTTTCCACCAAAAGATTTCTTTACATTATTTACACTACAAATTGTCATTTTCCGTACTCCTTTCAATATAAAAAACCATGGGAAAGAAACATTCCCCATGGTTTTTGTCATAGAAAAAGGAAGCCAAATAGCTCCCTTTTCACACGTTTATCAAAAATGGGTGAAGAGACTTCTATCGTTCAATAGCTACTATGCAATTGTTAAAAAAGGGCATACGTATCCCGTTAACAACTACATCATGAAAAATCGCACGACAAATATAGATATAATCTAAAAATTTTGCGCGCGTAGCTAAAGAACATTTCATCTCATTCACTCCTTTCGTACGGAATTTAATACTTACTTCTTTATTATACTTCCCCGATTTATGTTTGAATAGTCATTTTTCTGAAAATAATGAAGATAGACTAAACATTTCAATAAGTGACATCAAATCTTACAAAACTGTTATGTTCACGTAATGGAAAGCGATAGTACGAAAAGATACCTCCCTATACAATAAAGATGTAAACAAGAGAGACAAAAACAAGGAGGAAACAATCATGATGAAAGAAATCGTAAAAGCAATCTTTGAGGTATTAGTGAACGGACAAGCAGTTGTAAAAGCACTAAACGAACTATAAAAGGGAGGAAAGAACTATGATGAACATGGTAAAAATGATCTTACATGCTTTAGTTGATGCGAAAGCAGTTAGCCAAGAATTAAACCAACAATAAAAAGGGGTATATGAATATGAAGAAAGCCATTATTGTAATCGCAAGTACAACAATTGCCTTATACACAATAAAAAATAGAAAAAAGAAACAAAATGAAAATGCTCTATATTATCCATACACACTATTAAAGAAAAAATAAAAGACAAGGTACCCTATTGCAATGAGGATATCTTGTCTTTTATTTTTCCCTATTCCCTTTAAAGGATTTCCTTCTCCTTTTCCCGAATGTATTAAGCGGGATTTTTACATATATTTTAAAGGGGCATATATACAAATGGATACACAACAACTATATTTTTTAAACGATATCGGTAAACAAAAACCAGAAAGTATTCGGAACAGAAACACTGCATGTCCTTTTTGTGACAGAGAAAATTTAACGGATATTTTAGCAACTGAGGGCTCTATTATTTGGTTGAAAAATAAATTCCCTACATTAAAGGATACCTTTCAAACCGTGCTAATCGAAACAGATAATTGCGAAGACCATATCGCAACATATACAGAAGAACATACGAGAAAACTAATTCGCTTCTCTATTCTCCATTGGTTAAACTTACAGGAAAATGAAGAATTCACTTCTGTGATTTTATACAAAAATCATGGTCCATTTTCAGGCGGAAGTTTGCACCATGCACATATGCAAATTATCGGAATGAAACATGTAGACTATCTTGAAAATATTGAGGAAGCAAATTTCCAAGGGGTAATTGTTCAAAAAAATGAACGCATTGAACTCAACATTTCAGAGCGTCCTATTATCGGCTTTACTGAATTTAATATCATCATTGAAGATATTGCATGTGTAGATGAAATGGCCAATTATATTCAGCAAACTGTACGTTACATACTGACAGATTTCCATAAAGGATGTAGTAGTTATAACTTATTCTTCTATCACTTAAACAGGAAAATCATTTGTAAAGTTGTTCCTAGGTTTGTCGTTTCACCGTTGTATGTAGGATATAAAATACCTCAAGTTTCTACAAAACTAGAAGATGTGAAAATACAACTAGCGCAGTATTTCACGAAAGAAAAGGATGAAATTATTCATAAAAAAACAGAGTAGGTATAGAAAACCTACTCTTTGATTACACCTTTATTTCGATAGTATACATCCTCTAATCCGATGTTATACTTCATATTGTTATCCGTCCACTCTGGTCCTAAATTCCCTGGCCATCCAGATGTATTCGCTATATATTTCAGTAATGCAAAATCAGTCAAACCTTTTTGCACCCCGCGCTTATAACCTTTCATTAAATGCGGCATTGCAATTTGCGCATTTGTACGTGGATCTTTCAGCTCTTCATCAGTTAAATGATCTGGCGCAAGCCCACCACCGCGGTGTAATTGAAACAATCCGAATGAAGTTCCGTTATCTCCAACACTTCTTGGATTTAACCTACTTTCGTGTTCGGCAATTGTAAGAGGTATCCATTCCGGAAGGTTTACTTTCTTTGCTTCCTCTATAATGATTTGTTTCATCTGTTTTGCTTCTTCTGAATCAACATAGCTTGTCTCATTCATTAGCTTACCCATTCCTTCAGACTTTCCTTGGAAATATAAATACACTCCAAGAACAACTAAAAATCCTACAAAGAATTTCTTCACTACCTCTACCTCTTTCTCCGCTGAAATTTGTCCCCTTTCAGCCTTTCTTTTACAATTACCAACACTCTATCATTCTCTTACCTTTCAATCATAGCAAATTACTATACATATTATCATCATGCTTTAGACCGATTTTGCGAAAAAACATATGGTAAATACGTGCAAAAATGTAACTTACATGGACTATAACTTATTTCTTGTATATAATTGTAAATTGAATTCTATATATAGAATAGGAGCATAAATAAATGAAAAGAACTCTACTAATCTTTTTCAGCATTTTACTACTCATTCCTATACATACCTCTGCACAAACATCATCAAAATCAAAAGTACTCGTTTTGTATAGTACAGAAGACAACAAAATTACAAACAATGTACAAATCCTTAATACTCAGTTAGGGCACTTTACAAAAGATATAACAGTAAAAAGCTTAAAGGAAGTAAAGGAAAGTACTGAATCATCTTCTTATACACATATTGTTTATATCGGAGAGAAAAAAGAAGATTTTTCTATTGCAGCAAAACAATTTCTAGAAAACTTCTCAGGTCCCATATTAGTTTTAGGACAAAATGTTGAACAATTATCTAATCGTTTTTCTTTCATTACCTCGAAAGAAACCGATATACGAATTCACACTATAGAATATCCGACTAACCAGTTAAAAAACGAATTACATGAAGAACGCTTAATGAAGAAAATTGAAACAAAAGGAACAACTCTTGCTTACGCCTTGAGTGCTGATGGAACTCATCCGTTAATCATTCAGCAAGGAACATCCTATTATGTTGCAACTCCAAACCTTTTCGATTGGATGTCTCATTACGTCGGTGAAATGTTATTTTCTTATTTCAGACAAAAACCTGAAACAAATAAAACTTCAGCTTATTTACGTCTTGAAGACGTTCATCCAGCTGTAGATGTAAAGCAATTAAAAGAAATCGCTGAATTACTAAAAGAGAAAAAGCTCCCTTATATGATTACCGTTATCCCTGTTTACAAAGATCCAGACACAGGAAAAACAGTACATTTAAAGGATAACTCTGAATTAATCGATGTTTTACACTTTATGCAAGATAATGGTGGCTCTATCGTTATGCATGGTTACACACATCAGTTTTATGATAGTGAAACTGGCGAAGGTTTTGAATTTTGGGATGTAAAAACAGATCAACCAATTCGCCAACCGAACCATGAAAAACCAAAGACAAAAGAAGATTTTCATTCTACAGAAGACTATAATAAATACGTAGAAAACGGAAAATCCTTCGAAGAAAAATATATTAAAGATCATATTGAAAAAGGGATTACAGAGCTTGTAGAAGCGAAATTATATCCAATTGCCTTTGAAGCTCCGCACTATACAATGTCTCAAAAAGGATATGAAATACTATCACAATATTTTTCAACTTATGTAGGACAAATACAACTAAACGATACAACTTGGAAATCAATGCACTCACCGGCTTATATAAGTACACCGTCATTTTTACATGGGATGAAATTAATTCCTGAAACTGTTGGCTTTATTGAAGAAGGGAAGCCACAAGCTATAGCAAAAATGAAAGAACGTGCTTTATCTATCACTAAACTATCTGATGGAATTATCGGTGCATTTTATCATCCTTACTTGGGCGTTGAACCATTAGAAGAAGTATTAAAAGAACTAGAAAGTATTCCAAACATAGAGTGGATTGATTTACAAAAAGACATGAATGAAGTAAAAATGAAAGATATTCATATTACTACTAATAAAGAAGGCATTCACGTTGAAAAACCAACAAGTGCGAATGACATAATTGATTATATAAAACAATATGGGTTCTTCCTTATAATTGGGTTCATTATAATTGTCTTTCTTTTATTATTAAGACGTGCGAAAAAATTAGAGTCATAAAAAAAACACCAAGCGAGATGCTTGGTGTTTTTTTATGACTCACTAACTTTATAAAATCGCACCGTATTCGCATATATTTGCTCAGTAACTTTCTCTACTGATATTTTTTTTATTATACTAATTTCTTGTAATACATCTTTTATCATATAAGGATGTGTCATCGTATCCTTCTGAAATTCCCACGGCCCATCTGTTTCTACCATCATATATTCAAGCGGATAATACGAAACTATTTTTCTAATTTTCTCCTTATGTAAAACATCCGGTGTGATAGAAATATAATAACCGTTCCTCATCATCCGTTTCATTGTCTCTTCACTTCCTTTAAACCAATGAAAGTGTGCACGCGAAACTTTATATTCTTCAAGTAAACCACATACAGTGTCAGTATCTTCATAAACCGCATGCAATATAATTGGTAAATCGTATTTACTAGCTAGTTCCACAAACTTTTTTAACACCGCTATGTATGGATCAATAGCAATATTTTCATCTTCTTTCCTTAAATAATATGGCAAGCCCACTTCACCAATCGCAACGATTTCCTCTACATGATCTTCAATTAATTTATAAATTTGCTCACATTCCTCTTTATAAATGGGCTGCTCCGGATGAAAACCTATTGCTGGATGTACAAAAGTATATCGGTTTGCTAAAGATAAAGTTTCTAGACATGATTGATAATTCATAGATACTGCAATAAGCCCTTGTATCTCTTTACTGTTTTCCACATCTGTAAGTAATCTACTTTTCTCTTCATCCTGATATTGATCAACATGTATATGGCTATCAATCCATTTCATCTTTATGCCCCCATAAAAAAAACAAGAAAGGGTCTCCCTTCTTGTTTTATCATCTATATTAGTTAACAATTAAATTTGTTATTATATCAAATAATCCAATACATACTATGGCAACAGTAAAGTAGCTACAGAAATCTTTAATTGGAAACTTCACTACTTCTTCTTTATGCATCCCCGTTTTCTCCCTTCTTAATATATCCCTAATTATTTTTTATCTATTTGTATCTATTATGCAAAAAATATGACAAAATTACTATCGAATTAACTTACGTAAACCTTACAATGTTGTAAGGTTTGAAAAAGAGCCTCATCTAAATAGAGATGAGGGCTATTAAAAATTAGTTGGTTTTTCATTCTTCATTAACATTACAAACAGAAAGTGATACAGTAAGACTTTCTAGTTACACTATATGAAATTTACTATATTTTAACCATCGAATTACATTACAGAAGGCTTACATGTTTGTAAGCTATGTGTAATGTAATTCGATAGTTTCCCTTACCTATATTTCGTACAATAAAGTTAGAAAGTAAGCCAAATAAGAAGAATACTCACATAACCAAATTACATTGCTAGTAGCCGACTCTTCTTATACCTTTCACTCATGCTACTACAATGTACCCCCTTCCCCTTTATATAATAAGAAAAGCCTTAGTCCATATGGACTAAGGCTTTTTCATGAACCTAAAATACCCCTACCTAGTATTTTTATTTTCGACAAAAAATAGGCGGGGGTATAATTCGCTATCTCATCGTTAAAAGTTTACTCTTCGCATTAATAGGAATATTTACAGCTTCAATTTCTTCAATTGCCTCGCCGTAGCGTCCTTTTGCGTACACCTTTAATGCTTCATCTCTCTTTAACATATGCTTAACAGTCTTCTTTATTTTTTGTTCTCTTCCACGTTCATCAAATGCAATAAATTCATATTCATACCATTCATCACCGACATGCTGACCAATCGCATCCACAATTGTATAGTATTCTTTCGTCGTATAAAGCGGATTATATTTATCAATAACTGGTCCAAGTTTCGTAGGTAGTAATACTACTACTATCACTACCATAGCTATTACAGTAGTAATTATTTTTTTCTTCATAATACTGATCTTCCTCCTCTGCAGGATACTTATACATCCATTCTAAAGAGCAGGAATTTAATCTACCATTCAATCCCATTACATTACCCTTACATTTTTGTAAGAATGAAAAAAAGATGAACGAATTTTCTCGTTCACCTTTTAGCTTGCTTTAAATCCACCACCAAGTACATCACGCACATCGTGAATGACAACGAAGGCATCTTCATCAACTCTACTAATAACTTGCTTTAACTTAACAAGCTCTTGTTTATTAATAACGATATATAAAACTTCTTTATTTTTACCAGTATATCCGCCGCGTCCTTCTAATACAGTGACACCCCGTGTCATGTTTTTCGTAATAGTTTCACGTATTAAATCCGGTTGATTTGAAATGATTGTAACAGCTGTTTTTGTATCCATACCTTCCACGATGAAATCAATTACTTTCGCTCCGACAAATACAGCTACAAGTGTATACATTGCCTTTTCTTGTCCTATTATAAATACAGAACCCGCAATTACAACGATATCAATAATAAGTACGCCTTTACCAACGCTCCAACCTAAATATTGATTTGCTAGTCGAGCTAAAATTGCCGATCCTCCTGATGTACCTCCAGCTTTGAACATACAGCCTAATCCGATACCTACAAATACACCAGCAAATAAAGCTGCTAGTAACGTATCACTATTTACTTGATATTCGATATGTTCTGTAACATATAAAAACAAAGATGTTTCCACAATACCTATAATTGTGTAAACCATCGTTTTCTTATCAAAAAATTTATAACCTACAGCTAATAAAATTGCATTCAAACCAAAATTCACAATTCCTGGTGACCAATCAAATAAATAGTACGTAACAACTGTTAAACCAATAATTCCACCCTCTGATAAACGGTTTGGAATTGCAAAGTAATTAATACCAATTGCGAATAATAATGAACCAATTGTAATTAGTGTTATTTCCTTTATACGTTGATTAACCATAGTTCATACCTCCCCCCATTTGACATTGTATCACTATCTCCTAGAGGTTTAGAAGTTGTTTTTATTCCGCATTTCCCCTCACAAAGACCAAGATATTATGTTTAAACAAAGGGGTGATTAATTATTCATATTCGCTCTAACTGTACGGACAAAGCGCTCCACATTCCCACTCTGAATATACTTAGCTCTAATGGTTTCACGATTACAAGTACATTCGAAATATGGACGGAAATCTATGTCATCTATATGCAAATACGAATACTCTTCAAATATCGCAGGATAGCACGGAATTTTCCCGTAAAATAGAAGACGTCTAGTAGTGGCAACAAAAATCCCATGTTGATAACATAAAGTAAAGTCATCCTTTTCAAATATCCCTACGACAAACGCTAAAATCTTTTCGTCATCCTCTACATATTTTTTCATACTTAATAAAAGTTCATTCATGCATATCCCTCCAAATTCTATTCATTGTTTTAACACTTGAAAAGAATCCATGGATTATTACAGACCGGTGTAACTCTTTTATAAGGTATGAAACGCGTTTCCTGTCAAAGACATTTCAAAAAATAATCCGTTATGTGATTATACACATAACGGATTAACACTAAACCGTGGAGCGTTCCACAAGTTTATACGGAATTTCCATCTTTTCTTGTTTAGAACTCTCATCACTTACTTGCCTATAAAACATTTCAAAAGCAGTCTTACCTATTCCCTTTAAATTTTGGTCAATGGTTGTCAGTTGTAAAACTTGAGAAATCGGTTGATTATCAAAACCAATAATCGCTAAATCCTCAGGAACTTCAATACCTAATTTTTCAACTTCTGTCATGATCCCAATAGCAACTTCATCTCCTGCCACTATTAATGCTTCAGGAGGATTCTCCATCTCCTTGAATTGATGTGCAACTCTTACACCATCTTCTAACGTAAAGCATTCTGTGAAAATCCGATCTTCCATCACTTCTTCATCTATTAATTGTAGCTGTTGTTTATAAGCATCAAAACGTTTCTTACTACTTGGCCCTAACTTTCTTCCCGTACAATATCCAATCTTCTTATAACCTTTTTCAATAAGGTAACTCATCCCTAATTGAAAGGCATTAAAATGATCTGTATATACACTCGATATGCTTTCAATATCATTATCCTCACAAGCAATAACCGCCCCATACGCTGCATAAGGCTCTATAGTTTCCCACTCATTGGCACGAGAACAAATGATAAGACCGTCTAGTTGCTTTGTTTTCAACATATGTAAACTTTTCATTTCTTCTTTTTTATTGTAGTTCGTTTGACAAAGAAGCACTCGATAGTTGTGAGCTAACGCAACTTCCATCATTCCACCCACCATCGCATCAAAAGACGGATGATTAATATAAGGTAAAATCACGCCAACAATATTCGTCTTCCCTTTTGATAAATGAACAGCATTTGCATTTTGCGAGTAATTCAATTTCTCAACTATTTCTAAAACAACTTTCCTTTTTTCTTCACTTACATATGGATGATCATTTAATACCCTCGAAACAGTCGTAACTGAAACCCCAGCCATCTTTGCAATATCTTTAATATTAGCCATACACTCACCTCTACTTTTAACTTAATGAATCACATGAACATATGTCAAATCTTCTCATCATGACACTTTCATTCGTTTTTCTTACAAAAGTGTAATTTTCCTGTAAGCTAATTCGATAGTGACTCTCCGCAACATTTCATATAATTAAGTCAGAAACAGGGCAACAACCATTTGAAAAGGAGCGGATCTATATGATGAACAAAATGAAAACGAACAATTTCTTAAATACAATGAGCTTGGTATTTTCCGCTCTTATCGATGCAAAAGCTGTTGCTTCTACATTAAACAAGTAAGGAGAATGCATTATGAACAACATCACTTTTAATAAATTAGATTTTTTAGGACTAGCTAGCGGCACGGTTCTTCTTACTGCCTTCATTTACGCTGCTACACTATAACTTCGTGTCCCCTTTCCCCTTTATATAAATAATAATAGAAAAGACGACCGTCTATGCACGATCGTCTTTTCTTATTTTTGATTTGGCTGCAAAACTTCCTTTAGTTCTTCAAACTTTGCATTTAATTCATCTGTCATCATTTTCATAGCCGTTTTTCGATCTATTTGTTCTTCAGCATCGATTTGAATTGGGTCTCCAAAAACTAATCGCGCTTTTTTTCCTTTTATCAATTCTTTTACACTTGATGGACCAACATAAGCTGCCGGTATTAACGGAACGTTAGAACGCATTGCAATCGTAACAGCCCCAGCTTTTAGTGAAACGTCTTCTGATGACCTCGTCCCACTCGGGAAAATCCCTACTACTTTTCCTTCTTTTAATAAACGTGATGGAATTTTCAATGTGCTTGGCCCTGGATTCGCACGGTCTACAGGGAATGCATTTACATTTTTAAAAAACCAATTTTTAAATTTCCCTTCAAACAATTCTTTTTTTGCCATGTAATGAATTTGGGTTGGGTACATTCCTGCCGCTAACATTAAAACATCCATAAAACTTGTATGTGTACATGCAACAACGTAAGGGCCATCTTCCGGTAATTTCTCTCTCCCTTGTACTTCTACCTTCCCAGCCATTTTAAATATATATTTCAACGAAAATGTAATTGGTTTATACATTTGTTTCGTTCCTTTCTGAATATCCGAAGTATAATTATTTTCTTACAACGATTATAACACTAAGTTTTAGGAGTTGGTAATAAAAATAAGTATTTATTGTTAAATTTCAATTCTTACAAAAGTGTAATTTTCTTGTAAGCTAATTCGATAGTGGCTCCCTCCACTATCTTATACAATTAAGTCAGAAAGTAACAACAACCATTTGAAAAGGAGCGGATCTATATGATGAACAAAATGAAAACGAAAAATTTCTTAAATACAATGTGCATGGTATTCTCCGCTCTTATCGATGCAAAAGCTGTTGCTTCTATATTAAACACGTAAGGAGAATTTATAATGAATAACATGACTTTTAATAAATTAGATTTTTTAGGACTAGCTAGCGGCTCGATTCTTCTTACTGCTTTCATTTACGCTGCTACGCTTATATAACTTTGTGTCCCCTTTCCCCTTTATATAAATAATAATAGAAAAGACGACCGTCTATGCCCGGTCGTCTTTTTAATTTTTTCTTTCCTTCAAGTCTTTTAAAAGCTGTATCAGTTCAGCTTGTTGTTTTATATTTTTACGACCGTTTCGATTAATTGCTGCAAGCTCGCAGGCAACTCCAGCAGCAAAGAAAAACAATAAACTTTCTAACATATAAAATCCTCCAGTTGCCTATTAAACAGCTTGACGCAATTGCTTTTCTTGCAAAATTTGTTTATTTATATTTTCTTCTTTTCTCTGACAAACATTATTACGAATAAGCGCTGCAATAACAAATAATGTTCCTACAATATCAAATGTTGTTATTTTATACCCTTGCATCATCATAATAACTAAAGTAGTAATTGGCACAAAGTTAATAAATAAAATACCATTAATGGATGATAAGATTTTCACACCGTAGTTCCAAGCAAGTAGCGCTACAATACCTGGTAATGTCATCATAAATAATAAATCATATTTCACAATAGAAATCGTTTCCATACTTGGAACAGATACATATCCAAGTGACGTAATGATTATAGTTATAATTCCTGTAACTGCTGTCCCAAATATACAAGTTAATGTTGAATAACGTAATGTTGACCAATCGCTACACGTTTGACCACCCATCGTATAAATAACCCATCCTACAACACCAACAAATATAAATACTAGTGAAAACATATTATCTTTCAATGTTAAAAAGAAACTCATATCACCTTTCGTAATAACAAATACAGCCCCTACAAACGCAATAATCATACTCGTTATCATATATTTCTTCGGCTTTATATTTTTATATCCCCATAAAATACAAATTGAAATCATTGGCATAAGCGCCTCCATAATAGAAGCTACCATTACACCTGATTTTCCCATTAACATTTGTCCTAGAAAAATTAATACATTATATACGGTAAAAGCCATTGTTCCAAAAAAGACGAGTAACTTCCCTCTTCCTTCTAAGCGAAATGCCTTCTTTCCTTCTTTCATTAGCAATAATACAATCAATACAATTGCTACCGCCCCATAACGAATAAACGAAAAATAAAATGGATCTATGTATTCTAGAGCATGATCAGCAACCGGAAACATCGCTCCCCATGACATACTTGCAATTAAACATGCCAAAGCACCTATTATCATTTGACCTTTTCTCACCACAATCCCCCGCTTCTTTCTATTTGCACAAAGAGAATTGTAAAAGAAAAAATATATCACGTAAAATGATTCAAAATGATGTTAACTATCATTTATAATGATAGTTAACATCAAGGAGGAGCATAAAATGGAATTACGAGACTTACAAATCTTCCAGAGCGTTGCCGACCGCGGTAGTGTAAGCGGCGCAGCAAAGGAATTAAATTATGTACAATCAAATGTAACCGCACGTATTAAACAATTAGAAAACGAGCTGAAAACACCTCTCTTTTACCGTCATAAGCGAGGCATGACTTTAACAGCTGAAGGAAGAAAAATGCTCGTTTACGTTCATAAAATTTTGCAAGATGTTGAAGAGCTAAAACAAGTGTTTTTAGATAGCGAAACACCATCTGGCATATTAAAAATTGGTACAGTCGAAACAGTCAGTACATTACCTACCATCTTGTCTTCTTACTATAAAAGCTATCCAAATGTCGATTTATCATTACAAGCCGGTCTAACGGAAGAACTTATTAGAGAAGTACTTGATCATCAATTAGATGGCGCCTTTATATCAGGTCCTATTAAACATCCACTAATTGAACAATACGATGTTAGTACTGAGAAATTAATGCTTGTTACACAAAATAAAGCTTTTCATATAGAAGAATTTACTACGACGCCCCTACTCGTTTTTAATCAAGGATGTGGATACCGTTCCAAGCTTGAACGATGGCTTAAAGATGAAGGTTTGCTACCAAAAAGAATTATGGAGTTTAACATATTAGAAACTATATTAAATAGCGTAGCGCTCGGTCTTGGGATTACACTCGTCCCCCAGTCTGCGGTGCAACACCTTTCTACAGCAGGTAAAGTACACTGTCATCCAATTCCGGAGAAATATGGTAGTATTTCAACTGTTTTCATACGCCGTAAAGATAGTTACATGACCAATTCGATGCGCAGCTTTTTAAAAACAATTAAAGAGCACCATCATATCAATATGCTTTAAAAGACATTCTTACATGAATGTCTTTTTTTCTTACAAAAGTGTAATCCTCCCGTAAGCTAATTCGATAGTTGCAGGCGGCCATATTTCATATAATTAAGACAGAAAGCAGGGCAACAACAATTCGAAAAGGAGCGGATACGCATGATGAACAAAATGAAATCAAACAAATTTTTCAATACAATGGGCATGGTGCTATCCGCACTTGTCGATGCTAAAGCAGTTGCAACTACATTAAACAAATAAGGAGAGATTATGATGAACAACATTACCTTCAAAAAATCAGACTTTATCGGACTTGCAAGTGGAGCGACTCTTCTTACTGCATTCATTTATGCACTTGCTCAAAGTCTTATTTAACACTTTGTTTCCCCCAACCCCTTTATATATAGAAAAGGCTGCTCGTCTTATAGACAAGCAGCCTTTTAGTTTGTTTCATATATAATTTGGCCGGTTTTGCTTATATCATATCCACCAATTGCTTTTAATTCATTGTGAAACTCTTCAGATTGCAAAACCTCTTTTATAACCTCAATAAGTTCCTCATTTTCTTTATTCTTCAGAAGTACTAAATCATACTGTTCTTTCATTATTGGAATAAAGTCTACGTTCACAATTTGGGAAAACTTTTCTGATCCTACCCCAACATCAGCTTTTCCATTCGCGACTTGCGAGGCAACGCCAAGGTGATTCGATTCTTCCCATTCATACCCGTTAATATCTTCTTTACTTAATTTTTGAATTCGCAATTGCTCATCCACTAACACCCTAATACCAGAACCTTTTTCTCGATTTACAAATCGTATAGATGACTGAGCTAAATCAGCCCATGTTTTTATATTTTGTGGGTTCCCTTTTTGCACATAAAACCCAACATTTCTTGCTAATAAATTCATCATAATATATGGTTGTCCAACTAAAATACGTTTTACGTAAGGAACATTATATGTACCCGTTTCACCATCAAATAAGTGTAAACTAACGACGCTTCCTTCTCCTTGGTACATCTTCACTAAACTCGTTAAACTACCTTGATACGCTCTCAATATATTAGAATTTGGCAATCGATTTTCTATATGCTTTGCCAACATATCTAACGTTAGCTCTTGACCACTAATGATGCGTGTATTCGAACTACTAATTTCGTCCTTCTTTACAGGAGTAAATTGTACCTTCCCTGTTTTCATTTGCTTTATATATTGTTCTAAATCAGCTGCATCAATGCGCATTTGTCTACCAACCCTATAAGAAGGGAGTTCTCCTTTTTTAATTAGGTCGTATACAGTTAATTTTGATACTTTTAATTGCTTTGCTACTTCTTCCGTTGTGTAGGAATGATGATCCATAGACGATTCCTCACTTTCTTCCTTCATTGTAACAAAGAAAAGAATATTTCTCCTAGTTTTTAAAAACAACTATATCGTTCAAATTATATTCAATTATAACTAGTTATAATTAGTTATATTTAGTTATAATTAATTTAGTAAACGAAGGGAGATTTTTTATGAACAAATTTACTTTACGATCCATTGGGGTACTTATACTTTCTTTTCTTCTTATATTCAGTGTAGCTTGTTCAAGTGAAGAAAAGTCAGCTGCTAAAGAGGGAGAATCAGTGGAGCTGACTATATCAGCGGCTGCAAGTTTACAAGATGCATTAAAAGAAATTGAAAAGCAATATAAAGAGAAAGAACCAACTATTCAACTTTCTTTTAACTTCGGTGCTTCTGGTGCACTTCAACAACAAATTGAGCAAGGTGCACCTGCTGATTTATTCTTCTCTGCAGCAGAGGATAAATTCCAAACTCTTGTTAAAAAAGGATTTATTAATGAAAAAGAAGGGAAAAACCTTCTTGGAAATGAACTAGTTCTAGTCGTTCCAAAAGATAGTGCTCTCACAAAATTTCAAGATTTAAAGGATGAGAAAATCAAGAGAATCGCACTTGGTACACCCGAATCTGTACCTGCAGGAAAATATGCAAAAGCTTCTCTCACATATGAAAATCTTTGGAATAACGTTCAAAATAAAATCGTATTTACAAAAGATGTTCGCCAAGTGTTAACATATGTAGAAACAGGTAATGTTGATGCTGGTATTGTATATAAAACAGACGCTCTCGTTTCAGACAAGGTAAAAATTGTAGAAGCGGTAGCAGCTAATTCTCATGAGCCAATCCACTATCCTTTAGGTGTTATAAAGGAATCTAAGCATAAGAAAGAGGCGACTTCATTCTATGAGTATTTACAATCAAAAGATGCACAATCTATCTTTAAGAAATATGGATTTACAATCCTGCCATAATCGCTATGAGCTTTGATGCAATTTTGTCACCTGTCTTTCTATCCTTGCGAGTAGCTGCGTGCGCCACAATAATCGTTACGATCTTAGGAACGATTATTGGACGAGCATTAGCGCGCTCCTCGTGGCGATATAAAGTACTACTAGAAACTATTTTCTTATTACCAATGGTGCTTCCACCAACTGTTATCGGCTTTTTTCTAATTATCATTTTTGGAAATAACAGTCCCATTGGAAAGTGGATTGAATCATTATTTCAGCAGTCCATTATGTTTACATCTACTGCTGCTATCATTGCTTCTACAGTCGTTGCATTTCCGCTCATGTACCAATCAGCAAAAACAGGATTTTCTATCGCAAATGTACAAATTGAAGAAGGCGCGCGCGATCTTGGTGCAAGTGAATATCAAGTTTTTCTACATGTTACACTCCCGCTTGCATTCCCCGCACTACTTAGCGGTATGATTTTGAGCTTTGTTCGCGCACTCGGTGAATTTGGTGCAACTTTAATGTTTGCAGGAAATATACCTGGCAAAACTCAGACGATTCCAACGGCGATTTATATGGCTATTGATGCGAGTAATATGCAACTAGCTTGGACGCTTGTAATCATAACGATTAGTATGTCCCTTCTATTCTTACTATGCATTCAACTCATTAATAGAAGAATTACTACTTCTTAAAGCAACTTTCGACAAAAGTTGCTTTTTATTTCCCGGAAAATAAAATGATTTGATTAATAACTGAATTTTTTCTCTTATTTAAATATACATTTTATTTGAATCCACTTTCTAAAATAGGTAATTTCCTGTTATTATATGAAAGTGTTTCAAAAAATGAAGAAATGAAAACGCATTTATATCGTAAATTCTTCATCCTGTTTTAGCGATCGGTAATCTTCTACTCTATTAGTGGAGCATTACCGATCGTTAGAACGATATGTAATTATATTGGTATAGAAAACCGAAGGGAGTCTTGTAATGGACATTTTATTAGCGCTTCTTCCTGCAATCGCATGGGGAAACATCTTATTAGTAAGCGTAAAAATGGGCGGTGGTGCATATAGCCAAACGGTAGGTATGACAATCGGTGCTCTATTCTTCGCAACAACTATGTATGTATTTACTCAACCAACTTTAACAATGACAGTCTTGATTGTTGGCTTTATTTCAGGTTTATTCTGGGCTTTAGGACAAGTAAACCAATTAAAAACAGTTGAAAAACTAGGTGTTTCAACTACTGTAACTATTTCTACTGGTATGCAACTTGTTGCAACTTCTATCTTTGGAGTTATCGCTTTTCGTGAGTGGACTACTACTACAACGATTGTTCTGGGAACGATTGCAATCCTATTAATCGTAGTTGGTGTAGTATTCACATCACTAGATGATAAAGAAAATGCACAGCCACCAGGACAATTGAAAAAGGGACTTCTTACTTTAATTGTTTCTACTTTCGGCTATCTTGTATATGTAATTATTATTCGTTGGTATAATATCGATGGTTGGTCTGCTATTTTACCACAGGCAGTTGGTATGTTCGTTGGTGCGGTTGTACTGACGTCTAAACATAAACCATTTAACAAATATGCAATTCGTAATGCTGTATCTGGTTTACTTTGGGGAACAGGAAACTTATTCTTACTTCTTTCATTACCACGTGTCGGAGTAGCGACAAGCTTCCCATTATCTCAAACTGGAATCGTTATCTCAACATTCGGTGCGATTGTCTTCTTAGGTGAAAAGAAAACAAAACGTCAATTGATCTTTATTGCTCTAGGTAGTGTTTTAATTATCGGCGGCGCTGTATTGCTTGGTATGACAAAAGCATAAATTTAAACTATATTTAAACCCCCTGAAACGTATATGCTTCAGGGGGTTTTTTGATTACAATTATTTTCTAAATATAATTATTTACACGTTCTCGCTCTTTATGGTTTTTCTTCCATTCTAGCAAGCCATCGATACATAAAAATAGATTAATAATAGCTAATACTAACATGACGTATAAGCCCGTTGAAATATAAATCACAATGCTAACTATGTTATACAAAATCCATAAATGCCAATTTTCTAAGATTTTTCGGCTCAGCATAAATTGAGCTACTAATCCTAATACAGCGTTTAAAGCATCTAAATATGGACTTGTCGATTCTAAATAACGGACTTGATAATATCCCCAACCAATCCAAGCAACTAAAATAAAAAGTATATAAATAATCCATCCTTTCAAATCTAAGCGAACTGTCGGTTTTACCTTCTCCTCCCCACTACGCGCAATCCAGTAATACCAACCGTACACATTAAATATAAATTGGAAGGCTGCTAATACTGCCATTGCGTATAAGCCTTGTGTAGTGAAAATATACAGAAATACCGCAACTGTAATCATCCCAAATAAAAAGTTTGATACCTTTTCCCTTGCAAGTAACCAAACATTAATAATCCCCATAACCGATGCGAAAATTTCAATATAACTTGATCGGATATAGAACCCAACTAATATGCAAATAATACTAGAAATGAGTAAAAAAAGTGGACTTCTAACCATATTTATCTCTCCCCAGATATGTAATAAACTCCCTATCAACAGTATAAGAAATAACTCTTATACTTACTATAAATTTTCTCCTGTAAAACTCCCCACTCATCTATTCCACTTACGATAAGCCGTTTCTTTTTACAAAATTCTCTTAAAAATGGTATCGTTTTTTATAACATATTCTCATCAGAAAGGAATAAAGGATATGCCTAATAAACATCGAATTTTATTTATTGGTGCCGGTCGTATGGCAGAAGCTATATTTGCTGGACTACTTACAACAAGTAAAGAATACATCGAAGAAATTATTGTTTCCAACCGAAGTAACATAGAAAAACTAACGCAATTACAAACTCAATATGATCTATCGATTACAACAGATTGGAAACAGCATATTAAATCTGTAGATACAATCGTTTTAGCAATGCCGCCTGTCGCACATGAACAGCTATTAGCGGATCTATCCCCTCTTCTAACTAATCAATTTGTCGTGACAGTTGCTGCCGGAATCGGACCATCTTATCTAGAAGAAAGACTTCCCCAAGGGACACCTGTTGCTTGGATTATGCCAAATACAGCTGCTGGAATTGGAAAGTCTATCTCCTTATATACGACGGGACATTCTGTAGATGAAACACATCAAGAAACGTTACAACTTCTTTTAAAAGGCATCGGTACCTCGCAACCTTGTACCGAAGAGGAAGTTCACCAACTTACCGCAGTTACTGGTAGTGCACCTGCTTTTCTCTATCACTTTGCTGAAGGTTTAATTGCAGCAACGAAAAGCTATGGTATTGATGAGGAAACAGCAAAACACCTTGTTATTCAAATGATTGCTGGCTCTGCCGCTATGCTCCAGCAAAATCAGGATCCAGCTATGCTCCGCGAACAAGTAACAACACCAGGAGGTTCAACGGCTGAAGGCTTAAAAGTTCTATATGAAAATAATTTTTCAGAAGTCATTCAACAAGCAGTTGAAGCGACCAATAAAAAAGCTAGGGGGAATTAATATGACTTTAACAAGTTTAAACGACTATACAACATTACATAACGGCGTGAAAATGCCTTGGTTCGGCTTGGGTGTTTTTAAAGTTGAAGATGGTACAGAAGTAATTGATTCTGTAAAAGCAGCTATAAAAAATGGATACCGTAGTATCGATACTGCTGCGATATATAAAAACGAAGAAGGCGTTGGACAGGCAATTCAAGAATCTGGTATTCCTCGTGAAGAGTTATTCATCACTTCAAAAGTGTGGAATAGTGATCAAGGTTACGAGTCAACACTACAAGCATTTGAAACTACATTAGAAAAATTAGGTCTAGAATATTTAGATCTATATTTAGTACATTGGCCTGTAAAAGGAAAATACACTGAATCATGGAAAGCTTTAGAGCAGCTTTATAAAGATGGTCGTGTTCGTGCTATCGGTGTGAGTAATTTCCATATTCACCATTTGCAAGATGTATTTGAAATTGCAGAAATTAAACCAATGGTTAACCAAGTGGAATACCACCCACGTTTAGCACAAGAAGAATTACATGCCTTCTGTAAAGAACATAACACCCAGCTTGAAGCTTGGTCACCATTAATGCAGGGGCAGCTACTTAATCACCCAACATTACAAGAAATCGCTACGAAATATAATAAATCGACTGCACAAGTTATTTTACGTTGGGATCTACAAAATGAAATTGTAACAATCCCTAAGTCTATTAAAGAACACCGCATTATTGAAAATGCAAACATCTTTGACTTTGAATTAAGCTCGGATGATATGAAAGCAATTCAAGCTTTAAATGAAAATCATCGCGTTGGTCCAGATCCAGATAACTTTAACTTCTAGTAGGAAAACCACTGCCATATGCAGTGGTTTTTTTATTTTTAATAAAACTGAAAATTTAAACTATATTCCATTTGATTGACACTTTATTATCTAAGGTGTAAGATTTCGAATTATCAAAGAAACACAAAAATTAATAAAATTTATTTGTTTACTCATTGTATCAAGAGAGGTGGAGGGACTGGCCCTTTGAAACCTCGGCAGCAGGTTCATTTTGAATACTGTGCCACTTCCTGCAAGCTTTGTGCTTGAAAGATAGAATGAGGGACTTCGTTTATATACGGGTGCATAACTTGTACGTAAAAATCCCTCTTTCTCAATACGAAAAGAGGGATTTTTTGTTTTTCATTTCCCTCATCATCATCCAATCTTATTAACTATTTAGGAGGAAAATCAAATGAAAAAGAAGTTTGTACCCGGTATTGCATCAGTTGTAGGAGTAAGTATTTTATTATCTGGTTGCGGTAGTTATAAAAACGAAGCGAGCGGAGCAAATGCAAAAGATGAGGCACCTAGTAAGCAAGTTTTAAACTTATCTTCACCTACTGAGATTCGAACAATGGATACGGCTCGTGCTACAGATACTGATTCTGGTCAAGTAATGAGAAACGTATTTGAAGGTTTATACAATCTTGGTGAAGGTAATAAACCTGTTCCTGGCGTTGCGAAATCTCATGAAGTAAGTGCTGATAAAACGAAATACACATTCCATTTACGAGATTCAAAATGGTCGAACGGCACACCTGTAACAGCGAAAGATTTTGTCTTCGCTTGGCAAAGAGCTGTCGATCCAGCAACAGCTTCTGAATATGCTTTTTTATTCCTGGATATTAAAAACGCTAAAAAAATTAATAGCAAAGAACTCCCATCCGATCAACTTGGTATAAAAGCAGTTGATGACCATACGTTTGAAGTAGAATTAGAGCGCCCTGTTCCGTATTTTATTAGCTTAACGGCGTTCCCAACATTTCTACCAATCAACGAGGAATTCTTTAAAGCACAAGGTGATAAGTACGCTTTAGAAGATAACAAAATCTTGTACAACGGAGCTTTTACACTAAGCGATTGGAAGCATGAACAAAGCTTTAAATTTAAGAAAAACCCTACCTATTGGGATAAAGATAATGTCAAACTCGAAGAAATCAATTTCAACGTTGTGAAAGAGAAATCAACAGAAGTAAATTTATTCGAATCCAAACAATTAGACCGTATAAAACTAACATCTGACTTCGTTGATAAATATAAAAAGGATGCTAACTTTAAAGAACGTCCGAACGTAGGGGTACAGTTTTTACGTATGAATCAGCAAAACAAAGTGCTACAAAACGTTTCTGTACGCCAAGCAATCGATCAAACAATTGATCGAAAATCTTTTGTAAATACGTTATTAAATGATGGCTCTACACCAACCTTTAGTCTCGTGCCGAAAAACTTCGCAAAAGGGCCTGATGGAAAAGACTTCCGTACTGCAAACGGCGATTTAACAAAAGTTGATACAACATCTGCACAAGAATTATGGAAGAAAGCAAAAAAAGAACTTGGTTCTGAAAAGATAACATTAGAATTATTAACAAGTGATGGTGACCTTGAGAAGAAAACTGGTGAGTTCCTAAAAGGACAACTAGAAAAGAATTTAGATGGCTTAACGGTAAATATAAAACCGCAACCACGTAAACAACAAGTTTCACTCTTATTAAAAGGTGACTACGAGATTGGAATTGACGGTTGGAGCCCTGACTTTGCTGATCCAATTACATTCCTTGAACTATTTACGACGAATAACCCTTACAATTTAGATCATTACTCGAATAAAGAGTTTGATGACACAATTGAAAAAGTTAAAACTACCTTGGCTGGTGATGAAAAAGCTCGCTGGGAAGCGTTACTAGCATCAGAAAAAATATTATTTAAGGACTCTGTTATCGCTCCTCTTTACCAAAAAGGAGAATCTTATTTAGAGCGATCCTTTGTAAAAGGCATTGTGCAAGTAGACTTTGCTGGTCAATTAAACTTCAAGTGGGCAAAAATTGAAAAATAAAGTGAAACTTTAATCAGTGGGGCTTTTAAGGGCAGTTGATCCCCCCTAACTTCTTTGCTTTCACTGAATTTTGAGGTGAGGACCTTACTGCCCGTTAATGCGGGATAAAATGCAACTTAGATCATTGTGTTCCCACCCACACCCATTGTTTTTTTAGCAAAATATATTAAAAGCAGATTCCCTAATATGAGGAAATCTGCTTTTTCAATATATTATTCCAAAAAATTAACACTCTACTTTTTATTATTGACATATAGTTCTTTCCAGTGTTAATATTCTAAATAATCAAAGAAACAAAATATTTTACCATCAAAATGTAATGTCTACTAAGTTGAAACATATAACGATAGATTATAGTTCAACATGTATATACATATAGAACACCTGATTACCTATATACACATATTTATAATAAGTTTTCTCTCCTTCTACAGCTAAACTTCAAGACATGGACATTATGACGTTACGAACAACACATTTAGGGAGGAAAGAACAATGAAGAAAAAAGTTGTACCTGTGTTGCATCTGTTTTAGGGGCAAGTCTACTACTAACTGCTTGTGGGGGAAATAAAGATAATGCAGGCGGAGCAAAAGCGAACGATAAAGCACCTGATAAACAAGCGATTAACTTATCATTTGCTTCAGAAATTCCAACAATGGATGTTGCAAAAGCAACGGACGGGGAATCCATGAACGTAATGCGAAATGTTTTTGAAGGTTTATATGCAATAGGAGAAGATAATAAACCGATCCCTGGTGTTGCTGAATCGGTTGACATTAGTCCGGATAAAACAAAGTATACTTTCCATCTTCGTGATTCAAAATGGTCAAACGGTACTCCTGTTACAGCAAAAGACTTTGTCTTTGCTTGGCAACGTGCCGTAAACCCTGAAACAGCAGCTGAATATGCATTCTTATTCTTCGATATACAGAATGCAAAACAAATAAACCAAAAACAATTACCAGTTGATCAATTAGGCATCAAAGCTCTTGATGACAAAACTTTAGAAGTACAACTAGATCGCCCTGTTCCCTACTTCTTAAGCTTAACGACATTTGCAACATTCTTACCAATCAATGAAGAGTATTTAAAATCTCAAGGTGATAAATACGGTTTAGAAACGAATCACTTAATTTACAACGGGGCTTTCACATTAGATAACTGGAAACATGAACAAAGCTTCCAATTGAAGAAGAACCCTAACTATTGGGATGCTAAAACTGTAAAACTAGAAGAAATCAACTTCAATGTCGTTAAAGATAAATCTACAGAAGTTAACTTATATGATTCAGGACAAATTGATCGTGTTGCTTTAACTGCGGAGTTTGTTGATAAGTATAAGAACGATTCCAACTTCAAGGAACGCGCTGAAGTCGGTATCCAATTCTTACGACTAAATCAGAAAAATGCAGTATTAAAAAATCAACATGCACGCCTCGCTATTAACGAAGCAATGAATAAAAAAGCGTACGTAGAAACAATTTTAAATAACGGTGCAATCCCAGCAGAAGGAATGGTTCCTGCGAAATTCGCAAAAAGTCCAGACGGTAATGACTTCCGTAAAGAGAATGGAAATCTAGTCAAAGATGATGTGAAATCTGCAAAAGAAAACTGGAAAAAAGCAAAACAAGAACTTGGTACTGACAAAGTAACAATTGAACTATTAACAAGCGATAATGCTTTAGCTAAGAAAACTGGCGAATATTTAAAAGGTGAACTAGAAAAGAATCTAGATGGATTAACAGTGACTTTAAAACCTCAACCACGTAAACAGCAGTTAAAACTACTATTAAGTGGTGATTACGAAATCGGAATCGATGGCTGGGGCCCTGACTTCGCAGACCCTATTACATTCTTAGATCTATTCACAACAGATAGTGCTTATAACTTCGATAAATACTCTAACAAAGAGTACGACGAGCTTATTCGTAAAGTAAAAACTGATTTAGCTGGTGATGAAAAAGGTCGCTGGGAGGCAATGAAGCAAGCTGAAAAAATCTTATTACAAGATGGTGCTGTTGCTCCTTTATACCAACAAGGTCGTTCTTACCTACAACGCGGATTTATTAAAGGACTTGTAACAACTGACTTCGGCGGTGAATTTAACTACAAGTGGACAGAAGTTGCAAAATAATAAACACTAGTAAAAAAGGTATCCCACGAAGGATACCTTTTTTACTTTATACTTCTTTAACTACAGAACTTTTCCTCTTTACTATCCCTTTTATAACTAGAGTGATTCCCGCTACCAATTGTGTAACTAGTATAATAAGTAATAATGAAATAATATTTTTCTCTAAATCAACTTCCCTGAATATTATTGTATAATAACCGTTTGCTGCTTATGTTGCGGGAAATAATCCCGAACGGCAAACCTGTTTTTCCAATGCAGTGATAAATACATATGTATTAATACTAAGAAGACTAAAAGGACGATTATCAACGCTCTTCATAGCTCTCTTTTTGTATTGAACCAAAACTCATAATAAATATAAACATAAATATCAAATATGTTTTCCACGTCAACAAGGGTATATGTCCTGACCAAAGATAACTAATTAAATAGTTGATTCCCATAATACACAACGATACTAATAGACTAATACTTATTAGTTTTACATATTTGAGCATATATTTTCTCCTTATCTTTTATTTTTCTACTTCTTCAAATTGCAAATTCATCGGTTCTTCTAAGAGTGTTTCATAAAAATTTTCTGCCAAATCTGTTGAAGGAATTTTTCCATCCACTTCATCAAATCGAATACTATCTAGCCATACACAGCCCTCTCCTGATAATAAAACACCAAATGCAATACCAAGAGCCTCTTCTTTTATATCTAATACAACCGAGTACGATTGCCAGTTATTTGTATTTTTGATTGGACGATTTTGCATGTTATCCATAGCAAGTGGCTCTGTATCTTTTCCATCTACTCGCATCCATAATCCCGCCCAGTCTCTTACATTCTCACTCTTAATAAATGCTGTTAAACGTAATCTCTTACCTACATATTTATCTGCTCGGAACATTTGCATTAGTGTTGAAAACCCTCCGTGTGTAACGTTCTCTTTTGCTTTTATATATGCAGATACCTTTCCTTGATGAACAACTTCGTAATCTAAACCCATCTCATATTCAGGAGGATGACTTCCACTTAATACCCATCCTTTCGGTATACCTTTTTCCATTGAAACGCCCTCTCTTTCTATATAAAATGACTGGAAATACTTCCGATATTTTTTGGTGGTAATTGAAACATTCTTTTAAAAGCTCTAGTAAATGCCTCTTGTGAGGAAAAACCATATTGCACTGCAATATCAATGACTGCTCTTTCAGTCGATACTAAAGCCTGTGCAGCATGAGTTAATCTTCTCTTACGAACATAATCCGTTACACTCATCCCAATATAACTTTGAAAAATACGATGAAAATGGTACATCGATACTGCCCCGTGAAATGCCACTCTTTCTGTTGTAAGCTCTTCATGTAAATGATTCTCTATATATTCGATTGCTTTTTTTATCATCTCTTTATATTCTTCATGCATTTCAGTACCTCCTTACAACTTCAATTTACCATATACATACAAATCATTTTTGATTTAAATTGCGGATTAATTCTTAAAGCTATAAGTAAATAATTTATTTTCAACACATACATAATTACATGAAATTGGGAAAAACTTGTATAGAACAAATTTACATAAGGAGGAATTTATAATGAGAATTTTACTATCAATTTTATTAGCTCTTATGCTAGTACCTGCATTAACAGGATGTAAAGCTCCTGCAAAAGAAGATACAACTTCTAATAAGAAAACGACTGAAGAAGCAAAAAATGAGGCCCCTGCAGATTTAAAACTAAACTTTAATGAATTTGATTTAAAGGCAGACTATCAAGATACGAAGAAAGACTACGAAGCTGATTATAAAAATGTAGCAGCGGATAAGAAAATGGAAGCAAAAATTGAAGATCATAAAACAGATGTAAAGTTCACAGGCGACGAAGCTATTACAAAATTAAGCCCTCTTCTACAAGAATTAAAATTCGATAAAAACACACCAGATCAAGAAGTAATTGATCAAGTAGTAAATGTATTCAAACTTGATAAAGACTACCAAAAATTCGATTTAGAAGTTGTCTTCTCTGATGGAACGAAAAAAGAATATAAAAGAGAAATAAAATAAAGAAGTAGGCGGTTGCCTACTTCTTTATTTTTTAATTTTTACGTATCTTAGTTCTGGACTAGAACCGATAATGAATTGGACGCCAGATACTGATGATTTTTGTAAATATGAAGAGCTTGGGAAAATAATTGGGATTAATGGTGTATCATCAAACATAATATCTTCTGCTTTATGCAATAAGTCAAAACGCTTATCTTCGTTTTGTTCAACTTTTGCCTCTTTTACTAAAGCATCAAATTCTTTATTATGCCATTTTGCATAGTTGTTTGGACCATCACCTGCATATAAATCTAGCTTAGTAATCGGATCCAATAGAGAGCCGCCCCATCCCATATAAGCTAATTGGAAATCACTTTGCTTATATGTGTCGATGTAACTCTTCCACTCTTTATTTTCTAATTTAATATCTACACCAAGATTTTTCTTAAACATTTCTTGCATTGCTTCTGCTACTTTTTTATGTTGTGTATCTGTAGTGAATTTTAATGTTACTTCAGGTAATGTAGACCAACCTTGCTCTTTCATGCCCTCTTCTAATAATTTTTTCGCTTCTGCTGAATCGAATTTTACGTAATCGCCTTTTTCTTTACGGAAATCACGACCACCTTGTGTTTTTGCCCCTTCTGGAACAAAAGCATATGCTTCTTGTGCATTATTTTTATACAGTTTTTCAACGATAAACTTACGATCAACCGCTAATGAAAATGCTTTACGTACTTTTGCATTTGTAAACGGCTCTTTTTCTACGTTAAACGAATAAATATAAGATGAGAATCCTGCAACACGCTTATATTCTTTGTTTCCTTTTTCTTTTTCAATCATCTCTTGTGGTAAGCTACTTAGCAAATCTAATTCTTTTGACTTGTACAATTGGTACGCTGTTTTAGAATCTGGAATAATACGAAACTCAATTTCTTTTAATGTTACCTTTTTATCATAGTATTCTTTATTTTTTTGTACTGTAATAGCTTGGTTATGCTTCCATTCTTTTAACGTGAATGGTCCGTTCGTAATTAACTCTTTTGGATCTGCTTTTAATTTATTATTATCATCAATTGATTTTTTAGATAATGGAATAAATAATGAACTTGCTAATTTTTGTTTAATAGAAGCAACTGGGTGCTCAAGTGTTACCTTTAATGTTTGAGGATCAACGACTTGAATACCAACTTGTCCTTCTTCACCTTTTCCAGTATTATATGCCTCTGCTCCTTTAATAAAATACATTTCTGTCGCATTCATAGAACCTGTTTTCGGGTTTAATAATCGCTTCCATGCGAACTCAAAATCATTTGCTGTAATTGAAGAGCCATCTGACCATTTAATATCTTTCTTTAAATGAATTGTATATTCAGTTCCATCCGCATTTACTTCTTCTTTCTCTGCCAATTCATTTTGATATTTCCCATCACTATCTTGCGTATATAAACTTGAAAACAACTGTCCAATTATGTAACCTGACGTGCTATCTGTCGCAATGGCAGAATCAAGCGTATACGGATCACTGCTAATATTCGTTACTAATCGATCCCCTTCTCCCTTACCAGCACTCGCCTTTTGCGTCTCTTTCTTACCGCAAGCAACAGAAGTGATCGCTAAAACAGTCATAATGACAAACAGTAAAAACTTCTTCATCCTACATTCTCCTTTAACCTGAAATTTTTGGTGTTGATGCTAATAATGTTTTTGTATAAGAATGTTGTGGATTACGGAATACTTCGTCCGTATATCCAAATTCAACAAGTTCTCCTTTGTATAAGACAGCCACTTTTTCACATAAATAGTGAACCATCGGTAAATCATGTGCGATAAATAAATATGTATAGCCTTGTTCCTTTTGAATTTTTTGCAGTAAATGTACAATTTGGATTTGCAGTGAAACATCTAATGCTGAAATTGGTTCATCAAGGATTAATACTTCTGGCTCACATAATAGCGCTCTTGCAATGGCAATACGTTGACGTTGTCCTCCGCTAAATTCGTGTGGATAGCGATCAATATATCGTCTATCTAATCCAACACGCTCTAGTGCATCACCTGCGACTTTATCTTTCAATCCTTTATCGCCTAAACCGAATGAAATATAGCCTTCTGTTACAATATCGCGTACTTTCCAGCGCGGATTTAATGCAGCTGTGGAATCTTGAAAAATGAACTGTACTTTCTGCAAGAAATCCCGCTTATGAGCTGACTTCAGCTTGTGAACAACTTGACTGTTATAATCAATTTCACCAGACGTTGGACGCTCGATCCCAGCTATGAGCTTACCAAGTGTTGTCTTTCCAGAACCACTTTCTCCAATAATGCCAAGCGTTGTTCCTTTTGGGATAGAAAGTGATATACCTTTTAACGCTGCGATTTCTTTATTTTTACTTCCATACGTTTTCGTTACTTGCTTTACAGTAATTAAATCTGTTGTCATGAGGCATTCACCCTCTCTTTTGATTTCGCTTTATTATGCTCCAGAATATGCTGCCAGCAATGTGAACTATGCTCCTCAGAATATGTTGTTCTCTCTGGGAAGCGATGAATACATTCTTTTATCGCTACAGGACAACGATTCACAAACGGGCATCCAAAACTATTTAACGTTTCAATTGAAGGTGTTGTTCCCTCAATTGCTCTAAGTACCTTTTCTGAATCATCCATATTCGGAATTGCTTGCAATAAACTTTTTGTGTAAGGGTGCTTAGGTGAGCCAATTACTTCTTGAATCGTTCCTTTTTCAACAACACGTCCCCCGTACATAACTACTACTCGGTCAGCTACTTCACGTACAAGTGCCAAATCATGTGTAATTAATAAAATACTCGTATTTTGTTTTTCCTTTCTTTCTTTTAACAACTCCATAATTTGCTTTTGAATCGTTACATCTAATGCTGTTGTAGGTTCATCTGCAATAACGAGCTTCGGGTGACAAGCAAATGCAATTGCTAAACAAATACGCTGCCTCATACCTCCGCTCAACTGATACGGGTATTGTTCAAAGCGTTTCTCTGCTTCATGTATCCCTAAATCATTTAGTAAGTTAATTGCAATTTCTTTTGCCTCTTTTTTCGATTTCTTTTCATGCTGCACAATTACTTCTGTAATTTGTCTTCCAACCTTCATCGTCGGATTTAAAGATGAAAGCGGGTCTTGAAAGATAAAGGAAATATCTTTCCCGCGAATTTGATTCCATTCTGATTCTTGTAAATCCGTTAATTCCTTTGATTGGAAAGATATATTTCCATCATCAATATGAATCGATTCTTGATTTAAGCCGATAATTGATTGTGCTGTAACACTTTTCCCTGAACCACTTTCTCCGACAAGTGCAACTATTTCACCTTCGTTAATAGAAAAGGAAACATGCTTCACAATTGCTTGCTTACTATTCTCTTTTTCAACGGCCAACGTTACGTTTTCTAAAGATAAGATTTGTGCCATGTTTTTTCTCCTTTCGATTACGTTTTACGATTTTTGGATCAATCGCATCTTGCAAACCATCACCAATCGCATTAAATGCGAACATAATGAGTGCAATCATGATTGCCGGGAAGAAAAGTTGCCACCACTCTCCGCTTAGTAACGTCCCGAGTGCATCGTTTGTCATCGTGCCCCAGCTCGCTGCTGGTGATTGTACTCCAAGTCCGATAAAACTTAAAAATGATTCTGAGAAAATAGCTGCTGGAATTGTAAATGATAAATTTACGATAATAATCCCTGTTAAGTTTGGAATTAAATGTCCGTATATAATTTTCATATGAGGTGTACCTAATCGCTCTGCTGCAATAACAAATTCTCTTTGTTTCAATGAAAGTACTTGCGCCCGAATGAGACGTGCCATGCCAATCCATCCCGTTAACGCAAGAGCTATAATAATTGTAAAAAGTCCTGGTTTCATAATGATTAATAGTAAAATAACAATCAGTAAATATGGGATACCGTATAACACTTCAATCCCTCTTATAATCCACTCATCAATTAACGTTCCAAGACGATTACGTCCTCTCACATATCCACTAAAGCCACCGATAAGTACACCAAGCCCTATATCAAGAGCTGCTGCTACCAATCCAACTGTTAATGAAATTTTCCCACCAGCCCAAGTACGCGCCCAAATATCTCTCCCTAAATCGTCTGTTCCGAACCAATGCTCACTACTAGGCGGTAAATTAGTTGCTTCTTTTACTTGTTCACTCGCAGTAAATGGCGTTAAACTTTCGCCAATAAGCGAGAAAACAATAATTAGTAATAACGTCACTGCCCCTAAAACTGCTATAGGGTTTGATATAAACTTGCGAAACACTTCCTTTTTCCGGCTAATCGTTTGCTGATCTTTATTTATCGTTAATTCTTTTTTCTCTTCATTCGTTAATAACTGGTCATTAATTTCATAAGCCCCCATTTAAACATCACCCTCCTTACGTAATAGAACGAATGCGCGGATCAACAATACGATGAATGATATCTGTAATAAAAATACATACAATTAATAGCGCACTATAGAAAATGGTTGTTCCCATAATCACCGGATAATCTCGGTTGAAAATACTGTCTACAAAATATTTTCCTAAACCAGGAATTGAAAAGATTTTTTCAATAACGAAAGTCCCTGTTAAAAGTCCAGCCATTAATGGGCCAACAAATGTAAGTACCGGAACAATCGCATTTCGAAGAGCATGTCTTATAATGATTTTCTTAATTGGTATACCTTTCGCTCTCGCTAGCTTAATATAATCACTCTGCAACACTTCAATCATATTAGAGCGAACAAATCTTGTAATAACTGCGATTGGTCCTAACGCTAATGCGAAGGAGGGTAATACAGTATGCTCAAATGTTCCCCAAGACGCCACTGGTAGTAATTCAAATTGTATGGCGAATACTTGTATAAATAGTGGTGCTAAAATAAAACTAGGAATAGAAATACCGAGAATCGCAAGCAAGCTCACACTATAATCAATCACTTTCCCATGATATAGCGCGGCAAATGTACCTGCGGCAATTCCGACTAACAATGAAATAACAAGTGCTTGTAAACCAATAATTGCCGATGGTCCAAAACCAGTTGTTATAATTTCCGATACACCTTGACCTGTCGATTGAACAGATTCGCCAAAATCAAAATGAACTACCCCATCCAAATAAGCAACATACTGATTCCATAACGGTTCATCAAGGTGATACTTCGCTCTCATGTTTTGTATTACTTCTTCAGGAAAGATTTTCGCATCTGATGAAAACGGATCACCTGGAATAATATGCATAATTAAAAATGTTACTGTCGTAATGACCCATAGCGTGAATACCATAACCGATAGTTTTTTAATAACATACACTTCAATAACCCCCTAAACAAATGAATTTACTTTGTTTTATTGACATATTTGTTGCCATTACTCCTTCTCTACTTCTTAAAACACAAAAAGCCTTGATCTTAAAAAATAAGATCAAGGCTTAATAAACGAAGGCCCATCACTTATCTTTCAAGACTTGCTTGCTGGAATTAGCACGGTGTTCCTGTTACAGAACCCGCTGCTGAGGTGTCATAGGGCCAGTCCCTCTACCTCTCTGGATAAGTAAATTGCTATATTATTATTTGGTTCAAATTGTATATTTTGAATTATAATTCTGAAAAAATGAAAAGTCAATCAAATTGGATATATTTAGAAAAATCAGTTTTCTGTTATATTAGTTATTGAAATTACAATCTTTCGCTTATAATAAAAAGAAATTGTATTAAAGGCGTTATAAGATGGACCCCTTACTTCTTGCTACTATAGGATTACCATTAACAATCGTAATACTTGTACTTGTCATCATCGGCTTCTATAAAGTGAAACTTTAATCAGTGGGGGTTTTACGGGCAGTTGATCCCCTACCTAACTTCTTTGCTTTCACTGAACTTTGAGGTGGGGGTCTTACTGCCCGTTAATGCGGGATAATCTCTTTATTAAAAAGAAACGTATCACTTCTTTTTATACTCCATTCGATAATATTACCGGACAGACAATTTCTGAATTTCACGAAGAACAGAAGGTATTAGTATCCGAAGATGAAGATGGCGATGGTAAGAAGAAAAAATAACCTTGCGCGTACGCAAGGTTATTTTTTTGCCTCTGTTTGAAAACGCTTATAGTATGTGGATGCTGTTGAAAAATTAATTTCTATATCACGAATCAACGATGAATCTTCTTCTTTAGCTAACTTCTGTAATTTTTTCATCGCTTGTTCTGCTTCATTTAAGAAACCAACATACATTTCATGTTCTTGTTCTTTCGACTTCGGCACACGAATTTCTTTACGTATATTATCTATATCTTCTAACATACCCGTCGTTACCTTTTGTACGTTTTCTTTATATGTAGCATTCGTTATTTCCTTGCCGCCCTTTTCTTTTGCCACTTCCCATAACTCTAATGCTTTATTAATTTCTTTGTTCATCTTCACATCATACTTTTCATGTACCTCGCGATACACTTTCATCTCTTCTGTCTGTTCAGTAGATTGTTCTACCTTTTCTTTCGGTTCTTTCGTGTCTTTATTTCCATTACATCCCGCTAGAAGGAGCATACCTCCCATTACAGCAATACCCAAAACCTTCTTCATCTCTTATTCTCCTTTTATCTACAGCTACTTCTAATTATAGTTTCTTCTATCTCCACTTGTTTTATTATACCGAGAACATCCTAAATTTTGTACTTAAGATGATTTCTTAATATGTATACCAACATTTTTGTCACAGTATCGTCACTTTATGCAAGTAACTTCTCCATTATTTCACTACTCTACCTTACAAAACTGTAAGAACACATATAGAACATACCGTGCTAGACTTACATATAAATAAAACAAGTGTGCTTAGAGTTTCAAAGGAGAATTATATATGTACAATACAATAACTTTTATGGGAGAAGACATTCGCGTCCTTATTCGTGAAAAGTCACTTCACATTGAAAATACAGAAGAGCTTCGCCGTGTATTAAAAAGGCAGAACGCTCCATTCAAGTTAGCCCAATATTTAAAACAACAACATACAAATCAATTTCATACTGTGCTAAATATATCGGATAAATCATTAACAATCGAAATCATCGGTCATGTCTACATCGGAAACCTTGCAGATATCTTAAAAGAAATCCCACGCATACCGAAGATTGCTCCTATTATCGTTAAAAAAGCGTATAAAATTACCGATCATACCGATATTATCGACTGCGGGGAAAAAGAAGTCGATAGTAATCGCTGGGTGTGGGATAAACTTGCTGTCTTATATGATGCAATTATGAATAATATGTGTGAGTTATTTCAAAGAAATGAAAAAAAGAGCTGATTCAAAACATTTCCTTTGAATCAGCTCTTTTTGTTAAGCCTCTAAATTTTGGTTTTGTTGCAGTTCAAACTGCTTTTCACTTCTTTTTGCCATGAATAAATAGCATAACACAGCACCAATTTCACAAAGAGCTATAACCACACCCATAGGAAGTGCTGTATTACTTCCACCAATACCTACTAGCGGTGCAACAAGCGCTCCTGAAATGAACTGTAATAAACCTAGTAAAGCTGATGCTGTTCCTGCTGCTTGTTTTTGATTTCTCATCGCTAACGAGAAGCCAGTTGTTGATACAACCCCAACACTTGATACAACAAGAAATAGCGAGCATAAAACACCGATTAGTCCTATTCCTAATACGATTGTAAGTAGTAATGATAGACCGCCAACAGCCGCAATAATAATACCAGCAACAAATAAAATTTTCTCATTAACTTTCCCCGCTAAGCGGCCAGTAACTTGGCTAGCAATAATAATACCGATACCGTTAATTGCAAAGAACAAACTAAACTGTTGTGGTGATGCTCCGTATATGTTCTGCAACACGAACGGTGAACCAGAAATATAAGCAAACATTGCAGCTGTTACTAATCCTTGCGACAATGCATACCCCATAAATAAACGATCTTTCAGAAGCTTTCCGTATGTTGCAAGCGTTCCTGATAATCCACCTGTCTCTCTTTCTTCAGGAGGTAATGTTTCACGTAATACGAAAGTAGCTGATATTAGCATGAATACACTAATTGCTCCAAGAACGATAAAAACGCCGCGCCATGATGTGAACTGTAATAATTGTCCCCCGATAATCGGTGCCAAAATAGGCGCTGCTCCGTTTACTAACATAAGCAGTGAGAAAAATTTCGTCATTTCAGAACCTGAATACATATCACGTACCATTGCACGTGATATAACGATACCAGCAGATCCTGAAGCACCTTGTAAGAAACGTAAAAGCACTAAACTCCAAATCGATGGTGCAACAGCACAAAGTAAAGAAGAAGCAACATAAATAATAAGAGCGATAATAAGAGGTTTGCGTCTTCCGTAAATGTCACTAATTGAACCAATAAATAACTGCCCTACTGAAAGCCCAAGCAGACAAGCAGTTAATGTAAGCTGCGCGAGGGATGCACCCGTTTGTAAATCATCCGTTAACTTTGGTAAAGAAGGCAAATACATATCAATAGATAATGGCCCAATTGCCGTAAGTGTCCCTAATACAAGAATCATCCATAACCTGTTTGTCTTTACAGGTTTATATACTTCGTGATTAACTCCATTCACTTTTTCCATTCACCCTTTCATATAAATACTTAATCGTAACAATTATAGTTACAACATAAATATACGTCAAGTATACCGTATTTTCCTGTTTAATAATGTAAAAAAAGCGATAGAATCTCTATCGCTTTACTTTTTCAAATTACTATTTGTAAATTTAGATACAGATGCCATCATTTCTCCTGTGTCTAAATATGTGATTTGAATTGAATCTCCTACTTCTGTAAACATTGCATATGGGAATTTCTTCGCCGGTACCATGAATACTTTTTGCTCGCTTTCTAATAGTACGTACACAATCGTATTTTCACCTGATTTTTCTTTATACACACGTTGTACAGTACCTTCTTTTTGCGCTTCTTTCCCATTTGAAGTCGGTCTAAATGAATCACCACTTCCGCTCAGCGCATTTTTATAATTCTCAAGTGCTTCTTTTTGCGTTGAACCTGTTGCAAACACTTTTGCATTAGAAGCATATATGACAGTATGAGCACGTACTAATCCGCCGTCATCAATAACCGGTACAATCCAAGAAGGTTTACCATATACGTTATAAATAACCGGCATTGTTCCATGCCATTTCTCTCTCTTAAAGGAATTATCCACTACTTCTGTAGCAGCCGAACCGTCCATAATTCCCTTCACTTCTTTTCCGTTATAGTAATACAACTTTCCTGTACGTGCATCAACTAATGAGTAACCGAGAGCAGAATCTACTCCTTCTTTCGGAGAGGTAAAGTCTGTAAAGTAATACAATTTACCATCCTTCCCGAAGATTGGCGTAACGCCTTCCTTCGTCCCCCACTCAGTCGGCATCTTCATGTCAGTTTGTGAGAATTTCGTATTCCAAAATCCGTGAATATATTTTCCGAAGTACGTATTTAACGTAGATGCTGTTTCATGATTTAATACACCATCAATGAATTTAGGTGCATTCCCTTTATCATATCGTTTCACATCACCTGTTTGTGCATCAACAACGACAACGCCTTCTACTTCAAACCCTGATCTTCCTGAAATAAACTCACCGTATGTCATTGTATAATACGGTTTTCCTTTATCATCAACTTCAAATTTTGGTTTCCCTTTAAAAACTAAATCTGGCTCTGCTTTTCGAACGACACGTTCTAATTTATTACCGAAAAACATGCTTGGTACATACTTCATTTTATATCCAAGATGTAATTTCGCTTCCGCATCAGGATTCGTACCTGACATTGTTACGTAACCTGGAATTGTTTCCGCTTTACGTGCTTTAAAAAATCCCGAAACTTCTATCGGTGCTACATACAAGGCTTCACCATTTACCATTTGTGGCGTTAATTCCCCTAGCTCAAAATAAGCTACTTTCGGAATATCACCAAATACCTTTTTCATTTTATTCTCCGCTGTTTTAGGCGGAACTGTAAACGGTTGGTCATTTTCAGTAAATGGCTCTGAAATATCTTTCTCTACCTTCACGACCGAATCATATTTCTTTTGCGAGATTACTATATCGTGCAAATAACCAAAATAGCCGTAACTTGCGAGTAAAACGAACATTAGAAGTCCTTTTAGCGTACCTTCTAATTTCCCTACCTGCTCTTGTGAGAATAAAACAAGCCCAATTAAAATCGCTAATGCAACAGAATAATGAGTAAGAATAGAATCTGCTCGATCATCAATTAGCCAGAAATATTCATAGATTGCAATACCTATCCAAAATAAAACAGGAATAACTAAAATAGATGATTTCTTACCCTTTACAACTTTCTCATTTCCTCCTTTATCCACCGCGCGAATTTTATTACCGCTTCTAGTCCATGGAATCAAAAACAAAGTGAGAATAGCTAAAACTATAAATTTCATCAAAGGCAATGTCCCCTTTTCTTTTGTCTTCTCCATAAGTATAACAAATAAAGGGTAATCAGGTAAAAATGGGAATGGAAATACTTTTAATTACTTATCACCGCGGCTTAATACAAATCCACTAACTACATATAAAACTGAAGCAATATAAAAAATAGTCCCTATCGTAAAGAAATCCACTAGGTAACCAGTTGCAATTATAGCTACGCCGCCCCCAATTGATGTCCATACATGGTATTTTCCAATTTCGTAACCAGCTTCCTTATGCGCTACCTTTCGTGCTAACGATGTCTTCTCCGTATTACGCTGCACAGCACCTAAAATACCCATTAAAATTTGGAGAATGTATACATGCCAAACTTCTGTTGCAATAGGGAAAAAAAGCATTAATATAGCCATGGACCATGCGTATATAATTAATAACTTTCTATCACCTACCCTATCAGAGATTCTTCCAACTAACGGATATACTAGAGCTGAAGTTAAGGCAAATAAGCCGTACGCCCAGCCAAATTGCGAGAAACTATTTCCTACATTTCGAAGCAATAGTATATAAAAAGGAAATACCATACTACCTGCCATCATAATAATGCTTTGTGAGGCTACAAATCTTCTATATGTCATTTGCTATACTCCTTATAAAATAAATTCACAAACCTTTCCTCTGGGTCTACTTCCTTCTTCTTCTGAAGGAATTCTTCTATGCGAGGATACGCTTTCTTTAGTTGCTCCTTTTCCGGATAAGAATAATACGGTAAATAATAACTTCCATTATGCTTTAACGTAACATCAATCATCTTTTGAATGACCACTTTTGTTTTCTTTATTTCATCTTCAGAACGCCCTTGATTAATTAGAAGCACAAGCGCAAACATATCATCTTTCGCATAAGATAGCACCGCATTCTCATTCTTTTCTACATAGCGGATTGTGATGTTAAGAAGGTTTAATTCCTCTTCATTTAAAACGCTTCGCAAATCATCTATATACTCTGCAAAACCATCTATCGGTACAAAGTACTCTTGTAAAACTTCGGTCAAGTTTGGATTATCGTATTCCATAAAAGCACTATCAGATCTCATTACGTTATTTCGAGTTTCGTACTTACCATCTGTACGTTCAAAATAACTTCTTTGTATATCCCAAAATGCGCCCTTTCCCCAGTCACTATAACGTGATAACCCAAGTGAGAATTTCGGCGCAGCTATAATATTTTCTTCTTTTAATTTGCTGTACTCTCCCAGCTTCTGTTGATCTTCTGCCAGTACATAATCTGTTACATACATTTCTTTTAAAAATGAATTTGGGGCAACAGAAATACGTGCTAAATGCATACGTATATTCTCATCCCTTCGCACTTTATTCTTAAAGTATGAAGAGTATTCTTTATAATCTAGTACTTTCGTATGCGTTTCATACAATTCATCGTTTGTTAACTGTAGCGTCACATCTAAAATCACACCAAATAATCCATATCCCCCAATTACATATGGAAACAAGTCAGCATTTTCTTCTCTATTTACATTACGCACCGTACCATCTGCCATTAACAATCTGAACGACTCTACTGTATCAATCAATGCTTCATGACGAATATCACGCCCATGTACATTTACACTTAATGAACCACCAACAGTAAAAATATTTTGAGATTGCATCACTTGAACTGCAAGACCATATGGATTGATTTTCTTTTGAATGTCATTCCATGTGACACCGCTTTGCACCCTAATCCTCTTCTTCTCCGGATCGAATTCTAATATTTCATTATATCCTTTCATATCAAGCATCGTACCGTTCGGATAATACGTCTGTCCGCCTTGGCTATGTTGCATACCTGCAATAGAAATCTTCTCTCCAGAAACATTTGCATCTTGCACTAACTGTTTTAATGAACGTTCATCCTCAGCATTTTCAACACGTTTAATTTTCGTTGGAAGCAACTTTCCTACATCGCTCATAATAGGATGTTCTAGTTGCTCTTTATATGTATTTATAGATGTCGCAAGCAACACTGTATAAGCTACAATGACCACCGCTATCTTTCTTTTTTTCAAATGACACTCTCCTCTTCCACAGTTTTCCCTCTTCATATTGTACCTATTTTCCTAAGAAGAAAGTATAAAAAAGAGAGGGCACCTTATTTTAGGTCCCCCCTGATCAAAACTGTTACTTTGCTGCCGGCAATTGTATTGGGTCGAACTTTTCGTACGACGTATATTTTGCATTCGTAATAATGTGTGCCTTATCCTTACCATTACTACTCATAATCATATCTATCTTCGCTGATTCATATTTAAAATCTTTTGTAATGATATATTCTGCATCCACTTCTTCTATCTTCGCATTTTGTGCTTGTAACATTTTCTTCTGCGTTTCATCCATGCTAGTTAACATACTTTCTGTTTCTTGCCCTTTTAATGTAAATTTCAGTTTATATTTATCTCCGCTTTTCTCCATCTTCATTTTATCTAAAACTACTGCTGGTACTTCTAAATTATCTATAATATCTTGAGTCGCTTTCATTCCACCAGCGTTTAATTGCTCCTCTGGTACGGTTATAACTTCTCCTGTATTAGAGTTTTTCACCTCACCAGCAACTTTACCATCCACAGTATACACTACAACATCTGTACCAGAAATATTCATTTCAGAACGAGAATTCTTTGTCTTTGGCTCTAATTGCATCTTAGCCTTTAATATATCCATCTCTGTTCCCTCAGCTTTTAACCCTACATCATATGTCATCGTTACATTTTCTTCATTTTTAAAAGCTTCGTTCGTTTTCTTGAAAACATCCTTCGCTTCTAATTCCTTTTCTTTTTGCATGGCTTCTTTTTTCGGTTCATCAGTCTTTGTTGTTTTCTCATTGCTACACCCTACCCCTAGACTGATTGCAAGCACTAAACTTGAAATAAAAATATTTTTTTTCATAACGTCGCCCCCTTTCCCAAAATAATATCACCTCTTTCCCTATGAAATCTATACAATTTTCAATCTATATTCGCTATATAGCGACATGTTTAATGAAGATTTTAAATATGATGTAAATAACAACAACTCATTTCAGGAGGTCATTATGAAGGCGATCATTTGCACACAGTATGGACCACCTAACGTTCTTCAGCTTCAAAATATAGAGAAACCTACACCTAAAAAGAACGAAGTATTAATTAAAATTCACGCAACAAGTGTAACGACTGGAGATTGTAGAATACGCGGCTTTAATAGCCCCCTCTTATTTTGGATTCCTATGCGGATCATATTAGGTTTCAGAAAACCGAGAAAACCTGTACTCGGCGTAGAGTTATCCGGTGAAATCGAAGAAGTAGGAACAGATGTAACTCAATTTAAAAAAGGTGATCCAATTTTTGCATTAACAGAACTAAACCTCGGTGGTTATGCCGAGTACACATGCGTACATGAAAGTGGATTAATAACATTAAAACCTACCAATGTGACGTATGAAGAAGCGGCAGTTATTCCTTTTGGTGGAACTTCAGCATTACATTTCCTGAGAAAGGGCCGTATAAAAAAAGGGCAACAAGTGCTCATATATGGTGCCTCCGGATCAGTAGGAACAGCTGCTGTACAACTTGCTAAATATTTCGGCGCGACCGTTACGGCTGTTTGTAGTAATTCAAATTTTGAACTCGTGCAATCTTTAGGAACTGATAAAGTAATTGATTATACGAAAGAAGATTTTACTAAGCAAGGCAAATGCTACGATATTATATTTGATGCAGTTGGGAAGTATAAAAAATCCCTTTGTACAAATACATTAACACCCAATGGAAAATATGTATCTGTTAATGGAATGATGGCCAAGGTAAGTAAAGAGGATATGATTCTATTAAAAAAACTAGTCGAAACGGAAAAACTAAAGCCCGTTATTGATAGAACTTACCGATTAGAAGAAATTGCTGAAGCTCATATGTATGTGGAAAAGGGACATAAAAAAGGGAACGTTTCGATTACCTTAAAATAAAATATATTCAGAAAATAATATTGACAATTCTTTTTGTAAGATTTACTATTAGTACCATATTAAAAAACTACATACACATACTCTTATCAAGAGTGGCGGAGGGACTGGCCCGATGATGCCCGGCAACCGAGCTTATAACGTATAAGCTAAGGTGCTAATTCCTGCAGAACGATTTTCGTTTTGGAAGATAAGAGAGGAACCTATTTCGTCTATTCGGCACCTCTCTTATTTTTGAGAGGTGCTTTTTATTTTGGAACGTATATTAAGGGGGAATTATAGATGAAAAAGGTGTTATTAAGTATTGTAAGTGGAGCGGTATTATTGTTAGGTGCATGTGGTGCTAATTCTGATAAAGAGGTAAAAGCATTAGATGAGAAAAAGATTACTGTCGGCGTAACGGGTGGACCGCATGAACAAATTTTTGAAAAGGTAAAAGAAGTGGCAGCAAAAGATGGTCTCGAAATTGATGTAAAGGTATTTAATGATTATGTAGCGCCAAACGTATCTTTAGATGAAAAAAGCCTCGATGTAAATAGCTATCAAACTAAATCTTATTTAGACGTATTTAAAGCTGAACGCAACATGAAATTAACTGAAGTATTTTCCACAGTAACATTCCCTATGGGTGTATATTCTAAAAGCTTAAAAGATGTAAAAGAATTAAAAGAGGGCGATGCAATCGCTGTCCCAAATGATCCAACAAATGAGCTTCGTGCTTTAAAGCTATTTGAAAAAGCAGGTGTTTTAAAGGTTGATCCAAAAGCTACAGAAAAAGCGACTGCAAAAGATGTAATTGAAAATCCGAAAAATTTAAAGATTGTTGAATTAGAGGCATCTCAATTACCAACGCAGCTAGGTGAAGTGAAGGCAGCTGCAATTAATACAAACTTTGCATTAGGTGCAAAATTAAGTCCAGCAAAAGATTCTATTTTCCGCGAAGGAAAAGATTCACCATATGTGAATTGGGTCGTTGTTCGTACTGAAAATAAAGATGATGCTGTTGTTAATAAATTAAAGAAAGCTTATCAATCTAAAGAAGTAAAAGATTTCATTGAGAAAAAATTCGATGGTTCTGTTTTACCGTCTTGGTAGGAGCTGACTATAATGATTGAATTAAAAAACGTCTCCAAAGTATTTACAACAAAAAAAGGGAATGTTGAGGCTCTTAAATCAACTTCCCTTAAAGTAAAAAAGGGCGAAGTATTTGGAATCATCGGATATAGTGGCGCTGGTAAAAGTACATTAATCCGTTGTGTAAATTTATTAGAAAAACCAACGACAGGAGATATCATTGTAAATGAACAAGAGTTAACAACCTTATCGACAAAAGAACTCGCAAAGGCGAGAAAAAAGATCGGCATGATTTTTCAAGGATTCAATTTACTTAAAACCGTTACCGTTTATGAAAATATCGCACTACCCTTACGTCTATCTGGTCTTCCCAAAAATGAAATTGAAAAAAGGGTAGAAAAGTATTTACGCATTGTTGATCTCTTTAATAAAAAAGATGCCTATCCAAGTGAATTATCTGGTGGTCAAAAACAACGTGTAGCGATCGCTCGCGCACTATCTCATGAGCCTGAAGTTTTATTAAGTGATGAAGCAACGAGCGCATTAGATCCGGAAACGACCGATTCTATTCTTGATTTATTATTAAAGATCAACGAAGACATCGGAATTACGATTTTGCTAATTACACACGAAATGAATGTCATCCAGCGTATTTGTGACCAAGTTGCTGTAATGGAACATGGGGCGGTAGTCGAAAGTGGAACCGTAAAAGATATTTTCACAAACCCACAACATGTAACAACGAAGAAATTTGTAAATAGCGCGTTTGCAGCTAAAATTCCAGAAGATGTACAGAAAGAACTACAAAGCACCGGGGAAATCGTAACACTTTCATTTATAGGAACCGCTTCAGGAGAACCAGCGTTAGCTATCGCTACAAAACGTTTCCACGTATATCCGAATATTTTATCAGGCAATATTACGCAGTTAAAACATGAGGCATATGGAAAACTGATCGTTCATATGCAAGGTGAAAAAAGTGAAGTACACCGTGCCTTATCATTTTTACAAGAACAAGGGATCATCGTAGAAGGAGGTAGAACAGATTATGGGAAACAAGTCCTTTTTGGATGAGTGGGGTAACGTAATATGGGAAGCAACAATTCAAACATTTCAAATGACATCTATTTCACTACTTATCTCTATTCTTATTGCATTACCACTCGGTGTCACACTTGTTTTAACGAGACCTGGTGGACAGCGAGAAAATAAAATTATCTATCCTATTCTTAATACAGTTATTAATATCATTCGTTCTCTTCCGTTTATCATTCTATTATTCTTCATTTTACCTTTTACAAAGTTTCTAATGGGAACGTCCATTGGCGTGCAAGGTGTTATCGTACCACTTGTTGTCTTCACAGCCCCTTACATTGCCCGTTTAATGGAAACTGCTTTATTAGAAGTGGATCGCGGTGTCATTGAAGCATATCAAGCAATGGGAGTCTCTACTTTAAAAATCATTTGGCACGTTATGGTTAAAGAAGCTCGCCCGTCTCTCGTACTTGGATTAACAATCGCAACGATCGGCTTAATCGGTGCAACAGCAATGGCTGGACTTGTAGGTGCTGGCGGCCTTGGTGATTTAGCATATCGATTCGGACATTTACGCTACGAACCTGAAGTAATGTATGCAACAGTCTTTATTTTGATTATCCTCGTTCAAGGATTACAGTCATTAGGGAATGGTATAGCACGAAGATTGAAGAAAGATTAAAAAGAAGGTATCTCATTGAAATGAGATACCTTCTTTTTAATTATAAAATTATCTCTTAAATCCACCTTCTGAATGAATAACTTGCCCTGTAATCCATTCGGCTTCTTCGCTCACTAAAAACTTAATAAGTCTTGCTGCATCCTTTGGCTCACCAATTCTGCCGAAAGGAAACATCGGTCTTAATCCTTGCTTTATCTCCTCAGTCATCCATCCTGTACTAGTTGGACCTGGATTAATTGCATTCACTGTTATCCCTAAATGGGCCACTTCCGCTGACAACGTACTAGTAAGAGCGTCAATTGCTCCCTTCGTTGTTGCATACGCTAATTCTCCTGCCATAGGTCCTTTAAATTGTCCCGACGTCATATTCACAATTCTACCACCAGATTTCTTATCAAAACCTTGGGCAAATTGACTACTTAACAATGTAGTCGCACGAACATTTACCATGTAGTGCTTATCTAGTTCTTCAGCAGTCAAATTAGAGAAATCATTATTTGTAGAATATGCTGCATTATTAATTAATATATGAGGGTACCCTAATTGTTCAGTAACTTTATTTATAAGCTGATTTGATGCATCATTCTGAGTTAGATCTAACTCCATGCTCGATACTTTGACACCGTTTTGTATCAACTTTTCTTTTAATTGTATTTGTTCATTTTTATCAACGCCCCAAGGCATCTCTTTATCGTATTCTGTCCAATACGTAAAAAATATATCGTATCCAGCCTCTGCTAACTCCGTGCAAATAGCTGCTCCTATACCGTCTAGACGACTAACACCTGTAACAACAGCTACTTTATTTTTCAATTGATTCATCATATACTCCTCCAAGTTTAAAGGACGCATATTTTATATAAGAGATATAAATTTCCCCACATAGGCATCTACCCTTACAAAGGGGATGTACAAGCTAAATATACAGTCCTTGAATGATTTACAGATAGCTAAATAAACCCTCACTTACGAGAGAAAAATTCATCTATCTAATTTCTAATCATTACAAGTTCATCCACATATCTACTCTTTGCCTCCTTTTGATATATCTCTATTATTAGTCTACCAAAATAGATGAAATGTTACAAAAAATAAAACAATTACTCCTAACCTATTTTTGTTCACATTTCCTCCATTGTGAATTTATTCACAATGAATATATAATAAACATGTAAATACAATACATTGGAGGGATTTCAATGGTTATCAATTTTTTAAGAACTGATAAACGCGCTACTTTCATATTATTATTTTTACGACTTTACATAGGATATGCATGGCTCACTGCTGGAATAGGAAAAGTTTTTGGACAGTCTTTTGATGCAAGTGGTTTTCTAAAAGGAGCTATCGCTCAGGCATCAGGTGATCACCCTGCAGTACAAGGTTGGTGGGCAGATTTTCTTCAACATTTTGTTCTTCCAAACGCAGACCTATTTAGCTTTTTAGTTCAATGGGGAGAAATTTTAGTAGGGCTAGGTTTGATTTTAGGTGGATTAACAAAAACAGCTGCATTTTTCGGCATCATAATGAACCTTTCATTTTTATTAAGCGGAACTGTTAGTGTAAACCCAAACCTACTTATTTTAACTATGTTCATTTTAGTTGCAGGACATAATGCTGGACGTATTGGATTAGATGGTTATGTTTTCCCAAAACTTTTCAAAAAAAATAACCGTGAAGCATATAAATTAAGTAAAACTGCATAAGAATAGTTCATCTTTTAAATATAAGCTAATAAGATACACGATCATTTTCTCACATAAAGTGAAACTTTAATCGGCCCGCACCAATCGGGCTTTTACGGGCAGCCCGACTCCCACCTAACTTCTTTGCTTCAGCCGAATTTTGAGGTGGGAGCTTTACTGCTCGCAAATAGCGGGATAAAACGAAACCGAAATCTACAATCAGATTTCGGTTTTTTGATATACAATAGATTACCTAAACTATTCACAATTGGATATAATACAAATTTATCTATAGATGTAATTTATATTTATATAAACGTTATAATTTACCTTATAACGTTGGGCTATCTGAAAACCTAATAATACGTATACTTGCAGATGAATCAGAAGCAAGCGCTACAATCACAAGCTAAATATGAAAACAGCCTTCCTTATGACGACTGTTTCATCCTTATATATCCTGTGAGAATATCCATTATAAAACCCTAAAATTTTTCATACTTTCCCCAAGAATATAGTGTGAAAACCACATCAAATTCTGCTTCATAATAGCCACATTAATTCCTGGCTGGTCAGGACTATATGCCATTCCTTTAAATATAATTAATTCTGTATCAACTTCCATATCCCTTAATCCTTGATATAGCTCATATGCGTTTAAAGTTGGAATTCTTGCATCCTTTTCGCCATGTTGGATTAAGGTGGGAGTACAGGCTGATTTAATATATGTCATTGGCGATGTTTTTGTATATATATCTGGATCATTCCATGGATTATTTCCTAAATACATTCTAATAAAGTAAGGGATATCTGTATTCACATAATGGGTACTCCAGTTAGTAATTCCACCTCCAACTGAAATAGCTTTAAATCTATTACTAAATGTAGAACAGAAAGCTGATATATATCCCCCGTTGCTCCATCCCATAACTCCTACTCTATCTTTATCTGCAATCCCTTCTTCAACTAGTTTATCCACTCCAGATATAACATCATCGTAGTCAGCAATTCCCTGTTTTCTATAGTTGGCTTTTAAGAACTCATTACCGTAACCAGAACTTCCTCTGTAGTTTGGCTCTAAAACTATAAAGCCTTTTTCGATAAACTGTTCAATAGGATATTTCTTATTAAAACAGTCTGAAAATATCGGAAAGGATGCCCAAGCCGGACCACCATGGATTACTACTAATAAGGGATATTTTTTATTTGCGTTAAACTCTACTGGGGTTGATAAAACACCCTCTATTTCAAGACCATCACTACTTTGCCATGAGATTATTTCCCTGTTACTTTTCAGCTTCCCTTTAAAAAAGCTATTTTCATCCGTTATTTTTTTATCGTCTAAATAGATTTCAAAGGTTTCATTTGTTATAGCCTTACTATAGGATATATGACGTCCATCCCTTGTTATAGAAGCATCCATTATAAAGCCATCTACTTTGTCACTTAACATTTCCACTGTGCCATCCTCACATAGCAATCCAATACGATAGTTAGTTTTATCCTGCCATCTAATTAAAATCCCCTTATCTGTCCACTGTAATGGCATAACCGTACTATCAAAGTTTGTTAGAGGCTGAATTACCTCTCCAGTATTCATATCATATATCTCTAATGTACTTTCTTGTATATGGTTTCTATAGTAATCTTTCTCCCTTATGCTTGCTGAGTAACATATTTTGCTGCCCTCAGGAGAAAAGCAAACGCTCCCGCCCAACAACTTATCTACATTCATCTTTTGTAGTTCCTCAGCTTCAACATCTAATATGTATAGATCACCATTCATATGATCGTTTAGGCTTGGTGTAGCCATAAATACAACCTTTGTCCCATCATTTGAAATATCAAAGTTATGTATATAAAAATCCTTACCCTCCGTTAATTGATAAACACCGCTAATTTCTCGTTCCCCTTTATCATTTTGTATCACTTTTTCTATTTCAATGTAGTATAAACAATTATTCTGGTGTTCCTTACCTATATGTTGAAAATCTCCATATAGTTCCTTACGTTTCTTTATCTCCTCGCATTCTTTTGACTGCGCAACATAATAAAAACCTTTACCAGCAGGTTCCCTTTTGAATGTATTAACTCCTTCCTTCTCATCCGTAATTTGAACCTTACTACCACCATCTATTGACTTAACAAAGATCTGATTTGTATTAGCTCCGTCACCGCCTGGACTAAGGTATGCAATAGTCTTAGAATCTGGAGACCATAATGGATGTGTACTATCTATATCCCCATCTGTTAGTGGGTAACTCTGCTCTTTATCCTTTTCATATATCCATACATAATTTCTATACGTATTGTCTTCCCAGTTAGCTGTCTTTTTTACAAATGCTACATTTTTGCCATCGTCACTTATGTTTGTACTTGATAAGGTTGGTAATGAAATAATCTCTTCTATACTTAAATATGTTTTTTCTTTCACCTTCATTAATAAACCCCCTCGTAATGTCTAGTAATCTAATTTGTTCAATAAAGTGAAACTTTAATCAGTGTTTTTTTCCATCAACGAATATCCGGAATAACAACAGAAAATTCAGTTAAATAAAAGTAGTTCCGTCCCAAATCCGATAAAACCTCATGTTGTCTGCCGGTTTTTATACTTTTTAAATCCCACTGACCGATCTAATGAGGGATCATCTTGAATTTCAAGACAAGGCTGATAATCTCTCCCACTGCCAGTTCCTTGCCCCTCTTTAATCCACTTATCGATTTTAGATGTTCTTTTTTTTCGACACAAAAATGCCCCTTTAGATAATCATATCCAAAGGGGCAAAGCTTCACAACTTTTTTATAAACGTCGTGACTTTATTTTAAATTTATAATAATCTAGTTACTCTACCAATCTCCTACTCAACAGTAACAGATTTAGCTAAGTTACGTGGCTTATCAACGTCACATTCGCGGTGAAGCGCTGCGTAGTATGAGATAAGTTGGAATGGAATAACTGCTACTAGCGGTGCTAGTGCTTCGTGTACAGCTGGTAATACGAAGCTGTCACCTTCCATTTCTAAGCCTTTCATTGAGATGATACATGGGTTAGCTCCGCGTGCTACTACTTCTTTCACGTTACCACGAATTCCAAGGTTTACGTGCTCTTGTGTAGCAAGTGCGATAACTGGTGTACCGTTTTCGATTAAGGCAATTGTACCGTGTTTTAATTCTCCTCCAGCAAATCCTTCTGCTTGGATGTAAGAGATTTCTTTTAGTTTTAACGCACCTTCTAAACCTACGAAGAAGTCTACGCTACGTCCGATGAAGAAGCAGTTACGCGTTGTTGCTAAAAATTGTTTTGCTAATGCATCCATCTCTTCTTTTTGATCACAAAGTACTACCATTGCATTTGCTACAAGTCCTAATTCATGTGTTAAATCAAAATCAAGAACCTCACCTTTCGCTTTTGCAATGTCAGCCGCTAAGATTGAAAGTACTGCAAGCTGTGCTGTGTATGCTTTCGTCGATGCAACTGCGATTTCTGGTCCTGCATATAAAGGAAGTGTATAATCAGCTTCACGAGAAAGCGTAGAACCAGGTACGTTTGTAATTGTTAATGCTTTATGACCCATTTCATTTGTTTGCACAAGTACTGCACGGCTATCAGCTGTTTCACCACTTTGTGAAATGTAAATGAAGAATGGTCTTTCTGTTAATAATGGCATGTTGTAAGAGAATTCACTTGCTACATGTACTTCAACTGGTACTTTCGCAAATTTCTCAATGAATTGCTTTCCAACAAGACCTGCATGATAACTTGTTCCACATGCAATGATGTAAATGCGATCGCTATCTAAAATTGCGTTACGGATATCTTGATCTAATTCAATTTCGCCATTTTCATCTTGGTACTTTTGAATAATATTACGGATTACAAGTGGTTGCTCGTCGATTTCTTTTAGCATGAAATGAGGATACGTTCCTTTTTCAATATCACTTGCGTCTAATTCCGCTGTAAACGGTGCACGTTCAATCGTTTCACCTTGTAAGTTTTTAATTGTAATGCTTTCTTTTGTTACGATTACCATTTCTTTATCCATTAACTCGATAAATTGATCTGTAACTTGTAACATCGCCATAGCGTCGCTTGCAATAACATTAAAGTTATCACCAGCACCTACTAATAGCGGGCTTTTGTTTTTAGCAACATAAATCATGTTTGGATTTTCAGCATCAAGTAGTCCGATTGCGTAAGAACCATGTAAAAGAGATAACGTTTGACGGAACGCGTCTTCTACACTTAGTCCTGTACTTACTTGTTGTTCCATAAGTTGCACGATAATTTCTGTATCTGTTTCACTTACGAACGTTACATCTTGTAAATATTCCTTTTTCACTAACTCATAGTTTTCAATTACACCGTTATGAACTAGTGTAAAGCGTTTTGATGTACTTTGATGCGGATGCGCGTTTAGTTTGCTTGGAACACCGTGTGTAGCCCAGCGTGTGTGACCGATTCCCACGCTTGCTGCCACATTCTCTTCTACGACTTCGCGAAGTTTTGCAATACGGCCTTTTTCTTTGTATACAATAACACCGTTCTCTGCTTGTACTGCAATACCTGCTGAATCATATCCGCGATATTCTAGCTTTTCTAAACCTTTTAATAAAATTTCCTTTGCATCTTGCTCTCCAATAAATCCTACGATTCCACACATGTTTAGTCGCCGTTACAAATGCTTACACTGCTCTGCGAACATGTAACGACATAGTCCGATACCATTTTTATTTATACTAAAAAACGGATTACATATTGCTAGCCCTGTAAGCTTGTAACGGCTTTCACCTTCCTCTCGATTGGGTTAAAGTCCGTATATACTTATACAGCTAGTATTCATCCGTTCCTTTTCTCTCATCACACTTTCACCTTTGTCCACTAAGTCACCTTAATGTTTTAAGTAAAAGATTGCGGTTGTGATGAACAACCGGGAGTCATCCGCCGAAATCTCGATAAACTCCACCTCGTCAACTACACTACTTGTAGTTCTGGCGCTTTTATAATTTACAATATTTCCTTTGAGAAAAAGAACAAGACCATCGTATAACAAACAATATAAATCGTCAATGAAATTTTTTTCATTGTCTATAAAACATATGAAAAAGGAGCACTTTTTGTGCTCCTTTTAAATAAAATCGGCTAATTATTCAACGCCAACTTCAGCTTTCACAACTTCTACAATACGATGTACATACCCATCACAAATTTCTTGTGTCGGTGCTTCTGCCATTACACGAATAAGTGGTTCTGTTCCAGATGGACGAACAAGAATACGACCGTCTCCGTTCATTTCTTCCTCTACAACACGAATAATTTCTTTAATTTTCTCATTTTCTAGTGCTAGTTTCTTATCTGTTACACGAACATTTACTAGTAATTGTGGGAATTTTGTCATCTCGCCTGCAAGCTCAGATAATGGTTTTTTCGTCATTTTCATGATATTTACAAGTTGAAGTGCACTTAACATTCCATCACCAGTTGTAATGTAATCAAGTAAGATAATATGACCTGATTGTTCTCCGCCCAGGTTATATCCACCACGTTTCATCTCTTCCATTACGTAGCGATCACCAACTGCTGTTTTATCACTTGTAATACCGTTTGCTTCAAGCGCTTTGTAGAAACCTAAGTTACTCATAACTGTTGAAACAACTGTATTATGTTTCAATTGACCAGTTTCTTTCATATACTTCGCGCAAATAAACATAATTTGATCGCCATCAACGATGCTTCCTTTTTCGTCTACTGCGATTAAACGGTCTCCATCACCATCAAAAGCAAGACCAATGTCAGCACCTTTTTCTTTTACTAATTCAGCTAACACTTCTGGATGCGTAGAACCTACTCCAGCGTTAATATTCATACCGTTCGGTGAAGTTCCCATTGTTGAAATATCAGCTTCTAAATCTGCAAATAAATATGGAGCTAAAGAAGATGTAGCACCATGTGCACAATCTAAAGCAATATGTAAACCAGAGAAATCTTCCTCTACAGTTTGTTTAATGTATTGTAAATATTTTTGTCCACCTTCAAAGTAATCACTCACTTGTCCAAGGTTAGTACCTGTTGGACGTGGTAGCTCATCAACTTCTTTGTCTAATAACGCTTCAATTTCTGCTTCTTGCTCATCTGTTAATTTAAATCCATCTGAACCGAAGAACTTAATTCCATTATCTTGTACTGGGTTATGAGATGCAGAGATCATAACACCTGCTTGCGCCCCTAAAGCTTTTGTTAAATAAGCCACACCTGGTGTAGAAATAACACCAAGGCGCATTACTTCCGCTCCAGTTGATAATAGGCCTGCTACTAAAGCTCCTTCTAGCATATGTCCAGATACACGTGTATCACGGCCAATAATTACTTTTGGACGATCTGTATCTTTTGTTAATACATAGCCGCCAAAACGTCCTATTTTAAAAGCTAATTCAGGTGTTAATTCCTTATTTGCAACCCCACGTACTCCGTCTGTACCAAAATATTTACCCATTATTATTCGCTCCTTTTTCGTGCTCTTTTTGATTATCTACTGTTGGTTCTTGGCTCGTTTCTTGGCCATTTTCTTTTTCTTTCTCTTTTTCTTTTTCTTTTTCTTTGTCTTTATCTTTTTCCTGATCCTTTTCTGGATCTGGTTCAGGATTTTTTGGTTTTTCAGTTTGATTTTCTTGATTGTTTTTTGAATCTGGTTGTTCAATATTACCTTGTACTTCTTTATCCGGCTTTTCTTTCTTCACAATTGTGACTTTAGCACTTTTTTGTTTTGCTTCTATCGAAATATTACCAGGACCGCTCACTTGAATAGAAACATCATTCGTCCCCGGAGATACATTTTGCAGATTAATCGAAGCTGTTATTTGAGCAGCTGTTATTTTATCTACTATACTTGCTTCTCCTGAAATATCAACGCTTATCTTTCCATCTTGTGGCGAAAGTAGCTGAGCAGTAACATCATTCGGAATTCCATTTTTTTGAATCGGGATACCGTCAATAGTTTTACTTTTCGTTTGTTTTACCTTTTGTACCCCTACGGAAACCTTCACTTGATTTGGTTTTGCACTTGTTACACCTTTTGGCAATAAAACAGAGGCATCGAATGTTGTAGAATCCGTCAATTGACTAAGATCTACCTCGACCCCCTCTATAGATTGTATATTATCCAAAATGTCTTTTGGACCTGCTATCGTTACTTCTCTCGGCTCAACGCTAATATTTGTAACAGTCAATCCTTCTGGCAAATTCCCCTTTTTCGTATACGTCACAGGAACAGTTTTTTCAGTATTATTGGCCGTAGCTTGCGTCGCCACATTCAATGTTACACTAATTTTAGATGGACTCGTTCTTACATTTAAACGTTTTCCTTCTTTATTGTATAATGTAACTTCGGCTGTTTTTGTAACAGTTTTATTAACACCTTTTAAATCAATATACGCCTTAGCAGATGAAATACTTTCGATTTCTTCTTTCGTCCCAACTACCTCAACAGTATCAGGTTTAATGTTTGATTTTTCGAGAGTAGCACCCGCTGGCATCTGATCCTCATTTGATAATTTTAAGTCTACATGAACATATTTTCTCGCTTTTTCATGAAGAGTAACTTTGATTGTTGCTGGTTGGACTGTTCCTTTCACATCATCTGGAAGCCCATTCGCTTTTAAAGAAACTTCATAAGTTCCTTTTTGACTATCTCGCAAATCAACTGATATATCAAATTGTTTTTTTGCTTTTGCTGTAGCAACTGCTGATTTTGGACCTTCCAACTTCACCTTAACTCCACCTGATGGAATACCACTTACAATATATTTCTCTTCATCATACTTCAGGGTAATAGGATAATCAGTTAATGTTTCTTTCGTTTCATTTACGAAAGGTAATATACTCGATGTCGTATTTTTTTCAGTTAAAGTTGCTGACATGAAAAGCATACACGCCAATAGTAATGAGATTCCTTTTAAAAACCAATGATTCTCCATTAACTTATCCATGACGCTTTCTCCTCCAATTCCATAAAGACGAAGAAGTCGTTTTTTCGTTCCCACTAAATTCTGCTAACAACATGTCCTTCAGCTGTTCTGTCTTCAAATCACGATGTAACTTACCGTTTTTCGTTAAAGAAATTTGGCCTGTTTCTTCCGACACAACTACTGTAATACTATCAGTGACTTCACTAACTCCCATTGCAGCGCGATGCCTAGTTCCTAACTCCTTAGAAATAAATGGGCTTTCTGATAACGGAAGGTAACATGCTGCTGCTTTAATTGTACTTCCCTGCATAATTACTGCTCCATCATGAAGAGGGGTATTAGGGATAAAAATATTAATGAGTAATTCCGATGATACATTTGCATTTAGCGGAATACCCGTTTCTACATAATCATCCATCCCAGTCTCTTTTGACAAAGTAATTAGTGCACCAATTCTACGTTTTCCCATATATTCCGTTGCTTTAGCTATCGCTGTTGCAACAATTTCAGGTTCATCTTCCCCCTGATTTCCCACACGCGAAAATAAGCTACCGCGTCCTAGCTGCTCAAGTGCTCTTCTCAATTCTGGCTGGAAGATAATAATAACGGCTAAAAATCCCCACGTTAATACTTGTTCCGTTAGCCAATATAGCGTATGCAATTCAAGTAAAATACTAATCATCCGGACGACAATAATAACTGTAATACCTTTTAAAAGTTGCACAGCCTTCGTGCCCCGAATTATAAGAATTAGCTTATATATAATAAACCATACAACAGCAATATCTAATGCCGTACTAAGATATTTCAAAATGGTCGTATCTTCAAAAGGCATGCTAACCCTTCCTCCTACTTACGAGCAATTCTATCCATATATTGAAATATTATTTTATGCTCTATCTGTATGTATTTCCAACAACTAGTTAATTATACCATACATGAACCAAACGACAATTACAAACGCCCCCCTTTAGCTTAAATTGGTAAGATGTCAAACTTTCTTATCCTACAGTATAATATAAGTCATTATTATACGCCTATTTTCAAATAAAAAAAGCAACTTCTCAGTTGCTTTTCTTACATTTATTTTAGTTTTTCACCGAACAAAGAACCCATTAAAGCAACCGCTGTTGTTGCTGTTCTGTTTCTCTCATCTAAAATTGTATTTACTTCAACAAATTCAGCAGATGTAACAATATCAGCTTCTGCTAACATCTCCATCGCTAAGTGGCTTTCACGATACGATAAACCACCAATTACAGGTGTTCCAACTCCTGGTGCGTCATGAGGATCAAGACCATCTAAATCTAATGATAAATGAACACCGTCAGTATGAGATAAATACGCAATTGTTTCTTCCATAACAGCCGTCATACCCATACGATCAATTTCATGCATTGAGAATACTTTAATGCCTTCTTCACGAATAAAGTCCTTTTCTCCTTCATCTAATGCACGTGCACCTATAATTACAACGTTCTCTTTTTTTACTTTCGGGTATGCCCCGTATAAATCTACAAGTGAAGAATGTCCATAACCTAAACTTGCAGCAAGTGACATACCGTGAATATTTCCAGATGGTGATGTTTCTTCTGTATTTAAATCACCGTGTGCATCATACCAAATAACACCTAAATTTTTATAATGTTTCGCCACACCAGCTAGCGTACCGATAGCAATACTATGATCACCGCCTAATACAAGTGGAAAACGACCCTCTTCTATAATATGATCAACCTTAGTCGCTAGTTCATTACATACAGTTGCAACTTGAGTAAGGTTTCGTAACTTTGTATTTTCATCTACTTCTTTTTCTCTCTCTATACATATATCTCCCATATCTTTTACGTCATATCCAATTTGTTCAATTCTTTCAACTACCCCTGCATAACGGATCGCGCTTGGTCCCATATCAACCCCGCGACGCATCTGTCCTAAATCCATTGGAACTCCAATAACTGAGATTTCTTTTTTCATAGATAGTATCCCCCTTTTATGCCTTCACTAAATATTTTAAATCTTTTATATAGTCTGACTCAACTCGACATTTTTCTGCATGGTTATACATTTTATTCACTTATATTTACGTTGGACTCCCGATTTTTAAACTATTCTATGTATAAAGTTAACTTAATGAACCAACTAACTTTTCTATCAGCTAATATTTTTATCCGTGCCTTTCTCCATCAATACCTAGAATTACACAAAATATCCTCAAATAACTGAATTTAAAAAACACTTCTACACTTAGAAGCGTTTTTCTGATGCTAGTTTCCACACTGCTGCAATATTTCTCGCTGTCATTTCTATATTCTCTTCTGCCCTTTTATATGCCTCTTCTAATGTCATTGGACTTGCTGTAATACTAAATACTGCATCAATTCCCTTTTCATAAACAATTGTATAGTTCGGAGATACAGATCCACCAATAGCAATTACAGGAATATGACGGCATTTCGCCCGCTTCGCGACACCAACAGGAGCTTTTCCATAAGCTGTTTGTTCATCTATCCTTCCCTCACCAGTTACAATAAGATCGGCACCCTCTATACACTTATCAAAATTTGTATAATCTAATACAATTTCAATCCCTTTTCTTAGCTGTCCCTTTAGTACTGCAACGACAGCGGCTCCCATTCCTCCAGCTGCCCCTGCACCAGGTATTAGGGACACATCAAAAGATACGTACTGTTTAAGTATATTAGCATAATGTTTTAAATTCCCGTCTAGCTCTTTCATCATCTCTACATTCGCACCCTTTTGTCTCCCAAATACAAAAGACGCTCCCTTTGGTCCAACTAATGGATTGTCGACATCACATGCTGCTTCTAGCTTTATATCCTTCAAACGTGTATCCATACGAGAAAGGTTAAGAGCAGTAATCAAATGTAATGTTCCTCCAGAGGGCTCAATTACTTCACCTTTCCTATTAATAAACTCTACGCCTAAAGCAGACAACATACCTGCCCCACCATCATTTGTAGCACTTCCTCCAAGCCCTAAAATAATGTGTTTAGCTCCTTGATCTAATGCATGTAATATCAGTTCACCTGTCCCTTTTGTCGTTGTAATAAGTGGGTTTCTCTTTTCAATTGGAACGTGTTGTAATCCTGATGCTGCCGCCATTTCAATAAATGCTGTCTCCTTATCCTTAGACATACCATAATAGGCTTGCACACTCTCCCCAAGCGGCCCTGTCACATTAAGTGATATAATTCCCCCCATTGTAGCACCAACAAGAGATTCGACCGTTCCTTCACCTCCATCTCCAATTGGTACTTTAACGTACTCTGCTTTAGGAAAAACTGCTGCAAAGCCCCTTTCAATAGCTTCACATACCTCTATAGCTTTCAGGCTTTCTTTATATGAATCCGATGCAATGACAACTTTCATAATTATCCCCCCTTATTCAATCCCTTTTTTTCATTTTAAACGATATACGGAAAAGTTTCCTTTTTGAGTGGAATTTAAACACAAAAAAAGCTTACATCATTTGATGTAAGCTTTTCCTATTTATATGGAGCCTAGCGGGATCGAACCGCTGACCTCCTGCGTGCAAGGCAGGCGCTCTCCCAGCTGAGCTAAGGCCCCTTAGTAATTAAGCGGAAGACGGGATTCGAACCCGCGACCCCAACCTTGGCAAGGTTGTATTCTACCACTGAACTACTTCCGCGAAAATGGTGAGCCATGAAGGATTCGAACCTTCGACCCTCTGATTAAAAGTCAGATGCTCTACCAACTGAGCTAATG
>NZ_JAWRYM010001232.1:0-236 GCF_046534555.1 Bacillus sp. SIMBA_074 | reverse complement strand
GCCAGGTCCCCTGAAATGCTCATGGTCGAGATACCAGCAATTGCCGCAGAATAGAAATCGTCCGTGACTCCGGAAAAGGTGCCGATAAGAGCAGTGGCCATGCATCCGGTACCAGTAACATTAGTTAAAAGGAGATTCCCGTTGTCGATAATTGACGTATGTTTTCCGTCGCTGACCGCATCCTTAGCCCCGCTGACCACGATGATACTATTCAATTTATTTGCTGCTTGTGCAGC
>NZ_JAWRYM010001231.1:0-236 GCF_046534555.1 Bacillus sp. SIMBA_074 | reverse complement strand
CCTCGCACCCGAGGCAAAAATCATGATGACAGCCGTCCCGATCAAAACAGTTCCCGTTCCCAAGTCTGGCTGAAGCATGATTAGCGCGAAACAGACGAACGGAATCCCCAATGCAGGAACTAGCCCTTTCCGAAACAGGACGACTTGTTTTTGGTTGTCCGACAGCCACTTCGCCAGGAAGGCAACAACACCCAGCTTGGCGAATTCACCAGGCTGAATCCCGAATGCACCAAACC
>NZ_JAWRYM010001230.1:0-236 GCF_046534555.1 Bacillus sp. SIMBA_074 | reverse complement strand
GCCTGTGGGCATGAACTGCTCGCCCCTCCGTCCACTGATGGGCGGAGCTCTCACCCTCGGAGCCATCGCGCTTCTCGCCGGCTGCGTGAACGCTCCGACGGTCGACGTGCTCGCCAGCGGTGAATCCGCGCGCTTGCCTGGTTCGGTCACCTCCGATCAGCTCGAGACCGTGGTCCCCGAGGACGAAGGCGAGAAGATCGGCGAGTATCTTCGCGTCTTCCTGTGACCGCCGCGCC
>NZ_JAWRYM010001229.1:0-236 GCF_046534555.1 Bacillus sp. SIMBA_074 | reverse complement strand
CGCTGTCGGCCAGCGCCATTGCGTCTTCCGCGCTCAGGGCGTGGTCGATAGCGACGCCCTGGTTGGTGAGGCCGTCCGTCAGCACGACTGCCTCGAGACGCATATCTTCGCGGAGCGACTGTACCTCGCCGAGAAGCCGGTAGAGGCCGGTGACATCAGTACCTCCGGCGGGGAGCGCAGCGACCGCGGGGCGGTAGTTGATCGCGACCTGGGTCATGATGCGCTCGACGTGTTCC
>NZ_JAWRYM010001228.1:0-236 GCF_046534555.1 Bacillus sp. SIMBA_074 | reverse complement strand
AGAAGCAGCGCTGACGGGCCGTCGACGGGGCGCCGGTCAGGTGGACCACTTCGTGAGGTCGATACCGCGTTCGACGGCCAGCGCCTGAAGGTGCTCGGCGGAATCCGTCTCGACGCAGACGCACGCCTGCAACCCCGCGGCATCGTCGTCGCGCAGCAGGTAGTAGCTGGTCGCGTCGGTCAGCAGTTTGCCCTCGGCGTCGCGGAATAGCCAGCGCACCTTCACCAGCACGAGTC
>NZ_JAWRYM010001227.1:0-236 GCF_046534555.1 Bacillus sp. SIMBA_074 | reverse complement strand
GACTCTTGGGCTGGGGCAGTTGCTGGCGCTTGTGCCTCTCCGTGATCATGTCCCGCTTCCCCTACTCCTGCTTTCACCGTCGTAACAGAGGCTGGCGTTTTGGAATCCTTGTCTCCTGTCCACTCTACTACTTCACCGTCTGCATAGGTTTGGTATGCTTTCCAGGCAAGGCTTCCCTCTTCTTTTGGATTCGCACCTACGAAAGCGAATTCCATAAACTCATGCGCCTTGATCCC
>NZ_JAWRYM010001226.1:0-236 GCF_046534555.1 Bacillus sp. SIMBA_074 | reverse complement strand
ACCCGTGTTTTGTAAAAGGCGGCAAATATGCTTTGGCCGGTAATGTAGGAATAATATCATGTACATTCATAATACGAACGCTATTTGTTACTTTTTCATTGAATCGGGAAGCAAAGACAGGGTCTGCGACACGAGGACTGCCATACGTATACATGATAGGATTTTTAAACTTCGTGTTCACGGCAAAATCAAAACCAGCGAGTACAGCTAATCCTCCCCCGAGACTGTGCCCAGCC
>NZ_JAWRYM010001225.1:0-236 GCF_046534555.1 Bacillus sp. SIMBA_074 | reverse complement strand
AAGTAGAGTCATTAGCGGGACGCAAGGTGCTCGTGCTTGGCTCCGGTCCTATCCGCATCGGACAAGGGATTGAATTTGACTACTGCTCCGTGCATGCGGCGAAATCACTGCAAGCGAGTGGAATTGCCGCTGTCGTGGTGAATAACAACCCGGAAACAGTCAGTACCGACTATGAAACAGCAGACCACTTGTATTTTGAGCCACTTCACGTGGAGGATGTGCTGCATATCGCCGAG
>NZ_JAWRYM010000173.1:0-374 GCF_046534555.1 Bacillus sp. SIMBA_074 | reverse complement strand
CTACCTGTCCGGCGGCGTTGCGAATTCCCCTCTGATCATGTCCGTCGACGACCTTTCTGCCGTCAAGCCGTGATCCTCGACGGCCGATCGGTCAGGCGGCGTCCCACCAGCGCAGCACGCGGAGTGCTCGCAGGGTGATCCAGCGGCTGGGGAAGCCCTCCATCTCGAACTCCACGAGCACCGAGCCCTCGTGCATGTTCTCCAGGACCCAGCGGCTCTCCGCGTCGGCTTTCGAGCGCACGAGTTCCACTGCCTCCGCCAACCGGGGATCGCGCCGGTCCTGCAGCCGGAAGTGCTCGAGACCGCGCAGCATGTCGTGGTACCAGCGCACCGGGTACGAGAGCATCGTCATCCGGGGATCGGCGACGGACCCG
>NZ_JAWRYM010001224.1:0-236 GCF_046534555.1 Bacillus sp. SIMBA_074 | reverse complement strand
GACCAGCTGATAAGCAAATAAACCGTCGCGCCGCTTGATGATATAGTCTTCATCTGCCAGCGCAGCAGGTATAGTCTGGTGGCCAAATACTAAATCGGCAAATGCGGTTTTCACACCCTGGCTGCGAAGGCGCCAGGCCACAGTACCTGATTGTTTGTTAAGAGACGCGCAATGGTTGTCATACACACCGCCAAGCGCACTGACCCGTTTACGGTTACAACTGCAGCCATACAGCA
>NZ_JAWRYM010001223.1:0-236 GCF_046534555.1 Bacillus sp. SIMBA_074 | reverse complement strand
CTGAGGCCATCGTGTTCACCGGCGACATCGCGGACACGGCCGCCCCGGACGCCTACGTCCGCATCCGCGCCCTCGTCGAGCCGGTCGCGGAGCGCTACGGCTCGCAGGTGATCTGGGTGATGGGCAACCACGACGAGCGCGCCGCCTTCCGGGTGGGTCTCCTCGGCGAGGACGCCACGACCGAGCCCTACGACCGCGTGTACGACGTCAACGGCCTGCGGATCATCGCGCTCGAC
>NZ_JAWRYM010001222.1:0-236 GCF_046534555.1 Bacillus sp. SIMBA_074 | reverse complement strand
CTGTTTTGACTACCTTGTTCTGCCGAATTCTCCGGTGTAACCGACCGTGCTGCAGCTGCGCTTCCCGCACGCTCTGGAATACTTTCTCTAAGCGCTGTTTCTTCACGTGCTGTAGATTCAGATTGATTAGATGTTGAAGCATCCTTGACAGACAGATGGTAAACCACTTGTGGACAGATGAGCAGGCGTTAGCGGAATTCAACTCGCTCTATAACATGACTGTGCCGTTTAGCATC
>NZ_JAWRYM010001221.1:0-236 GCF_046534555.1 Bacillus sp. SIMBA_074 | reverse complement strand
GGTCAACCATCCGGCAGGGGTGAGCGGTGCGTTCTCCATCGATGCCTCCATTCCCGCGACGCGCTCCTTGAGCACGGCGCCCAGGCCGGTTAGGCCTTTGCCTGCATCGCGGATCGCGCCGTTGAGGACGCCGGTGTCGAAGGTGAGGGTGACGAAGTTCGTGAACTCCTGAGACCGCTTCGACCCGGACCGGGTCACCGCCCTGTACTGCTGCCGCAGCCCGGGCCTGACAGGAC
>NZ_JAWRYM010001220.1:0-236 GCF_046534555.1 Bacillus sp. SIMBA_074 | reverse complement strand
CAATATAATTAATAAAAATACAACGAATCTGGAGTGAGAGATTCATGCGCATTCACCCATTCTCTTTGTACCAATACGCCGAAGTCGTCGATCTGTGGCTACGAGCAGGTCTGCAATTATCACGTTCCGATACCGTCGAGGGACTCCGCCAAAAGCTAGAGCGTGATCCCGAGCTGTTTTTGGTCGCAATAGCTGAAGCAGGCAATATAGTTGGTGCTGTCATGGGCAGCTACGAC
>NZ_JAWRYM010001219.1:0-236 GCF_046534555.1 Bacillus sp. SIMBA_074 | reverse complement strand
GCCGCGCGGGTCGCCGACCGGTGAGAAGATGCGCCAATCCGCGCCGAGTGGCGACATCTTCTCACCAGTCGATGGCTGGACACCGGCCTGGGCGGTAGCAGCCCGTCAGCGGTTGAGGGTCGCCTCGTACTCGTGCCCCGCCTGCCGCATCTCTTCCTCGGTGACGTGAGGGGAATCCGGGAGGAGCACGGGCCGAACTGACTCGGCGCCGCGGGTGCACAGGACGTCGTCGTGCC
>NZ_JAWRYM010001218.1:0-236 GCF_046534555.1 Bacillus sp. SIMBA_074 | reverse complement strand
CCAGGCTGGTTTACCTCCGCTATCCTTTGACTGATGTCCGCCATGTTCAATGTACCTAGAACTGAATAAAGGTACGCCACCATGATGACGAAAAAGGACGAGGAAAGCACATTGACGATGATATACTTCAATGATTCCCTCAGTTGGATTTTCGTCCCCCCCAGTACAAGCAGCACGTAAGAAGCCATCAGCATGACTTCGAAAAAGACGAATAGATTGAAAAGGTCCCCCGTAAG
>NZ_JAWRYM010001217.1:0-236 GCF_046534555.1 Bacillus sp. SIMBA_074 | reverse complement strand
ATCGACACCGTCTCGGGGGCGACGTACACGTCGGAGGGCTACATCCAGTCGGTCCAGTCGGCGATCGACCAGCGATGAGGTTTCTGGAGACCGTGATGGGCATCCCCATGTCGCTCGATGTGCGGGATGACCGGGACGCGCGGCCGGCCGCCGAACGCGCCTTCGCCGTCCTGCGCGAGGCCGACCGGCGGTTCAGCGCCTACCGGCCGGACAGTGAGGTGAGCCGGGCGAACGCC
>NZ_JAWRYM010001216.1:0-236 GCF_046534555.1 Bacillus sp. SIMBA_074 | reverse complement strand
GCGGCGTCGATCGACTCGGCGCAGCAGGGCTCCATCATCATCCACAAGTTCGCGAACCCGGGTAACGGCACGCAGAAGCCGGACGGCTCGGGCGGCAACCCGAGCACCGACGCCATTTCCGGCGTCGTCTTCGAGTACTGCCACATCGACAACATCGACCTGCTCAGTGGCGACAACAGTGGCTGGAACGCTGTGAACGCGATCACGGCAGGCGAGAAGCAGGCCTCGGCGGCGCA
>NZ_JAWRYM010001215.1:0-236 GCF_046534555.1 Bacillus sp. SIMBA_074 | reverse complement strand
ATCCCTCTGTGGTGCAGTAGTAAACGTCGGATTCATCTCATTTGTTTCCCCATATCCAGAAACTTTTTTCTCTACAGTTTTTAATCCGTCTATGATCGTGTTATCTGAATTTTCTTTTCCAGATGCAAGAGCCATTTCGACATCCATCCATCTTAAATTGTTTTTAAGGACTAGATACTGGACTTTTCTTAACTCGTCCTGGATGTCCCCTGCCTGCGTGTACAAGGATTGCAAAG
>NZ_JAWRYM010000172.1:0-375 GCF_046534555.1 Bacillus sp. SIMBA_074 | reverse complement strand
AGTGCAATCTTTCCCTCCATCTATCTGCTTCATTTACTCTGTACCACCTTCGGCAGTAAGGACTTTGTTTTGTTTCGCAAACTCATCCAATGATACCTAGCCTTATATGAAGTTCGTGTTCCTCAGACCGGAGGTTTGCCGCTTGCTTCCTTCAGATTCTACGTCACCGTGGACACCCTTGCATTAAGCTAACCACTACTACTTCCTTCATGGTTCGGGACTTTCACCCTATAGATTGCACCCATGCCGGGCGCACGAAAAAGCTGCCTTAAAGACAGCTCTGATCTTGAGCTAACGCACCCGTTAGCTCAATAAGAAAAACCCCTAGCCCCTAATGACTCATCATTATAGGAATGAATCTGCTATTTCTATTAA
>NZ_JAWRYM010001214.1:0-237 GCF_046534555.1 Bacillus sp. SIMBA_074 | reverse complement strand
CGAAGATGACGGGCGGGATCGTGGTGGAGGCGATGCTGCGCGTCACAGGGTGGGGCCTGGCCGGAATCCCTCGGCGATTGCTGCGGCGCCGCCGTGCCCTCTCGACCACGCCCTCCACCGCCCCGGCGACGACTGAGACGACCAGCGAGAGCCGATGACCACCACCGCCCCGACCACGACGATTCCCGTAGATGCGCCCAGAGCGCAGGCGATACGGTTCCTCGACCGGCTATCGGT
>NZ_JAWRYM010001213.1:0-237 GCF_046534555.1 Bacillus sp. SIMBA_074 | reverse complement strand
AATGAAAGTAGGAAGAAGAAGCAAAGCAAAGTAAATGTCCGAATGCGAATCGTCCTCATCTTATCCTCCCTCGAAGCGATACCCTACTCCCCATACGTTGAGCAGAAACTGCGGATGGTTCGGATCGGATTCGATTTTCTCGCGAAGCCTGCTGAGGTGGACGCGAATCGTATGCTTATCGCCCACGCCATCCCAAAATTTCTCAAGTAATTGCTCATAGGAAAAAACATGTCTGGG
>NZ_JAWRYM010001212.1:0-237 GCF_046534555.1 Bacillus sp. SIMBA_074 | reverse complement strand
CTAGCGGGCCAAGTGGACGAGCTGTTACGCCAACACCAGATGCGCTACACCCTCTCGCAAACCACCCGCCGCTACGAGGCGCTGTTTAATGAAAGCGCCACCGGCATTGTGCGCATTGACCACCTGGGGAATGTGTTAAGCATCAACCCCTTTGCCTTAACGATGTTGGGCTACGCCAAGCAGGAAGTCGTCGGCCAAAATGTCGGGATGTTAACGCCTCCTTCGATTCGTGCGGAG
>NZ_JAWRYM010001211.1:0-237 GCF_046534555.1 Bacillus sp. SIMBA_074 | reverse complement strand
CATACGGCCGAGAAGTGCGGAAACCTCAGAACCCGCTTGAGTAAAGCGGAAGATGTTGTCGATAAACAGAAGAACGTCGCGGCCTTCTTCATCACGGAAATATTCCGCCATAGTCAGACCGGTCAGAGCTACACGAAGACGTGCACCAGGTGGTTCGTTCATTTGACCGAATACCATCGCAGTTTTCGGCAGAACGCCTGCGTCTTTCATCTCGTGGTACAGGTCGTTACCTTCACG
>NZ_JAWRYM010001210.1:0-237 GCF_046534555.1 Bacillus sp. SIMBA_074 | reverse complement strand
CCCCCGCACCGTGGCCGAGTCGTCATCGATGCGTGCGCCGTCGAGCGTCACTCCGCCTTGGCTGATCGCGCGGCGCGCCTCGGACGAGCTGGAGACCAGACCCGTCGCGACGAGCGCGTCGACGACCGACGAGCCCGAGGCGACCGTGGCGTTCGGCAGTTCCTCGAGCGCGGTACGCAACGTCGACGCGTCCAGCGCGGTCAGATCTCCCTGGCCGAACAGCGCCTCGGATGCCGC
>NZ_JAWRYM010001209.1:0-237 GCF_046534555.1 Bacillus sp. SIMBA_074 | reverse complement strand
ATAGGACGTCAATTTTATGTTTGCCCTTGATTAAGTCATTATAATAATCGTCTGCGATTGAATTCATGTTTTTCCGATTTTCATCATGGGCTCCAAAAGATGCTGGTGTAGCATGAGTGATTTCAGAAGTGGCAACCAATCCCGTCGCTTTTCCTTTTTCCTTTGCTGCTTCCAATACGGTTTTGACTTCAGATTTATCATTATCCACTGCAATTGCTGCGTTATAGGTCTTCACTC
>NZ_JAWRYM010001208.1:0-237 GCF_046534555.1 Bacillus sp. SIMBA_074 | reverse complement strand
CCGCTTGGTTCAAGTACAATACGCTCCGGGCCAAGATTAAACTCTCCGCCGGATATAACGATATTGCGGGCCGACAGTATCTGCGACAGTTGATAAGGTGAAATGCCCAGCTCTGACAATCTGGCATTGTCGTACTCTACGAATATTTGCTGCTCTTGTTCGCCGAAAATCTCAACTTTGGCCACATCGGGAATGTTTTGCAAAACAGCCTGCACTTTGTCCGCGACATTTTGTAGC
>NZ_JAWRYM010001207.1:0-237 GCF_046534555.1 Bacillus sp. SIMBA_074 | reverse complement strand
CTTGCTCAATCGCTTTGCGCAGTTCATTTTCCATCAGGATGCGCTCCAAAGACTTGGCTTCCATGGACGGATCAAAAAAGTCAAAGCCGTTCTTGCCGCGAGACTTCACCGTATAGAGTGCGGTATCTGCACGCTTCAGCAAATCCTCTGCATTGTCCCCGTCCTGTGGAAACAGGGATATACCGATGCTGCTTGATATATTGAATGTCTGATCGTTCAAATGAAACGGTTGTTGCA
>NZ_JAWRYM010001206.1:0-237 GCF_046534555.1 Bacillus sp. SIMBA_074 | reverse complement strand
CCTCCGGAACCGGATCGAACCGGAACGTCCGCAGGAACCGCTCCACCAGGTCGGAGCCGCCGGCCAGCACGTCGACCCGCGGCACCCCGTCGCGGAGCAGAACGCTCAACCCGTCGCGATCGACCAGGAACTCCAGCACGTCATCCGGGGGCGGAAGGTCGACGCGGCGCTGCGGCTGCGGCAGAGCGGCAGTGCCGACGTCCATCACATCCAGCGAGCGGCCATCCACGACGGCGC
>NZ_JAWRYM010001205.1:0-237 GCF_046534555.1 Bacillus sp. SIMBA_074 | reverse complement strand
CATTCTGCCAATTGGAAAGAATGAATCCCCTTCTTCTTTCGTTCCGTTTATTAAGAGCAGAATAAATGGCCTATCGGGATTAAAGCCAAATCCCTGTAATTGGGGGATAAAAGATGAACTCCTATTTTCACCATTCAAAAGAGAATGAAAAACTTCAACACTTCCTTTTCCATTGTTTTTCACTTTCTCCTTATTAACAAGTTCATATGTAAAGCTGAATAATAAGTCGGATAAAGG
>NZ_JAWRYM010001204.1:0-237 GCF_046534555.1 Bacillus sp. SIMBA_074 | reverse complement strand
CCCGGGAGGGGCTCGCCATCGTCCTGGTCTCCAGCGAGGTGGAGGAGGTGGTCGAAGGCTCCAGCCGGGTCATCGTGCTCCGCGACGGGTCGGTCGAGACCGAGCTCAGTGGCGACGAGGTGGACGAGCGGACCCTGCTCGCCGCACTGGCCGGTGACTCCGCGGCCGACGCGGAGCCGGCCATCGATGTCGAGACCGTCCCCCCGACGACCAATGAAGGAGCCGCCTCGTGATGAG
>NZ_JAWRYM010001203.1:0-237 GCF_046534555.1 Bacillus sp. SIMBA_074 | reverse complement strand
CGCAGCTTTATCTGAAATGGCCATTACGGCCTTTAAGTCATTGGATTGCTCTGGATTGGTTCGAGCTGATTTCTTCTTAACGGAAGAGGGCCAAATCTATATTAATGAAGTGAATACAATGCCCGGGTTCACTCCTTTCAGTATGTTTCCATTATTGTGGAAGCACACAGGTGTCGACTATCCAGCGTTAATTGAAAAACTCGTGAAACTTGCCTTGGAACGTCATCAAGAAAAACA
>NZ_JAWRYM010001202.1:0-237 GCF_046534555.1 Bacillus sp. SIMBA_074 | reverse complement strand
CCGTGATTGCTGAAACGAGTAAAGATGGCAGCTTGTTGCTCGCTAGCAGTAACCCGTCGGCCACGAATTCGGACGTTTACGACCCTGACTACGGCAACCGAATCGTTGTCAACAACAGCTACTTAGAGCGACAGCGGATCGTTGACGACTCGGGCCACCGCATAGGCTCACTGACCTTGGAACGCGGCGAGATTGCAATCCTGGTTCCAGGAACTCTCGCCTCGTTATCCTCCGAAC
>NZ_JAWRYM010001201.1:0-237 GCF_046534555.1 Bacillus sp. SIMBA_074 | reverse complement strand
ACCAGTCCCCAGACCAGCAGCGAGCGGACGAGGGAGGCGCTGCCGGCGACGAGGATCGGCCCGCCGTCGCCCTCCTTGAGTGTCCCGATGCCGGCGCGGACGGGCTCCTCCAGTGCGGTCGCGTTCCAGCTCAGCTCTCCCGGGCGGGAGGTGACCACGACCTTCGGGAGGGAGTTCATGATGTCCGCGAACTCGCCGTCGCGCGGCGGCCACGCCTCGGCGAACTGCTCGTAGGTG
>NZ_JAWRYM010001200.1:0-237 GCF_046534555.1 Bacillus sp. SIMBA_074 | reverse complement strand
GAACCAGCTTATGATTGGGAGTAGGACGTGTGATGTCGCTGATGACGATCGCTACCTTGTCTGTACCCTTTACCATGTCACGCAGTGGCTGAGTACCGATCGGAGCCTGGAGTGCTTGTCTTACCGCTTCCTCTTCGTTCTCCAGACCTGGCAAGTTTTTCGGTTCAACGATCAAGGAGTCATCCGGCACATCTATCGTCAATCCTTCTTTTCCATAAAGCAGAGTCGTTTTCATTC
>NZ_JAWRYM010001199.1:0-237 GCF_046534555.1 Bacillus sp. SIMBA_074 | reverse complement strand
CCGCCGACGTTCAACGCCGCCACCCCGGTGGGAGCCGAGATCACCAGCGACTTGTCCGTGTTCCAGGACAGGTGGTTCAGCAGCGTCGACTTGCCCGTCCCGGCGCGGCCGGTCACGAACACGTGCTCACGGGTGTTCTCGATGAGGTCGAACACCGCTTGCTGCTCAGGCGACAGCGAAGGACGGACCATGACCTCCCCTTCCCTCTCGCCCGGCGTGCCGGACTACTCTAACCCC
>NZ_JAWRYM010001198.1:0-238 GCF_046534555.1 Bacillus sp. SIMBA_074 | reverse complement strand
ATATCGATGCAACCTTGATAACTCTTCTATGTTGGATCCATCTATTCAGCAGATTCCAATGTGGAAATTGAGAAGCTTCTAGGGGACAGAATGCATTGACCATCAAGAACTTATGCATCAATTTATCGGGAGCATCCCTTTTAGACACGATGGTTGCCCATCAGATTTTTCAATTGATAAGTACCCTGCCTGTTGGGCATTGATTCGACCATTTCCGGTATTCATCCTGATGTAGCCC
>NZ_JAWRYM010001197.1:0-238 GCF_046534555.1 Bacillus sp. SIMBA_074 | reverse complement strand
AACAAAAGGTAATGGCGACCAGAGCACCAGGTGGTATTGCAATTTCGGAAGATATTAGAACAAGCTTACATCGACAAGAGTATACGATGATGGAAGCACGTACAGAGGCACTTCTTTATGCTTCTGCACGTAGACAACATTTAGTGGAAAAAGTTATGCCAGCACTTGAGTAAAACTATCTTGTACTATGTGATCGTTTTATAGATATTTCTTTAGCATATCAAGGATATGCAAGAGG
>NZ_JAWRYM010001196.1:0-238 GCF_046534555.1 Bacillus sp. SIMBA_074 | reverse complement strand
AGCCAGCACGCAACTAGGGACCTTTTTCGTCAAAGCCACGACGAATAGAGCGGCTTTCGATCGGCACTGTGAAATTCTAGAAGAACTTGAATCAAGCTCTCTAGCCCCTAAAATATTGGATAAATTGAATTGGGGAGGTTATTACGTTGTTGTTCTGAGCTCCATTTCAGGAAAGAGGCTCGACCACACGCTAAAAAATTCCAAACGTGACGAAAAGCTGCGGTTGGTCTCATCAGCG
>NZ_JAWRYM010000171.1:0-376 GCF_046534555.1 Bacillus sp. SIMBA_074 | reverse complement strand
CGACGGTATTATTTTCTGACTCCTCTACTACACGCTTATATTGAAAATGTCGCTGTTTTTTTCTAACTTGGTGCTTGTTATCGTCGAGATAATTTTTGTTCCGTCATTTCCACAATGGCGTATTTTACCCTTCTCTACCAATTCCACTTCTTGTACTCTCCCATATTATTTCTTATTTTTACACTGAATATGGGATTGTCTTTAAAAGTACCTTGAGCTTGACGTAATTAATAATAGTACTTAAACGTGTAAAGTAGATATAATATACCAATAAACTTAATAAAAAACCTATTATCGATATTCCTATTCCTATTTGTCTATTTTGCAAAAAAATAGCAACTGCTTAATCAACGCAGTTGCTTTTTATCTTGTTTCC
>NZ_JAWRYM010001195.1:0-238 GCF_046534555.1 Bacillus sp. SIMBA_074 | reverse complement strand
CCTGCCCGTGCTGATCCTCATCATGTTCCTGCTGGGCTGAGCATCTCAGCGGTGCGCACGTCGCGCACCGCTGAGAGCGTCAGAGGCAGGTCGCGCATCACCACGACGCTGTCGAAGACCGCGGCGCCCGTGGGAAGAGCGTCGAAGAACGACGACCGCAGGCTGTGCAGCCGAGCACCCTCGACCTTCCATTCCTCGGATGCGAGAGCGACCGGTTCGACGCTGCGCCCGTCTCGCG
>NZ_JAWRYM010001194.1:0-238 GCF_046534555.1 Bacillus sp. SIMBA_074 | reverse complement strand
AGCACGATGGCGACCTTCCGTGGTCGCGCTGCTGACGTTTCGGCCATGTCGGCCGCCGCATATCGGAGCGCAAGCGCCGCCACCGTCCAGCTCCCACGCCGGCCAGCCCGAACAAGAAGAGGGCGAGCGCATGGGTGGCCGCTCCCGCGGCCGCGACGCCTGCTCCGACCGCTGCAAAAAAGAATGCGGTCACCAGTGAAGCTCGGCGTCCCCGCCGGGAGGCGAGACCAGCAACGGG
>NZ_JAWRYM010001193.1:0-238 GCF_046534555.1 Bacillus sp. SIMBA_074 | reverse complement strand
CATCGTTGGTAAAATGATTCCACACAAACATACATACCTTCTTCGCCATTTTTACCTCCACTTTTCCAGATATGCCGTCAGCTAGATGCTTCCATCACGTTAATGAGCCCTTGAATATTTTTTGACCATAGAAAATTTTGTTTTGCATATCGATGGCCATTTTCACCCAGCTCTTCGCGAAGAGCCTTCTCAGAGGCCATTGTTAAAATATGTTGACTGATTTCATCAACCTTTCTAC
>NZ_JAWRYM010001192.1:0-238 GCF_046534555.1 Bacillus sp. SIMBA_074 | reverse complement strand
CCGTCAAAGAGTTTTACCGAACCTTATACTTGGAGGCCCGGCTTCTTCCTGGGCAGACACTTGAATTACCTAATGAGTCTGAGCGCGGTATATATATTACGAGTGGCAAACTTAAAATCAGAGACCAGCAATACGCAGAGAAACAGATGATTGTGTTATCCAGTGCTGAAGGCGTTACGGTAACAGCGCTGCAATCAACAACCATGGTGTTGATCGGTGGAGAGAAAATATCAAGTCG
>NZ_JAWRYM010001191.1:0-238 GCF_046534555.1 Bacillus sp. SIMBA_074 | reverse complement strand
TTTCGCAGCCCGTTCATTTTCAATAGAAGAACGATAGTAGAACCTTTGTGCGCCCTTTGATCCACTACTAGTTAGGGCATTTGAATGTATACTCGCAAAAAAGTCTACATCAGGCTTATTAATGATCTCAACATGCTTTTTTAAATTCACTGCTTTACGTCTACTATATGACTTTGTATCTTTATTACCTAAATCTTAATCTCCTTCACGCGTCAAAATAACTAAAGCACCTTGTTCT
>NZ_JAWRYM010001190.1:0-238 GCF_046534555.1 Bacillus sp. SIMBA_074 | reverse complement strand
ATGCGAAGTCTAGACCGCTTCTCTCTCTTTTCAGCCTTCTGCTCAGCTCTCTCAAGTTTACGCTCGTCTTTTTCAATCTTTTTCTCTTGTGTCGTAGTACGGTAGTGATTATATACTTCAATTGCTGCGCTGCTCCACTGTACAACTTGTGCTACGTTATCTGCATTATTTTCAATTTCGGCCGTAACAGACTCGGAAACGTTGCTAAGCTTCGTATTTAAAAAGTGAATCGTCGTTC
>NZ_JAWRYM010000027.1:0-71735 GCF_046534555.1 Bacillus sp. SIMBA_074 | reverse complement strand
TTTTCTTTCACCTCTGGCTTTTCAAGCACATTCGGCTCCTCTGTCACCTTTGGTTCTTCCGGTTTTTCTTCTTTCAACTCTTCTGTTGTTTCCAACTTACCTTCTTCTTCTACTTCTGTTGCTTCCTGTATCTTTATATTCGTAATATCATATCCATTAACTTTCGATTGATATCCCGCTACTGGATGCTCGTTTACTGTGTACGTATAGGCATTACCGTCATTATCATATGCAGGTATATTTGCAAATGTATAATTCCAATCTTTTGCTGCTGTCACGTCTTGTGTCTGGATTACGTCACCATTTTTCAGTAAGTCTACTTGAATCGTGCTCGGACGATCTGTTGCATTGTTGTCATTCCAAGTCTTCGTTCCTGAAATGGATGTCGTTTTCACCTTATTTGGAATCATCAACTTTACACCTTTTTGAGCAGTTGCATCAACTGTAAAGTCGAATTTTTTTTGAGGATCAAAATCCACATATTTTGGAGCTTTAATCTCTGTTACATAGTAATTTCCTGGTTCTAAATTAGAAATTTCAACAATACCTTCTGCACCCGTTGTATACGTATCGCCAATTTGTTCACCCGATTCCTTATACAACTTAAACGTAACATCTGAGATGAATTTTGTATTATCTCCTTCAATGTGCTTCACAATTCTTAGCGTACCTTTAGGTGGTAAATCACCTTGTGCACCGCCACCTGCGTTTATATTTTTAACCCATGCATTCTTTGAAACAGTTACTGGCGGCTGATTTAAAATCTGGTAATCAATTGTATAATCATTATAAAACTCATCTTGATTCATTCCGCTATCAGTTATAATCGAGCTATATCGAATACTGATATCCTTACCATTTACCTGATCCTTATAACCTCTAAGGGAAAAAGAGTTACCGTTAAGCGTAATCGTACCATAACCTTGATCGATAAATTGTTGCGGAGTTACACCCGTATTTCCGACTATTATAATAAATCCTTCCTGCTTCAGCGTTTGACCTGATTGTAAAGTATCAGTCAAAACAATATCAGCACCTAACTGTTCCTTGTTACTACTAGTGTTTACATTCAACTCCCATTTCACCTCATTGGGAGCGTCTGGGTAAATTTCACCTGTTTTGTAGATAAATGATGACGGACCCGTCGATTCTGTGGGTCCTTTAATTGTTACCCTTTGAGTTGCTAAACTTGTGCCTAAATTTGTATCAACTGGTATGGTTTGATTCATTCCTACATTACTAGTTGCTTTAAATTCAAAATACAAATAACCTCTAATATTTTGAAGTTTCTCAACCATATCATTAAATGCACATACCACATTCTTTGATGTTACTTGGCAAGTACCAAAGCTAACACCTGTATCATTCTGTAAATCAATCTTTTTACTATATCCTGCTAATTCTGCCGGTAGCGTTAATGTTACTGTGTCTCCAGCCTTCATTTGATTTCCAGATTTATCACTAAAATCTACTCTTATTCCCGATCGTTCTCCATAATTTAATTCCGTTTTGTTGAATGTAAAACTATCAACAAATCCTGTTGTGTTTAATTCTTGTGCATGCCCTATGATAGGTGTAAAAACTTGTCCAATAATAACAGTAAAAATAAAACAGATTACAGATATTCTTTTTAAATATGTACTCATAAAGCCTCCAATTCTAATTCTCACATTTTTCTGTTGTGGAATCTTTCCCACCTTAAAAAAGGTTACAACTAAAGAATATTTGCAGCATCAAACTATCTTTAATCATGCAAAACAAAGCAGTAAACAACACGATTCATTAACCATATTGTTCCTTTCTACTTCTTGTTTTCCGCAGCCAACAATAAATATTAGTACTAATAAAAATACATTACAAGACTGTTTATTTACATATTAATTTGTTACTATATTCATGCTACCAAAATATACTAAATGACCAATTCCCTCATAAGGTCATCTGAAGACTGATCATTTTCATCTTTCAAATATTATCCATTATCATTCTCCCCTAATAACTTTTTCCACTAGTACTGAAGCACGAACATATTTCGAAATTACACACCTATATTTACTATTTTAATATTCCTCCCCCACTTCAAAACTCAACCTATTTAAAACGGATTATATGGTTTTAAAATCAAACCATTAAAAAATGTATTCTAATATAATAATAGGAAGGAATTATAAATAGAAGGTACATACAAATTTTTCAGCTTGCTATCTCCTCATTTTTAATAATTTCACAATAATAAGGCTACCTTTCCTTATTAAGAAAGATAGCCTTATTTGTATAGACAACTGTTCTACTCCCTATTTCTTCGCACCTTTTAACGACTCTCTCAGCACAAATTTTTGCAACTTCCCGCTCGCATTACGAGGCAGTTCATCCACAAATAAATAGTGACGTGGACGTTTATAGTCTGCTAATTCATCACTTTCTTTACAATATATTTCCAAATCTTCTTCTGTAATCGCTTCATCTTTCTTTACAACAACAGCCACGACACGCTCTCCCCATAGTTCATCTGGCTCACCAAGTACTGCAACATCTAATACACCAGGGTGACTATGAAGAAAATCTTCAATTTCGCGAGGATAAATATTTACGCCACCGCTAATTACCATATCATCAACGCGGTCTGCAACGAATAAATAGCCGTCTTTATCGAAGTATCCTAAATCACCAGAATGATACCAGCCTTTATACATCGATTTTGCATTTGCTTCTTCTCGATTATGATAACCAGCCATCATAGTTGGACCGCGCAAAATAATTTCCCCTACTTCATAAGGAGGCAACGTATCATCTGGCTCTGCTGGTCCATCTTCGTTCGGTTTCACAATTCGAATTTCATGGCTAAAGCACGGCGTTCCTGCTGAACCAGCTTTCGTAATTTGATCCTCTTCTACGAGAAACGCAACAACTGGTCCCATTTCTGTCATTCCGTAAATTTGAACAAGATCAATATAAAGGCGCTCTTTACATTCCTTCACTAGCGCCGGTGCCATTGCAGCTCCGCCGTATACACCGATTTTCATTGAAGTTAAATCATACTTAGTTAGATCTTTTTGCAGTAACATATTCCACATCGTCGGTGCTGCAAAAAACGTCGTAATCTTCTCTTCTTGAATGGTATGTAATACTCTATCCGTATCAAAATGATGTAAAATAACATTCTTTCCGCCAACTTGAATGCGCGGTATGATTCCAGCATTTAACTCGCCGCAATGATATAAAGGTGCTACCACAAGCCCGGCGCTATCCCTGTTATATTTTATGAAATACGTACAAATCATACTATGCTCAGCCATATCACGATGGCGATGTAGTACACCTTTTGGATGACCAGTCGTACCGCTCGTATAAAGCATAGAACAAAAATCCACTTCATCGACTACAATATCTACTTTCTCAGCTGATGCTTCATTTACTTTTTCATGGTAAGAACTAGCATAGGAAGGTGCATCGTCTTCCACGTACCAAAAAGACGAATTTGGAAAATCTCGTTCAATCATAGTAACTGTTGATTCGACTGCTTTTTCAAAGACGACTACTTTCGAGGCTGCATCTTGGAGGATATACGATAATTCTTTTGCTTTTAAGCGGAAATTAATCGGATTGAAGATCGCGCCAATTTTCGCACAGGCTAAGTAAACGTTTACAAATTCACGACAGTTATATAGGTAAACAGATACACAATCTCCCTTTCTTACTCCTTCTTTCAATAGAGCTTGCGCCGTTTTATTTATTTGCTCATCCCACTGTTTATATGTCCAACGAATATTTTTTTCTGGTTCTACTAACGCCTCTTTATTCGGATACTTGCCAACTGTCAAATCAAAAATTCTCCCTATCGTCATGTACATGCCAACAATTTCCCCCTTTTCTCTTTCATAAATCTATCATTTCGTCTATAAGTAGACATTGTCCTCTAATAATTTGACTAATTTTCCTGATTATTATCGACATAGTTTTACATATGGACCGTTTGATGGTAAATGAAATTATATCGGCGATTTTTTGAATATATCGAACGCAACTCAATTTATATCAGCTATTTTTCGAATATATCGACTTACCGACAAAAACTGACACTATAAAAAGAGGCTGTTCCAAATCGGAACAACCTCCTTCTTCTTACACGAATAGCTCTTCTAAAATTTTCAGTTTATCTTCTGTATATTTCACGAAGCCATCGTTATATGATTTTGGATCTTTCGGATTCGCAAAGTGTGTAATTGCTCCTGTTTGTGGGTGAACAAATTTACTTGATGCCCCGCAACCAAGTCCGATAATCGATTGTACTTCTTCCATAATAACAATATTGTAGATACTTTCTTGCGTCGGTATTGCATACCCAACGTTTTCTAAGTTACCTAAAATATTTTTTTGACGATATAAATAGTATGGCACGTAATTATGGTTCTTCGTCCACTCTTCCGCCTCATGCATCATCGCAGTAATTTCTTCGCGACCTGCTACTTTATATTTACGTTTGTTTTGCGTCATTTCAGAAGCACGTTTAAATGATAACGTATGAACTGTTAACGATTCTGGCATTAACTTTTCTGTTTCATCTAACGTATGCTTAAAGATGTCTAATCCTTCACCAGGAAGACCAATAATTAAATCCATATTAATATTGTTCATTCCCATTTCACGTGCTAAATGATACTTCTCAATCGTTTCTTCTACAGTGTGATGACGTCCAATTGCTTTTAGTGTTTCTTGGTGGTATGACTGCGGATTAATACTAATACGGTCAATATTCCATTTATTTAACACTTCTAGCTTTGCTGGTGTGATTGTATCTGGGCGACCTGCCTCAACTGTTACTTCACGTACATCTTTCACATCAGGGAAAGCTTGGTACATTTCTTCATACAACATATCCATCTCTTCTGCTGTAATACTCGTTGGTGTACCGCCGCCGTAATAAATCGTCGTAACTGTAACACCTTTTTCTTTTAAAAATTTACCAATTTCACGAACTTCATAATGTAACCCGCCTAAGAACGAATCAACTGATCCTTGACGTCCGTTAATTGCATAAGCCGGGAACGTACAGTACGCACATTTTGTAGGACAAAACGGAATACCGATGTAAATACTTACTTCTTCTTTCAAGCGGTATAAATCTGGAACAACCGCTAATTGGCAATCAACAATACGCTGAAGAAGTTCAATTTTCTCTTCATGAATTAAATAACTTTCACGAAGTTCTTTATGCGCTTCTTCTTTTGACATACCATTTTGAAGCAGTTTGTGAAGAAGTTTCGTTGGGCGTACCCCAGTTAATATTCCCCAGCTCTGTTCAAGTCCAGTTAGCTGTTGAAGTACAGAAAGATATACGTAAGAAACAACATGTTTCACTTGCTTCATACGTTCTTTTTCTTCTGTGAAAGCAGATAAATCTTTCGCGAATGTTTCTTCATACACATTTCCGGTTGCAACATCTGTTAAACGAGCCGATGCTGTCACATTACCTTCTATCTGTATATCAACGATAAGATTTGCTTCTTCTTTCTCAAACCCTATCGTGCTCTCTTCAAAAAATAAACCGCCAATATTTTGTAGCGGACGTAAAAAACGATCATCTTGTAACGTTTTAATTGAAATTAACAACATTATCACCTTTTCATTTGCAAACTCTCTTTAGTTTACTTGAAGGGCGTTTGAAGGTCAATACAGAAGGTTTTACCTTATTTCAATATTACATTTACAACATACTGAATATTGATTTTTCATAAACATCTCCTAGTTGTATAGACATTATAATATGCCCTTGTTACAATCTAAAACGTATTAGTACTAACTACTAGTTTAAATACATATAAAGGAGGCCTGTTAACACGAGATTAAAAACCTAACGTGTTAAAACAACTATGAAAAAAAAGTTTTACAACATTTTAGCACTCTCTCTTGCACTACAAACTTTTGTAGCACCTACTTATTCATTCGCAGAAAATGTAGAGAAAACCACGGAATTATCTACTGATGAACAAGCTTTAAAAAGCATTGAAGAATATGCAAAAAAACATCGACATGATGAAGAGAGTCACCTTGAAATAAATGGTGAATATCTTCTCCATTTATCAAAAAAACTTCCACTATACGACTCGAATAATTTACAGAACAAAACAAATATTGAAGTTACCGAACAAGTCGTAAAGGCGACAAAGAAAAAAGATAATGCATATTATGTACAAACTGCATCTAGTTCTGGCTGGATCAATAATGATGATAATAGTTTAGAAGTACAAGAGATTCATAAACTCTCTAACAAAAAATTAATTATAAAGGAAGAGAGTTTTACATATTCACTTCCTTTCGAATCATTTAAAGAAGAGAACAAAGTACAACCACAAACACTCACTCCTATCGAACAGTCCGGGAATTGGTTTAAAATTCAATTAAACGAAACATCAAAATGGATTTACGCACCTTCAGCTAAATTTGAAGGTACGAAAGCATCATTATTCGAAAATCAGGGTTCAACGGAAAATAAAAATCTATATAGAACTCCCGCAAATTTATATACAAACAATATTTATGGTGTGACATTTAAAGAAATGATTGTCCCAAAAGGTAATGAAAACATTCGACCTGGATACGCAATGGATCCAAAATACATTACAATTCATGAAACTGCTAATACGAGCAAAGGTGCTAACGCTTTAAATCACGCAAAGTACTTAGATAGTCAAGCACGTGGAAACACTGATCGCTCAGCATCTTGGCACTTTACAGTAGATGATAAAGAAATTTATCAGCACCTTCCATTAAATGAAGTTGGATGGCATGCTGGAAATAAAGCTGGAAATTATGAATCTATTGGAATTGAAATTGCTGTAAACAGCGATGGCGATTATGCTAAAGCGGTAGAAAACGCCCGCAAATTAGCTGCGTATTTAATGAATGAACTAAATATCTCACTAGATCACGTTCAAAAGCACCAATTTTGGAGCGGAAAAAACTGTCCTGCATTTATGATTCAACGCGGACAATGGGATGCTTTCTTAAAGGGAACAAACGCTTACTATAATGAACATCATACAAATAAAGAAGATATCCCTGGAGAAGTTACGCATGAAAAAGACGACATTACAGGTGGCTGGTATGAACAAGACATTCGCCAACTAGCAGCTAAAAAAATTATGTTCGGTGACGGCAATGGTTCTTATTGGCCAAATCGCCTTGTAACACGTGCGGAGTTTGCAAATTTAATGTCGCGCTCTTTAAAATTACCTGGTGGAAATTCTAAATTTACGGACTTAAACGAAGCACATCCGTCTTTAGTAGATGGCATTAACCGTGCCGCTAGCGCAGGTATAATTAATGGTCGTGGGAATAATAAATTTGATCCAAATGCTACAATAACACGTGATGAAGCTGTTATTATGATTGACCGTGCACTAGATTACTACTGGATTTATACAAAAGAAGTGAAATTACCATTCACTGACCAGGACTTAGCATACGATAAAAAAGCATTACAAAACGTTTATGCATATGGAATTGTAAAAGGTAACGAGCGAAACGAGTTTGTACCAAAAGGCACAGCAACACGTGGTGAAGCTGCGGCATTTTTAAATAGAATGCTGAAAGTAATCGAAGCATAAAAAAAGAAAAGAAACGTAGCGAAAATGCTACGTTTTTCTTTCATCGTTTCGGTGTATGTTTATGATTCTTTAAAAAAGGAAGCGGGAATTGCTTACGAAAATGCTCTTTAATCATGTACTCTACGCCGTTCTCAGTATTAGAACGTGTAATCCAGTCTGCGGCTTGCTTTAATTCTACAGGAGCGTTCCCCATCGCTACCCCAAGCCCAACATTTTCAATTACCTCTAAGTCTTCTACGCTATCTCCGATCGCAACCATTTCACTAAGGTTAATATTTAAATGCTCCCCAAGTAATTGTAAACCACGTAGTTTTGATACATTTTGAGGGAGAATTTCTATATGTCTTTCATCACACTCGACGTACTCTACATCTTGAAATGCCTTTTTTAACGTATTCATCCCTCTTTCTTTTTCACCTTTCGTATGGAAAACAATATCAATTTTTGGCGCAGCTACTGGATGATCACGCAGTGCATCCCCTAGCGAATCTACAAATTGAACTGGATAAAATAACGGATCTGCGCTTGATAATACAGTACGCGCAATTAAGTTTGGTGTATTTCTCTCACGATTCCCAATTGAATATCGTTCATGAGAAATGCGAACATTACAATCAAAATGCTCTAACACTTGCACAATATTAAAGGTTTTCTCTTCAGATAATCTCCTTTGAGCGAACGGCTTATCTAACGATGCTGAAACGAAAGCACCGCCATGCGTAACTAATATAGAATCTAATTTTAACGCCTTCGCTATTTTATGAGCAGATTGAAAATTACGATTCGTAAATAATGTAACGTATACATCTTTTCTTTTCACAAAGTCAATTGTTTCTCGTATCCCTTTTGCGATTTTTCCGTTGTTGTATAGTAGTGTCCCATCTATATTAAGAGCTAGTAAGCGATAAATCATGTCGCACTCCCCCTCTTCGCTGTTGTACTCTATCCATAATTTATGAAATAAATGTAGTAAATAGAACGAGTTAGAATTACTACTGAAAATTTGGTTTACTATATACATATACAACTGGCAAAGGAGATAGTACAATGCAGGCACCTTCTTCTTTTTATGAAGGCGATACGTTAGAGGTCGCAAAGAAGTTACTCGGACATAAACTCGTTCATATTGTAGACGGCATAAAGCGGAGCGGAATTATTGTAGAAGTAGAAGCATACAAAGGTCCAGATGATAAGGCCGCTCATAGTTACGGAGGCAGACGGACTGATCGAACAGAAGTAATGTTCGGTGCACCCGGACATGCTTACGTATATTTAATTTACGGCATGTATCATTGCTTTAACGTAATTACAGCACCAATCGGCACCCCGCAAGGAGTTCTCATTCGTGCCCTTGAACCTGTAGATGGAATCGAAGACATGAAACTAGCGCGCTACAACAAAACTGACATTACGAAAGCTCAGTATAAAAACTTAACAAATGGACCTGGAAAACTATGCCGCGCACTCGGAATCACTTTAGAAGAACGCGGGGTATCATTACAAAGTGATACGTTACATATTGAGCTAGTTCCGGAAGAAGAACATTTATCATCCACACATAACATAATAGCTGGCCCTCGTATTAATATTGATTACGCAGAAGAAGCCATTCACTACCCATGGCGGTTTTATTATGAAAAGCATCCGTTTGTTTCAAAATAAAGAAGCTATCCTATAAGTAAGTGAAACCAACTTATAGGGTAGCTCTTTTTTCGTAATTCATCACACGTCGAAAAGCCGAAATCCGGGATCGGATTTCGGTTTTGTTTCTATAAAAGAAACCGTTGTTCCTCCAACATTGCCAAATACAGCTCATCTCCAAAGAGAAAATCTTAAAAGCATTATTTTTTTAATGCATAATAATTATCTAAATTGAATTTCGACAGAACGAAAGTTCCTGTTGGCGTTAAAAGTTGTGACATAGATTGTATGACATGCGGTAATTTCGCTGGCTCAATGGGATGTGATAACAAAATGTACTGAAATTTTTCATCTGTAAATACCTCATGTAACTTGTCATACTCAGCAGAAGTTGTAGGAGCTACCCTATTTGCAAGAGCTGCTGCTTTTTCATTAATTTCTGCTCCAAATATGGAAACTGCTCGATAACGCCTTTTCATTTCTAATAAAGTTGCACCACATCCAGCTCCTATATGAAGAATATTCACTTGATCAGGCGCAAATCGATCTACAATTGCTAGTAAATCATAATGAATGTATAAACTTTCACTATAAAATCCCCATTTTTCATACAATTTTATATTATTTGCATGTAAAACTACAGAAAATTTCATACTATCTTCTTTCCATGAGACACTTCCGTAGTGATGAATAAATGTATCTTTACATAAATACAGTTTATATCCTTTTTCAAACATTCTTAGTGACAAATCATCATCTTCATAATTCCCCGGTGTAAATCGTTCATCTAATAATCCAACTTCATCTAACACTGATTTTTTTATAAGCATACAGAATCCGATTAATTTCATACGTTCTTCCCATTTATTTTTATCACTTTGATTATATAAAGTTGCAAACTTCTGCATTCCTTCAATATCTTTATAAAAGGTTGGTATAGCAGTATAGTAAGCGGCATTATTAGTTATGGGCCCTACCGCTCCAGCATCCTTACTTTCATATAAACACCGAATTAAGTTGCTTAGCCAATTTTCAGTTACGACCACATCATTATTCAATAATAGAATATTGTCACCTTTTGCCTCTTTAATTCCCTGATTGCATCCCTTTGGAAAACCCATATTCTCCGCATTTTCCACTAGCATAATATCCGATTGTTTTTGTAACCATTCTACAGTACCATCTGTTGATGCATTATCCACAACTATTAACTCATACTCTTGTTCCACTGTATAAGTTCTAATACTTTGGATGCATTCTTTTGTATATTGTAATTGATTATGAGTCAATATAATTATACTTGTGAGCATGAATCAAACTCCTCTCAGCAGCCAAAATGATTATCTAGTATTATTAAATATTATTTTTCCGATAAACTATCAAAATATTTTCTATTATATTCAATGCTTGGATTATTAGGTATGAACTGTGCAGCTTGTTCGTTATGATAAATTGCCTTTTCATATTCTTTTATTCGATCATAACAAATACATAGTTGAATATGCGGCAACCATGTATGACACTCTTCTCGGACAAACGGCGAATCCTTTGGTCGTGGCCCGTCAATTGCTGCATGGTACCAATATATCGCTTTAGAATATTCCCCTTGTTGCAAAAATACACGTCCTAAGTGGCAACAAAGTTCTCCTCTAGGCGTGTCATACGTAAATGATTGCAAACAAGACTGTATAGATTTTTTTAAGTCCCCCAATTCTAAATAACATTCGGCTCTTTTTAAACAAGCTTGAATGTTATCTTCAACCCAACCCTTTTCTTCATCTAAAAACCTAGAATACCCCTTAACAGCCTTATCAAATAATCTGTGATCCTTACATTCATTTGCATAATAGTACACATCGCGGGGGCTAAACTCTTTTCCACTCTCAAGATGTTTTTCATATATTTTCAAATTACGATTAGTATATGCTTTTTCTTTTTTATGACTTACCCCTACATCACTATTTATAAGATTTCCATACACCTCTAAATATTCATGAACAAATCCATACCATTGAAAATTTCTACTTCTGTTGACTAATCGATATCTCCTTAAAGAATGTGTTGGATTTCCTTCTATATCAAAAGTTAAATAATATTTCATAGATACTGCATCCGTACTACGATCTAACGTATGTTTTAACTGCAACAATTTCTTTATATCTTCCGTATCTATTATGTCATCTGCGTCTAGCCAAAGAATATATTCTTTTGTAGCTTTAGAAAACGCAAAATTTCGTGCCGCTGAAAAATCTTCAATCCATTGAAAATCATAAACTTTCGCGTCGTACTTCTTCACAATTTCTTTTGTACCATCTGTTGAACCTGTATCTACAATAATAATTTCATCCACAACACTTTTAACCGATTCTAAGCATTTTGATATAGTTTGTTCTTCATCTTTTACAATCATGCATAAACTAATAGTAATGGAGTTTTCCATCATATCCCCCCTATCCTTTTGATGTATATGTTTGGAGAGAAATTTATATTTCTTTTGCTTCAAAATTGAGTTTTCATTTTACAAAAGAAACATAATGAGGCGGTGCAGTGAAATTGGATAGGGGAATTTCACTCGAAGATTGCAAATCAATGAAAAAAACCGAAGCCTGAACAAGACTTCGGTTCTTTATATAGAGAATACATAATTTCGATTCCTTTTTACTCCGCACCTTCCGCGGTCGCAATATCATTCTCTAAGTTTTCTCTTGATAATTCAGCTGCCATAAAATCAGCTGTTTCAGGAAGTGCTAAATGCATATGAGCTTTTTGACAAATTTGGATCGTACAGTTTTCTACAACATAGTCGAAAACATGTCCGCCACCGCTTCTTTCATCATCAATGTAATGTAAGTGGAAACCAGCTACACCAATACCTTGCGCGTAATCTGGTGTCCAAAATCCAGCTAGCGTACCTTCTGTATCTTTAAATGAAAAGATCGGTTGTGATTTCGTCACTTCAACGAGCGGCGTATACGGTTTTTCTTGTCTTGGAACAGTTCTCGTTCTAACTTCACTGAACGTACCGTCCATTCGAATACCATAAAATAAGTTTTTACTTGGCATTAACTCATGTAATAATGCTTCCACTTCTTCACGATTCATCGGACGCTCTACCGTATAACTCATTTCTTTTTCAAAAAACGTTACAGTCGCAAAAGGTGTTGTTTCTTCCGGTTCTACTTTTTCCGCTGAACCGTCTGAACGTAAATGGTAAAACTCATTATCAAACGCAATCATTTCACCATCTAATTGATCAAATGTACCGATGCCAAAATCACCACGTTCTTTCAGTTCCTCAAAGTTAATAACACCATCGTATATACCATCTAATAGCGCAAGCATTGTAGATGTTTGATATACTTCATTACTCATTTTCGTTCTTTTTGCATCAATATCAATTAATTGCGCAACAGTCATCTCACTCATGCCCCCATCAGTTTAATTGGTTTGGTAATAATTTTTCGCTTAATTTAATGTTGTCACGGTAGTCAATTGGAATATCAATAATGACAGGACCTTCTGCTTCTAACGCTTCTCTCAATACACCTTCTAATTCGTCTGGTGTATTGACACGAAGACCTATTGCTCCAAAACTTTCTGCATATTTCACAAGATCAACATCGCCAAACTCTGTAGCTGATGTTCTACCGTATTTCATCATTTGTTGGAACGCAACCATATCATATGTACCGTCTCTCCAAACGAGATGTACAACCGGTGCATTTAAACGTACCGCTGTTTCTAATTCCATCGAAGAGAATAAGAAACCACCATCACCTGACACTGAAACAACTTTTTTACCCGGCTCAACTAAAGTAGCGGCAATTGCCCAAGGAAGTGCAACACCTAACGTTTGCATACCGTTACTAAATAATAGTCTACGTGGTTCATAAGAACGGAAACATCTCGCCATCCAAATAGAATGGGAACCGATGTCACATGTAACGGTTGTATCGTCACTAATTAAAGAACGAAGTGTACGAATGACTTGAAGTGGATGCGTAACACCTTCTGAAGCACGATTTGGAACTTCTGCTTGCTCTGATAATTTCGAGCGTAATCGTTCTAAAACTGCTTCTGATTTCGTATTTAATACAAGCTTCGGTAATTTCTCCGCAATGCTATTTACAGTTAAAGCGATATCTCCAATTAATTCACGCTCTGGTTGGTAATCATGGTCGATATCTGCTTGGTGATCATCAAGGTGAATAATTGTTCTATCGCCAAGTTTATTCCAGAATTTCGGATCATACTCAATTGGGTCATAGCCGATAGAAATAACAAGATCCGCTTCTTCTAGTAAAATATCACCTGGTTGGTTACGGAATAATCCAACGCGGCCGAAGAAATGATCTTCTAACTCACGTGAAATCGCGCCAGCTGCTTGATACGTTTCAACAACAGGAAGTTCTGTATCAGCAATTAACTCACGAACTGCTTTCGTTACTTCATTTGTGCTCGCTCTCATGCCGAGTAAAATAACTGGTAATTTCGCTGATTTTATTTTTTCTACTACATATGTAATTTCATTTGTGGGAGCGATTCCAAGCTGTGGCTTAGAAAGCGCACCGATAGATTCTACTGTCGTTTCCTCAGTCATAACGTCTTGCGGAAGACTTACAAGTGTTGCTCCTGGATTTGTAGAAGTAGCACTTCGAAATGCATTAGTAAGTGCTTCTGGTACATTATCAGGATGCTCGACTTCTACGCTATATTTAGTGATTGGTTCGAATAATGCAGCATTATCCATAGATTGATGCGTACGTTTTAATCGATCTGTACGCGGAACTGCACCAGCTAAAGCAACAACGGGATCACTCTCCGCATTCGCAGTAACAAGACCTGTCGCTAAATTTGATGTCCCTGGTCCTGAAGTTACAAGACATACGCCCGGTTTCCCTGTTAATCTACCAATAGCAGCTGCCATAAATGCTGCATTTTGTTCATGACGACAAACAATTAACTCTGGTCCTCTTTCTTGCAGTACATCAAATACAGAGTCAATCTTCGCTCCTGGAATACCGAAAACATGTGTAACACCCTGTTTAATTAAACAATCAACAACAAGATCTGCTCCTTTTGTTTTTGTTTTCACGTCGTTTGCTTTTACACCTGTACTCAAACTAATCATCCCTTTATTTCATAATGTGTGTAATAAAGATTTTTAATTTATATACTTCACCACATTAATTAACATGGTGTAATATATCTTGTTTATCATTATAGTACAAATGCATTATTTTTCCAACGATATGAATTTGACAGTTTTTTGACAACATCTAAGGAATACGCTTACAAACCTTTGTTTATCCTAAAATAATATTTTTATATCTCCTCTAAAAATGCACGAAAAAATTCCATCTAATCACAGTATTAATAAGATTATAGTACCTTGCAAAGAACACTACTAAATGATATATTTGTAAATATTGGAATACCCATTAATTGGAACGCGCTTTATAATTCGTATCCTCCCTTTTCAAAAGATAGGATTCTCAGCTTTAATTCATCATTTTATAAAGGAAAGTGATTGTTATGAAGAAAAATGAATTTTTGGAACAACTTAGTTCTTCCCTGCGGAATATGCCTAATGTAGAAAAGAAAGATATTATCCCAGAGTACGAAACTCATTTTATCAGTGGTAAACAAGATGGGAAATCTGAAGAAGAAGTTGCTAGAAAACTAGGAAACCCTAAAACGATCGCGAAAGAGCTTAATGTTTCCTATGCAATACATAACGCTGATAATAAACGAAGCTTTAAAAATATGATAACCGCACTATTTTCTGTTATGAGTTTAAGTGTTTTAAACTTTACCTTTATCATTATCGCCTTTTTCGTACTACTCTTTTTATTACCGATTCTTCTAGCACTTATCATTGCTACTCCATTTTTAATCATTTCACCTATTTTATTAATAGCGTTAGGATTTTTTAAAGGGTTTCATCAAATCAGTTATTCCGATGTTTACAATGTGTTCATCGCTTTTTGCAGCGGTTTACTCATATCCGTCATATCTTACCAAATGGTAAAACATCTATACGCAACTTTAGTAAAGTATTTGAAATGGAATATAGCTATTTTACAAAGATAATAATGAATATAAAAGGAGATTAAAATGAAGAAGTATACTTTATATCTACTCATGTTACTTACAATTTTATTTCTATCAGCTTGTTCAAACAGTGCACAACCTAAGGCAGAAAACGATGTGCAATCTATTAAAGATGTAACGATAAAAATTCCAGAAACTATATTCACTTCCTCAAAAAAGAATGAAACGATTAACGAAGACGAAATGAAACAAAATATAAAAATTTATTTAGATTATAGCGGAGAGTTAGACGAAAACATCGTTCCACTTTCATCATCTATGTCTGACGAGAATGTCACGGAATCCGACCGAGAGAAATTAAAGCAACTAGTAGATTTAGCGCAACAAAATGATGCGAATTTCCATGATTTTATTAGTAACAATACGATCCCTGATGATTACAAAAAACCTTCGAAAGAAATGTATGAATTCATTTCAGCATCTACGGCACTTTCAGTAGAACTAGAGCACGAATTAGACAAAATCGCGCAAGATGGTAACTTATTCAAAACCGATTTTTCTTTTACAAAACGCTTTGAGAAAGTTAATGGTAGGAAGCAAAAAGAAATTGAAAAGTTTTTGAAAGAAAAAAATATTAGAACTGAGTATTTCAACAAGTAATGATATATGTAAAAGAGAAATTGAAAGATACATCATATATCCCCTTCAAAACAGTCACTAACACATGGCTATTTCGGCGGGGATTTTTTTGTGGAAGGACTATCAAATTCCCCACAAAAAAAACGCCCCCATACTAGGAGCGTCTTCCATCATTACGCTTGTTGCGCGTTATATAATTCTTCAAGTGGCTTCATGATAATTTTGTTAACGTCAGTGATAACGATGTTTAAACGTTGCTCAGTTTCCATTAACTTTGTAATTTTAGCATCTTGTTGAATGCGAGCTACAACTTCTTGTGCTTTTTGGTTATCTTCTTCAGTGATTTCTTGACCTTGCATCATTTTTTGTTGTAGGCCAAGTTGCATTGTACGGAACTCATCGAATAAGTTCTTTGACTCTGCATCTCCTTGTACTGCTGCGTAGCTTGCTTTTAAAGTTTGGAAATCTTCGTTTTCAGCGATTGTTTTTTGTAATTCATATGCAACATCATGAATGTTTTTTGTCATTTTATTTTTCCTCCTTTAGAAGGCTAGCGCTTTTCGCTCGCACTGCCTTTTAAGTGCATTTACATACGCACCTCTTCTTACCATATCAAACTATGCAAGAGATGTGAAGAAATTTCACTTTTATTTCTATGTATTCGCTTTTATTACCTAAGGAACAGAAGTAACACCCCTTGCACGAGTCCGATCATTCCTCCTAATAATGCCCCTAAATACGTAATCATTTTCAATTCATTTTTCGTTATGGACAGAACTAGGTCTTCTAATCTCTCCGTTGAAAATGTAGAAACTTCTTGCTGGACAATTTCCGCAAGGTGTAGATTGTTTAGTATGCTCTCTACATTTTCTGTTCCCCACTTCAAGCCTTTCGTTACTGCACTTGGGACGATCTTTTCTATGATTGTTTCTCGGACCGGTTCACATACTTGCTGAACAGACTGATTTAAAAATTTACTCACTGTTTCCTCTACTTTAACTGCTGACAGTATGGATTTCACAATCATTTCTTTCTCTACAAACGTCTCTAATTCTTTTACATCTCTTCCTTTTAACTTTTCCCACTCTTTTTGCAGTACATCAGTTAAAAGCTTTTTCGTGCCATCTTGTCCTAAAAACTTAATGACTTCTGGCTGTACTCGATCCACTAAACTGACATTCCCTAAAAACATTCCGACTAAGTTAAGTAGCGTTCCCCTAGAAGCAAAGAAATCATCAATCATTTTTGAAAGACGACCTTTCCCTTCTTCACTTTCAAAAAAGCGAATTCCTCGATCTAAAATAAACGCCGATACATTCGGAATCGTATTCTCTACTTTTTCATGTATAGAATGAGGTAACGCCTGTTCCCATGTATATGTATAGTACTCTGCTAAAAATGCATGAATTTTTTCTGTAATAACATGTTCGATTTTTTGAGTCGCCTCTTCTTCTACATGTTCTAAATTCCATTTTTCTAACATATCCCGTAACGACTGTTCATTTGTAATTACTTTATCAACTTCCACTTGTGTCCAGCGAATTAAACTGGTTTGAAACTCTTTATTTGTTAGTTTTTTTCCGATTCCTTCTGGTGTTAACAAATGGTCTACAACCATTTTACCTAATTGAACAGCAAGCTCATCGCGGCGCTTCGGAATTAATCCTGGCGTAAATGGAACCTGAAACTTCCCAATATAAATCGGACGATGAGGACGAAATAACATTTTTATCGCTAAATGATTTGTGTATCCTCCAATAATTGCCCCGAGCCCTGTCGTTATTAACATATTTAACCATATATTCATCACAATCAACCTTTCACTTCTCCAAAACTATAGCATATCATCATACGGACAAAAGTATAATGGTATAAAAACGTATTTGCAATATATAGCTTCGCCTATAATGCAAACATCTTATTACTAAAGGAGTGATTTCGTTGGTTCTTGGTCTTTTAACTTCCGGGCTCCATCACGAGCAAATGTATTACACCGAAATCGCTAAGCGAGCTCGTCTTTATCATAACATCGTTGCCCAATTCACACCGTTTAGCATTGATTCAAAGACAGATCTTGTTTCTGGTCTTATTTACGATACAGATACAGGAAATTGGATAGATCAAACCTTTCCCATTCCTTCATATATATATGATCGTTGTCATTTCAAAGAGGATGAGGAATTCCAACAAGCAAATGCGATTATTCATTCATTACACAAACGTTCTTCCACTACTTTTTTAAACAACACACTTATTAACCCAAGCGATTTACACAATCTTTTTCTTACTAATAAACGTCTTTCCCCTTACGTACCAAAAATAATAAAAGGAACAGTACAAGGAATTTTTAAATTACTACTAGAAACAAGAGATATTATTATAAGACCAATCAATATACACTCCAATGAAAATTTATATCGGGCCACTTACAAAAATAAAACATTTCATATCGATACAATAAATGAACAACATCATACTTCTACTCAATTCAAACGAACAGATAAATTTATATCATGGTGCAAATCGAACATACACTCATTCCGTTATATGATTCATCCAATGTTACAACCTCCAAATCAACTATCATATCCGATTCATATTCGAACCATTATGCAAAAAAATAAAGAACAGAATTGGAAAGTGCTCGGTCAATTTATACAAAAATCTTCATTCCCAGCACAATTTTTACTTTCAGCAACAGAACGTTCTATGTTACATCCATTTTCTAAAATTAAATATTTACTTTCTCCAACTGGCGTTCAATTATTAAAAGATGCTTTACATGATGTTGTAAATGAAGTGTTTAAAACACTCGATCAGTCCTATTCTTCATTATTTGAACTAGAGCTTTCTACCATTATGGATCAAAAAGGTGCCATTTGGCTTATGTACGTCAATACGATGCCATCTTACGATGTTTATACTAGGTACAACGACGAACTGGCTGAACAAATTTTTCATGGTCCATTAAAGTTTAGCCGATTTACACCATAACGAAAGGAGGAAATCCCCGTTGAAAGAGCACATATATACATTAAGTATTTCAGATGAGCATCCAAATAGTATTACTTTACCTTACGTTTTTTCTATTACACCACCAATTACATCCTTTTTCTTTGGCTTACGTTATATTACATGTGAGAATATTAAAATTCATTATTCATTCACGCGAGAAATTATTATTGGCGAACAGATTGCAGCCGATCTTTTACTACCGCATTCAGCAACAATCCATGCCTTTTTACACAATCAAACCATTGTTTTCGGCCCATTAATCGGGATTTTCACAACTGGCTTTAACGATGATTCTAATTCTCCTTTAGGAAGTCGTTCCATCTCTCTCAGTGAGTTATTAACACCACCATTCACATTGCAGCCATTTGTATTTGTCTTTGGCATTCAACATATAAACTGGGAAGAGGAAACAATTGAAGGGTACTTCTTTCAAGAAGGAAAATGGGTAAAAAACAAAGTCCCTTTACCAAATGTCATTTACGACCGATTACCAAATCGGCAAGCAGAAAATTACAAACCTATCGTAAGAGCAAAAAAACGTTTAGAAAGCGACTATGGGATTCCGTGGTTTAATCCGGGATTTTTCAATAAATGGGAAGTGCATCAACTTTTAATGAAAGAAGATTCAATCAAACCATTCTTACCAAATACAGAAGTATTTCAACATTTTGAACAAGTAGAACGCTTTCTTGGCACGTATAAATCTGTTTACATGAAACCGATACACGGTAGCTTCGGGAGAAACATTCATCAAATATTTTACTCTCAAACAGAGAATTGCTACTATTGTCGTTACCGTGAAAATGAACAAAACAAACTAAGAAAGTATCAATCATTAGAAGCCCTTCTTAACCATGTGTTAAAAGGACATGATTTAAAAAAGTTTATCGTACAACAAGGTATCTCACTGCTCCGCTTCGAAGGGCAACCCGTCGATTTTCGCATTCATACAAATAAAAACCATTTTGGTAATTGGGTAGTCAGTGCAATCGTCGCAAAAATCGCCGGCAAAGGTAGCTTAACAACTCATGTAAATAGCGGCGGTGATACGAAATTACTTCAGGAACTATTTCCTGATTCAACAAAGCAAGTTCAAATTGAAAATAAACTAAAACAAACAGCCTTACAAATCAGTTATGCACTTGATGGGCAAGTAACCGGGAACATTGGAGAAATTGGTTTTGACATTGGTTTAGACACCACGGAAAACCCGTGGCTATTTGAAGCAAATTCTAAACCGGGGCGAACTGTATTCCAAGATGAAAAGTTAAAAGAACAAAGTGAACTTACGCGCCAATTATTTTATGAATATGCCATCTATTTAACTGAACACTCTTTGCGCGACACGAAAGAAAAAAAGTCACAAATAAAATCAGGTCCTTCGTCACATACCGAAAACATCCCTTCCCCTATGATTAACTCACAAATACAAAAACAAAAACTTCCACCTCCTTCATAAGGTGGAAGTTTTTTATTTAAACGAGCTTCACTACAACTTCTGTTTCCACATTACATACTCCGCAATAAAAAACATGATTGCAATACTCCTGTGAATTATTATGTGTTAAACCGTCTACTGCACTTAATAATTCTTGATCCATATATGCACTGTAATCGTCTATGTAATCTACAGTTTTCCCATAATCTTGGAGTATACCTTGGCAATTTTGACAAGAATATGTTTGTGATTCTAGCGCGTTGCAAAGCGGGCAAATTCCCATCATGATTCCTCCAGACGTTATCGTTTAAAAACAATTAAAAAACCCTTTTTTTAGATTAAAGAGAGCATCTAGCCGTGCATAGACGCGGTCAGTTCCTTTTTCTGCCCTACCCTGGGTTAAAACAGAACTATGCAGTTGCTCCCGATTTAATTTTCATTTTACTAAACTGGAATTTGTCTCACTTTAACAAATCATAAGTTAAGTAAGCCAAGCTGGTTATACAAAGAAAAAAACGCATATGATTTCGCTCTTAGTTTAGCCTTCTTTCTTAAAAATACAACGATTACTCTTATTTCATAATTTACGAAATGATGAAATGTTTTTTACAAAATTTACAAATTATTTTTTTGTATATCTTTCTAGGTAACATCCATACTATGAGTACAAACTTAATTACCGATGGATTAGCGCCAAACGGGGCGATAATCTGGTTCAAATCCAGCTAGTCCAACCAAAAAAACTTTTATAACTCTAAGGAGGATATATTCCTATGGCAAACCAAAATTCTTCAAATCAATTAGTAGTACCAGGTGCAACAGCAGCAATCGATCAAATGAAGTACGAAATCGCTCAAGAATTTGGTGTACAATTAGGAGCAGATTCTACGGCTCGCGCTAACGGTTCTGTTGGTGGAGAAATTACAAAACGTTTAGTTGCAATGGCTGAGCAAAGCCTTGGCGGATTCCAAAAATAAATATATATGGCAAAAAGGTCTCAAGGCATATGCCTTGAGACCTTCCTTAATTTATTGCAACATTTGTAAAAACTTCTTCGTTCGTTCTTCTTTTGGATTTGTAAATACATCTTCCGGTGTACCTTGTTCGACAACGACACCGCCATCCATGAAAATAACACGGTTCGCAATTTGATGAGCAAAGCGCATTTCATGCGTTACAATGACCATCGTCATTCCTTCTTTAGCAAGTTCTTTCATAACCTTTAAAACTTCTTGAACTAGCTCAGGATCAAGTGCTGACGTTGGCTCATCAAATAGTAAAACTTCCGGCTCCATCGCAAGCGCACGAGCGATTCCAACGCGCTGTTGTTGTCCACCTGATAATTGGAACGGATATAAGTCTACTTTATCCGCAAGACCAACTTTTTCAAGGAAATAGTTTGCTTTTTTCTTCGCTTCTTCTTTCCCCATCTTTTTCACTGTAACGAGCCCTTCCATTACATTGTGAATTGCTGTTAAATGAGGAAATAGATTATGGTGTTGGAATACCATACCTGTTTGCGTACGAAGATTTACAATATCTTTCTTCGATACTTTTTGAGAGAAATCGAGCTCTTTATTGCCGATGCGAATGTTACCAGCGTTCGGTGTTTCTAACACATTGAGGCAACGCAAGAATGTCGTTTTACCAGATCCAGATGGCCCGATAATAACAACCACTTCGCCCTTCTCAACTGATAAGTCTATATGTTTTAATACGGTATTATCTCCGAAACTTTTTTGTAAATGTTGAATTGAAATCATAAAAACAAAAACTCCTTTTATGAAAGGGTTATTTTAGAGTATAACGTTCTGAACGTTTTTCTAATATTTGTTGCACGATAGATAATAAGAAGCAAATTACCCAATAAATTAGACCTGCTTCAAAATAAACAATTAAAAACTCATAGTTCATTGCCGCAATTTCCTGCGCTTTTCGGAACATTTCTGTTACTAAAATTAACGACGCTAATGACGTATCCTTCACTAAACTAATAAATGTATTCGAAAGCGGCGGAATTGATACGCGTGTTGCTTGTGGTAAAATAACACGTTTTAATGCTTGCGGGTATGTCATCCCAATTGTGTAAGCTGCTTCCCACTGTCCTTTCGGGATTGAAAGGATAGAAGCACGAATAATTTCAGATGCATATGCACCTACATTTAATGAAAATCCAATAACTGCTGCTGTATATGGCTCAACTTCAATATTAAGAGTTGGAAGACCATAGAAAATAATAAATAACTGTACAAGAAGTGGCGTTCCGCGAATGATAGATACATAGATACGAGCAATCCATTGTAAAATACGACTACCTGAAATACGTGCGAGCGCTGTTAACGTCGCAAGTATAATACCGATAATAAATGTAATAAGCGTTAACGGAATTGTCGTAAAGACAGCTTCCTTCAGCATAGGCGCGAAGGAAGTCTGCATAATATCTATCCAAGTAGACAATCGATCTGACATCAATGCGCTACTTAGATACATTTTCACCGAACCATTTTTTCGTTATTTTATCGTACGTACCATCTTTTTTCATATCTTCTAACGCTTTATTTACTTCTTGGACAAGTTTGTCGCTACCTTTACGGAATAAGAATCCACTTTGTGACGCTTCTTTTTCTGTATCTACAATTTTAATTTTTGCATCTTTTTTCGTTTCTAAATAGTTTAACACTGATAATTTATCATTGATTGTGAAATCAACGCGGCCAGAACTTAATAATTCTGCTGCTTGGCTAAATCCTTCTACACCTGTGATTTCCGCACCATTTTTCTTAGCAATATCTGCGTAGTTACTTGTTAAAGATTGTGCTGCTTTTAATCCTTTTACGTCAGCAAATGTAGCAGGTTTATCTTTATCTTTCGCAATAACTAATGCTGCTGAAGAAGAAATATATGGACTAGAGAAGTCATATTTCTTTTGGCGATCTTCACGAATACCAACTTCGTTCGCAACCATGTCGAAACGTTTTGCATCTATTCCTGCAAGTAAGCTATCCCATTGTGTTTCTTTAAATACAGGCTTTACACCTAAACGTTTTGCAACTTCTTCTGCTAATTCAACGTCAAACCCAGTTAATTTATCGTTTGTATCGTGGAACGTAAATGGTGGATATGTACCTTCTGTACCAATTACAAGCTCACCGCTTTGTTTTATCTTCTGTAATGCATCTTGATTAGCTGTATCTTTTTTCTCTTCTTTACCGCAGCCCGCTACAATCCCAATCGCTAATGTAGTTACTGCAAGCACTGAAAATAATTTTTTCATGATAGTAGTCCTCCAAGTATTCTGATAGGAATTTAAAAACTATATTGATTGTATGCAATTTCGAACAATTTTTCAATGAAAATGTTCTTATTTAGTTTAACCTTTTTCTTCATAATCAAACAAAATGGAAAAATAGCGCTACATACAAAAAATAAGTAACATTTTTTAATATAGCATTTATAAAGAAAAAGGTAAAACAATACCTACTTATTTATAAGTTTTTCAGCCGGTGAAATATATTAACTTCTAAGCGGACAATCCGATCAAAAAAGAACTTGCGAAAATCGCAAGTTCTTCTAAAAATTAAGCACTCTGGTTTCCTTCCATTTGCGTTTTATACATATCGTAATAACGCCCGCGCTTTTTCATTAATTCATCATGGGAGCCTTTTTCCAAAATCGTTCCTCTATCAAGCACAATAATTTGATCAGCGCTCTTAATTGTTGAAAGACGATGAGCGATAATAAACGTCGTTCGTCCTTTCTTCACAACTTCTAGCGCTTGTTGAATCATTGCTTCTGTTTCTGTATCAATACTGGAAGTCGCTTCATCTAAAATTAAAATAGCAGGATCAAAAGCAAGTGCCCTAGCAAACGATATAAGCTGACGTTCTCCGGTTGAAAGTGTACTTCCTTTCTCCGTAATTTTTTCATCTACATTGTTCGCAAACCTTTCCGCACCAACATCACGTAACGCCTTTACGATGCGATCTTTTGAAATTTTTTCATTTTCTAAGCTTACATTGGATGCCACTGTCCCGCTAAATAAAAACGGATCTTGCAATACAATTCCCATATGTTCACGTGTTGCTTGTTTCGGCATCTCTGTTACATCATGACCATCAATCGTAAGCTTCCCTTTTTGAAATTCATAAAACTGAAAGAGCACATTCATAATGGAACTTTTTCCTGATCCAGTATGACCGACAAGTGCCACTGTCTCCCCTTGTTTCGCTTCAAAAGAAATATTTTTTAATACTTCATCTTTTCCATTGTAAGAAAACGAAACATTATCGAATTTCACATTTCCGGTTAAGCGAGGCATACGTTCTTCTTCTACTGCCTCTCCCTTTTCCTCTAGCAATTCAAAGACGCGCTCTGATGCAACACGCGATTGCTCTAAGTTAGCAAGTTGGTTCACCATGTTCGTAATTGGCGAGAACAATCTCGTTAAATAATCGACGAAAGCATACAGTATCCCTAGAGAAAGGAGGCCCGAAGCACTTAATGAAGCACCACCGAAATACCAAATTACACCTGTAAAAGCGATGTTTCTTAATACAGACACTAAATTATGCGAAGTTGCTGCATTTAAATTTAAAATTTTATTTTGATATTTAAAATAATCACCATTTAACTCTTCAAATTCCTTCTTCGTTTCATGTTCTTGACGAAATGCTTGAATAATTGGCATCCCTTGAATTGATTCATTCACTGTTCCGTTAATATCCGATAAACGCGAACGCATTTTATGATTGTATACAGACGCATACTTTCTATACATAATCGCCCAAACAATTAAAATTGGGATGATGAGTAAGCATAGTGCCGCCAGTTTTACATCAAGTAAAAATAGCGCAGCGAAAATCCCGATAATATAGATGATACTAGAGACGAATGTCGCAAGCACTGTTACATATAAATCACGAATCGCTTCTGTATCATTCGTTACACGCGATACAATTTTCCCTGCTGGTAAATGGTCAAAATAACGAATTGGCAACGTTTGAATATGGGAAAAGACGTCTTCCCTCATAATTTGAATAATTTTGTTTGCCGCCTTCTGTAAGAAGAACTGCTTTCCGTATGCAAATAATGATACGACTACTAATAAAGCGAAATATCCACCGCCAAGTAGTAATAACCTATTTATTTCTGGTTTATAAAACGCAAATACTTCTTCTTTCGTTAAGGCTTTCGATTTATACACTTGCACTGCCTTACCACTTTGTACTGTAAGCACATCACCCTTAACAGAACGAGTTCCTTCAAGCGTTATTTTATTCGGTACAAAATAGTACTGAAAACCAACTTGAATCACTCGGACTTCTTTCCCTTTTTGCTCACCTTGTTCAAAGCGATCACTTCGCTTATAAAAGGCGCCATTATATGAAACAGCATCCTCACTCTTTTCTGTTTCATACCAGGGTCTCTCTATTCCAACGATATGCTCATCGATCATCGTTTTTGCGACGAAAGGACCCGCGAGTTCTGCAATAACGAAAACAAATAGCATCGCCATCGCTGCAAAAATCGGCCCTTTTACTTTCATCGCGTATTGAAACAATCGTTTTGAAACACTCATATTTTCACCCCACTATCCGTACTTTCACTTTCACCTTGTTGTCTTTCGAACTGCTCTGCATACCAACCCCCATTTCGAACGAGCGCTTCATGCGAACCTTCTTCAATAACCTCACCGTTATCCATAACGAGAATCCAATCAGCATGCTGCACTGCTGACAAACGATGCGTCGTTATAATCGTCGTCTTCCCGCTTCTTTCTGTTCGTATATTTTCAATAATTGCCGCTTCAGTACGAGCATCAACAGCTGATAAAGAATCGTCCAAAATTAAAATTTCCGGATTTTGAATAACAGCCCTTGCAATTGAAATCCTTTGCTTTTGCCCACCTGATAAAGAAACACCTTTCTCTCCAACGAGCGTTTCTAAACCTTCCGGTAAAAACTCTAAATCTTTTTTAAACGCAGCTATTTCAATCGCTTTTTCAAGCTCTTCTTCAGTCGCTTCTCTATTTCCGAATAAAATATTTTCCTTCGCTGTTTTTGAAAATAAAATGTGTTCCTGCGGTACATACCCAATCCAGCCAAGTACGTTATCATTCGTAATTTTATCTAGCTTCACATCAGAAACTGCAATATCCCCTTCTCCAAGTGGATATTGACGAAGAAGCTGACGAACGAGCGTCGTTTTCCCGCTTCCTGTTTTCCCAACAACTCCAAGTGTCTCTCCTTGTTTTAATGAGAACGAAACATTTTTTAAATTTGTTTCAATTGATGAAGGATATGAAAAAGTAACGTTATCAAATTGAATGTAATCTGGCTCTTGTACAACCTTTGGATCTTTCGGATTCTTTACATCCGGTTCATAAGCTAACGTTTCATTTACACGATCGAGCGACGCATTTCCTCTTTGCATAACATTAATCAATTCACCAATTGCAAACATCGGCCAAATCATCATCCCTAAATAGACGTTAAAAGAAACGAGCTCACCAAGTGTCACCTTTGATTGGAATACGAGATATGCACCGTACACTAAACCAATTAAATAGCTAAGACCGACGAGCATTTTTACAGTTGGCTGGAATAATGCATCGATTCTTGCTACTCTCATATTTTTTTCGTACACGTCATCTCCTAAATGATGAAACCTTCCTTGATCAGCACTCTCCTGTACGTACGCACGAATAACGCGTACACCCGCAATTGATTCAAGTACTTTATCGTTCATATCCCCGAACGCATCTTGCGCGACTGTAAATCTTTCATGCAATTTCTTTCCGTATCTATTCATCGCATACGCCATAATCGGAAGCGGTATAAGCGCAGCAAATGTTAACTGCCAACTAATTGAAAAGCCCATCATACAAACGATTGTAAGCATATATAGACTAGAATCAACGAGCGTTAATATACCAAAACCAGCTGTCATGGAGATTGCTTTTAAATCATTTGTTGCTCTCGCCATTAAATCGCCAGTACGATTTTTTTGATAAAACGTCGGTGTCATCTTAAGTAAGTGCCCCATAAATTTTGAACGCATCGTTTTCTCAAGTACGAACGCACCGCCAAATAGTTGGTGCTGCCAAATGAAAGTAAGTACATACCCACCAATCGTTACCCCAAGTAAAATAAGAATATATTGCATAATCGCCTCATTCGTTAAGGCTCCCGTTTTAATATTATCAATTGTAATTCCTAACACTTTCGGTGGAATTACCTCTATCACGTTTACAATTAAAAGTACCCCAATTGCAATACTATACCTTTTCCAATGCTCTCTAAAAAACCAGCTTAACTTTAGTAATACTGAAAACAATATAACCTCTCCTTTCTCTTTCTCGTTTGATTCACATTTCTTTATCCGCTATCCAAACCCATCACATTTACATTTCGTAAGCCATACAATTTCATCACATTTTTCCACCTTCCAAATTCTAATTTTTTATAATAACAAGGAAAATAAAGTGAAACTTTAATCAGTGGGGGTTTTGTTCATTCCCCACTGATTATTAGCCTTCACCAATCGGGCGTTTACGGGCAGCCCGACTCCCATCCCAACTTCTTTGCTCCAGCTGAATTTTGAGGCGGGAGTCTTACTGCCCGCAAATAGCGGGATAAACAAAAAAAAGCATACCGCCGCTTGACGATATGCAATAGAATGCATAAAAGCGTACGTTACGATATACGCAACGTACGCTTCTCATAAGACACAAAGGTCCTATATATCCGCACGGGTTGCGTAATGATATGAATGTTTTCCGCCATTTAACAGAGCTAAGCCCATTACATTTACGATTACAATCATTACGCACACCCCCTTCATTTATTTTCCATTTATAATCTTACAACTTTATTGAGTATTCTGTCAATTATTTTTTTCGTTTTAGAATAAAATAATCTTTTATCACAAAAAAATAAAAGTGATGCATTCTACTTATAATTCAGTTTGAAATAAGAGAATCTTCTGTAAGAAAGGGCATACAAAATAAAAAAATAGTAAGAAATCGTTTTCACAAACATTTCATTTGAAAAATATTATCAAACCACCTACAATCACCTTATACTCACTCTTACAAGTTGCTATTTTAGGAGGACTAATCATGACAACTAGCAATACGTACAAATTTTATTTAAACGGAGAATGGAGAGAAAGCTCTTCAGGTCAAACAATCGACATTCCATCTCCATACTTACACGAAGTAATTGGGCAAGTACAAGCAATTACTCGAGGAGAAGTGGATGAAGCAATTGCATCTGCAAAAGAAGCTCAAAAATCATGGGCTGAAGCTTCTCTACAAGATCGCGCAAAATACTTATATAAATGGGCTGATGAGCTTGTAAATATGCAAGATGAAATTGCCGATATCATTATGAAAGAAGTCGGTAAAGGATATAAAGATGCGAAGAAAGAAGTTGTTCGTACAGCTGACTTCATTCGTTACACTATCGAAGAAGCTCTACATATGCACGGAGAAAGCATGATGGGCGATAGCTTCCCTGGCGGAACGAAATCGAAACTTGCGATTATCCAACGCGCACCACTTGGTGTTGTATTAGCAATCGCACCGTTTAACTACCCAGTAAACTTATCTGCTGCAAAACTTGCACCAGCACTAATTATGGGTAACGCTGTTATTTTCAAACCAGCAACTCAAGGTGCAATTAGTGGTGTTAAAATGGTTGAAGCACTTCATAAAGCTGGCCTTCCAAAAGGTCTTGTAAACGTAGCTACAGGACGCGGTTCTGTAATTGGTGACTACTTAGTAGAGCACGAAGGCATCAATATGGTATCGTTCACAGGCGGTACAAACACAGGTAAACATTTAGCGAAAAAAGCTGCAATGATTCCACTTGTATTAGAACTTGGTGGTAAAGACCCTGGTATCGTTCGTGAAGATGCTGACTTACAAGATGCTGCAAATCATATCGTAAGCGGTGCATTCTCTTACTCTGGTCAACGTTGTACAGCTATTAAACGTGTACTTGTACACGAAAACGTAGCGGACGAGCTTGTTGGCTTATTAAAAGAGCAAGTAGCTAAACTATCAGTTGGATCTCCAGAACAAGACAGCACAATCGTTCCATTAATCGACGATAAATCTGCTGACTTCGTTCAAGGTTTAGTTGACGATGCTACTGAAAAAGGTGCAACAATCGTTATCGGTAACAAACGTGAGCGCAACCTAATTTATCCAACATTAATCGACCACGTAACAGAAGAAATGAAAGTTGCTTGGGAAGAGCCATTCGGCCCGATCCTTCCAATCATCCGTGTTTCTTCAGATGAACAAGCAATTGAAATTGCTAACAAATCAGAGTTCGGCTTACAAGCAAGTGTCTTCACAAAAGACATTAACAAAGCATTTGCAATTGCTAACAAAATCGAAACTGGTTCTGTTCAAATTAACGGGCGCACAGAGCGCGGACCTGACCACTTCCCATTCATCGGTGTAAAAGGTTCAGGTATGGGCGCACAAGGTATTCGCAAGAGCCTTGAGTCTATGACACGTGAAAAAGTAACTGTATTAAACTTAGTTTAATCTTATATGTAGCAGCTGATCTAATATTTAGGTCAGCTGCTTTTTAGTTAAAATCCTCCGGGACCTAATAACAAATTCTTCTCTATAATCTGATTATTACTATATCCATTGACGTATAAAAATACATTTGTTACTCTTAAACATGTTAATTTAATACATAAATCCTCATTCGTATCTCGGTGAGGTAGAGGTTGCAGTCATTAAGAGTATCATTTCAGGAGATGTAGTGGCATTGATGAAGAAATGAGAAAGGAATGATTGCCGAAGTAAGTCGTGTCCACCATGCACGCTTGCTGGGTCTGCATTTAATAAGTGCAGAACTGTCACAAACGTTTCGTTTGTGGAGAGCTATCGAGAGGTATGTCGTGGGTTTCTTATAAGATAGAAAGCATGTAGCGGCAAATTACGTGCTTTTTTTGTTTTGTTTGGACCTTCTCTTCCTTATCAGGAAGACATACATATCTCCTCGCTTGACTTGGTTATACTAACTTTGGAGGTATTTTCTATGCAACAAAAAAAATGGGGCTTTTGGGTACTAACAGCTTTCGTTGTCGGTAACATGGTTGGCGCTGGTATTTTCATGGTGCCAAGTACGTTAGCACAAACAGCAAGCCCACTCGGTGTCACTTTAGCTTGGTTAACAACAGGGTTTGGTGTTTTAATGCTAGCTCTTGTTTTCGGTAATTTAGCAATTCGTCGTCCTGATTTAACGACAGGACCACAAAGTCATGCATATGCTTTATTCTCAACACCAAAAAGAAAGAAAATGGCTGGTTTCAGCATGGTATGGGGATATTGGGTTGCAAACTGGGCAAGTAACGTTGCCATTATTACATCTTTCGCGGGATATTTATCGCTCTTCTTCCCAATTATGAAAGATACACGACTACTATTTTCAATTGGCTCTTTCAATATAGAAGTTGGAAAACTAATTACATTTACTATTTGTTCCATCTTACTTTGGGGAACACATTTAATTTTAACAAACGGTGTAAGCGGAGCTGGGAAGCTAAACTTCTTAGCAACAACAACGAAAGTAACTGGATTCCTTCTATTCATCGTCGTTACGTTATTTGCGTTCGAAGCTTCAAAATTTGGACAATGGTACACACCAATGATCGATAAAGAAGGCGTATCACACGGTCTACTTTCACAAGTAAACTTAGCTGCTCTTACAACACTTTGGGCATTTATCGGGATAGAATCAGCCGTTCTTTTATCAAACCGAGCTACCTCTCCAAAAACGGTAAAACGCGCAACTGTTGCAGGATTACTTATCACAGTTGCAATTTACTTAGGAATTACAATTTTAACAATGGGTGTACTTCACGTTGATAAATTACAAGCTTCTGAACGTCCATTAGCAGATGCATTAAACGCTGCAATGGGTCATGGCGGCGGGAAACTTATGGCATTACTTGCTCTTACTTCCCTATTCGGTTCAATATTAGGCTGGATTTTATTAAGCTCAGAAGTACCTTATCAAGCAGCCAAAGAAGGTTTCTTCCCTTCCTTCTTTACAAAAACAAATAAAAAAGGAAGTCCAATTTACTCATTACGATTAACAAACATTATGTCGCAAGTGTTCTTATTCTCAACACTATCTGGAACCATTGCGGAAGCTTATACATTCGTTATTACCGTATCAACACTGGCCTACCTCATTCCATATCTCGTTTCACCAATCTTCCAGTTAAAACTGGTCGCAACTGGTGAAACTTATAAAAATGAAATGCGGGCAAGAATTATAGATGGTGTGGTCGCAGTCATTGCAATTTGCTATGCGTTATGGGTTATTAAAACAGGCGCATCCGATATAAAAACATTCCTTCTCGGAATTGGTTTATTCGTAATCGGCTTTGCCTTCTATCCATTAATGAATCGTGATCAGAAAAAAAATAAAGAAAAGAAAAACGAGCAAGTTGCGTAACGCAATTTGCTCGTTTTTTACTTTATAAAACATATATAATAGAAAAAAGAGGTGAAAAACATGTCAATCGAATCACTATGGAGCTCTCGCTTTCAACAACATATTCAAAATGCCATCACATACTTTGCACGTATGATTAACGGTTTACTATATAGCTTCATCTTCGTCTCATGTGTAGGTGCATATTATTACGCTAAGTTTCTTAAAACGGATCCTTCTAAAGGAATATCTTTATTACTCATCACGATCGTACTTACACTCATTATAACGAGATGCCAAGTTCGCACATTTATTCAAAAACCGGACGCTGTCTATTTACTTGCATTAGAAGAGAAATTAACATCTTATTTTAAAAAATCTCTTCTATATAATTACATCATTCAGCTTTTCCCGCTTATATTTACGTTCCTTGTTATCGTACCGCTTGCCATGCAATCATTACAACTAACCGTACCTTTCTTATGTACAATCTTTATAATTTTAATGATTCTAAAGGGCTGGAACATATACATACATTGGATGTGGCGTGATAGTTATGAAAAAAGCATATGGTTTATCATTCGTATTGCTTGTAACGCCCTGATCATTTACATGCTGTTTTATACTGCAAATGTGATCGTGTTAGGCGGACTACTCTTACTTCTTGCTTTCCTGCTTCTATACACGAAGAAACAACCTACAAAACGAATACCGTGGGATTACATAATCGAACAAGAAGAAAAAATGGACGTTCATTTCTATCAATTTGCTAGCATTTTCACCGATGTTCCGCAACTGAATAAGCAAGTAAATAAAAGAAAATGGCTTACAAATTGGATTGAACCTTTATTACATAAAAAACGAGCAACTTTCTTCTATTTACATACACTAGCATTTTTACGCGGTAATGATTATTTCGGTATATATATTCGCTTAGGGTTGATCGGTGCTTTCGCTCTATATTTTATTCCGAATATATATGTAAAAGGTGCTTTCGCTTATATCGTCCTATATATGATTTCTATGCAGCTCCGTTCCCTGTGGAAATATTTTTCGGGAAATATTATTGTAGCATTATATCCAATTGATACTGAAAAACGAATGAATCAATTTCTCCGCTTAATCTTTATATTGCTAAGCATTCAACTCATTGTATTTTCAAGTATTATACTCATTGCTACAGGGCAATTTTCACATAGTCTTATCATTATGATTATCGGGTTAATCTGGATCAAATTTATTATTGTACCAAAAACGAAGCAACGCGTTTCTTCGTTTTAACGAAAAGAATTATCTTAAAAGCCAAGGAGAAAATAAATTATCTCCTTGGCTTTTTTATTTTTCTTCCTCAAACAAGAATCACTGAAACAACCGATATTTTATGATTTTTACATACAAAAACGATAATACATGTTTACGTCCTAATAAAAAGGGTAGTTATTAAATTAACAGGGCAAAGGAACTGGAGGGAATGAAAAAATATGAATTAAAGTTTCACTTTATAAAAGGCGTTGCTCAAGGACGATTCTGGAACCGATTATATAATATAAGGAGCTGATTGCAATGAGTAAAAAAATTGCTATTTTAATAACGGATTATTTCGAGGACACAGAATACACAGAGCCAGTAGAAGCTTTTAATCAAAAGGGATACGAATTAACAACTATTGAAATGGAAAAAGGTAAAACGGTACACGGTAAACAAGGAAAAAGTGAAGTCGTAATTGATAAAAGTATTGATGATGTTTCTCCAGAGAACTTTGATGCCCTCTTTATACCAGGCGGATTTTCCCCAGATATACTTCGTGCAGATGAACGTTTTGTTCGCTTTAGCAAAGCATTTATGGATGCGAAAAAACCTGTTTTTGCTATTTGTCACGGCCCCCAATTACTCATCACTGCACAAGCACTTGAAGGACGCGATGTGACTGGATATAAATCCATTGAGGTCGATTTGAAAAATGCCGGTGGAAATTTTCATGATAAAGAAGTGGTTGTATGCCAAAATCAGCTAGTAACAAGTAGACAACCGGAGGACATCCCAGTGTTTATTGAAGAATCATTGCATATATTAGGGTAGTTATTAGAGGTTAACCAAAGTAGCTAAATAACTACTTTGGTTAACCTTTTTATTTGTAAAAAACAAAATTAACACCATATGAAACATTTCTTCATCTTTAATGATTTTTTGAGATAGCCTCTTTTCTCGTCCCAAAATTTCTAATCACTTTTCATAGGCAGTTCTCATATAGTGAAAATGACTATACAATTCCTATCCATAAGTTAAATAATGATTTCGCACATATAAATAAAAAAGATAGGAGCTCTATTATGAACAACAATCCGCCTGCAACGCCCCAAAACAACTCAGAAGAAAATAGCCGTGACATTAAATTGCAAACATTACGAGTCATCGGACTCATCGTCCTTATTAGTGGTTATATCCTCGTCGCTCTCTCAGAAGTAGGTGAGCTGAAAACCTTATTAACAAACCCTAACGCCAATCCTGATTTAGCTGAAGTTGATCCGTTTTAAAAATTATATAAAAAGCGAGTCCCAGTATAACTGGTTCGCTTTTATATAGTTTCATCCAATCTGAGAAACATTTCCTTCATTCTGATACTTCTCTTTCCCTATCGCCTTCATAAATAATAAAATACTGCTCATACCAACGATGAAATATAGAGTGCTCATGCCCCAAGATGCAATAAATGAACCTCTTACTTCATTTGGTACCATATGTGCCAGAATAGATTGACATACTGGCACATACATCATCTCTCCTACAGTTTAGAAAAGCCCTGCGATTAATAAGATCCATAAACTATAGCTCACTCCGAGTATTGTAAATCCAATTTTATAAATGAATAAGCCTACATATTATGACTGTAATTATTGAATGACTTCTTCTAAATGGTTCTTCAAGTCCTCTAGATAATTCTCAACAGTAGGATTTTTCACCACATCATAACAAGCAAAACTCTTTAACGGACTCATACCAAGAAACTTCTGCACACGATGTAAATGACTAAGTGCTGATTCTAAACTTTCTCCTTCAAAGAACTTCGTCTTATCTCCAAATGCTTTTTCAGGTGCGTTCCAAGTTGTAGAAAACATATACTGCTTCTCTTTTAATAAACCGCCTGTTCCATATTCATCTGCACCTTTAAAGAACAAGCCATATTCATATACTTCATCCATATAAGTTTTAAATAATCCAGGAACACTAAACCAATAAATTGGTGTTTGATAAATTACAACATCAGCCCATAAAAACTTTTCTTGCTCTTCCTTAATACTGTATCCATCTTGAATCGTTGTTGTTTTCACATGATGATTCTCGCTTAATACAGTTACCATATAATCTACTAACGTTCTATTTAATCGTCCTTCTTTCGTACCATATTTTTCATGTCCATTTATAATGAATATATTTTTCATCACTTTTCTCTCCCCTATATGATCTACTCTTCAGCTATTAAACCAAGTTGCTGCTTCAGCGTAAGATTATCTTCTAAATGCCAATCTTCCGTTATCTTGCCATCCTTCACATGTAAAATATCAATTGCAAAAAAATTGATTTTCTTATCATTATGCGTTCCTGTAAAAGAAAGACGGGCTGTTACTTTATCACCAACAACCAATAAATCTTCAATCTCACAATGTATATCAGGAACGACTTTATGAAAATTTTTCGCTGCAAATTTTAATCCTTCAACACCTTGTGGACGGCCTTTTGGCAACGTATTATCAAAGAAATTATCAGTCACAGTCTGCAGAATAAGCTCCTCTTTACCTGTATCCCAAAATTCGTAAAAGCGCTGCGCTGCATGAACCATTTCTGTCGCTTCCTTTTTACTTAGTGAAGAATCAATTGTCATTGCTTTTGGCTTTGGCATTTCTTTTAATAACTGGACTTCAGTTTTTCCCTCCACACCGCATGCTACAAGCACAATACAAATAACAAACAAACTAAGAAATCCAAATAACTTTTTTATCCCCATGGAAATCACCACCTCCTCATATAAATCCTTTCTGTTTCGTATTGCTATTGTATATGCACTAGCTTCCTTTATGGAAGTAGTGATATTTTTTTCATATAGTTACGAAAAAGATAGTTTTGTGATACGATAAGGCAAATTCATTCAAAAAATTTTTATGGAGGCTATTTCCATGAGCAATATAGATCCAGTTGAATTAACGAAAGGTTTACCTGGTATACCTTGTCCTATCGCTAAAACTCTTGACGTAATTAGTACAAAATGGACGTTTTTAATCATTCGTGACCTTCTTATCGAAGGAACTTTACGCTTTAGTGATTTACAAAAATCATTGGATGGGATTAGTCCGAAAACTTTATCGCTTCGCCTAAAAGAATTGGAAACGCAAGGGATTATAACGCGAAAAGTATATCCAGAGGTTCCACCTCGCGTAGAGTACACGTTAACGGATAAAGGAAAGCAATTAGAGGGGATATTCATTGAATTAAAGCGGTTTGGATTAAGTTTATAAACGAAAAGCCCCTTACCATAAAAATAGTAAGAGGCTTTTCGTTATTCACTACATTACTTCGCGAAACTTTCAGCTAACTGTTTCTCTCTCCACATAAATGTAATGCCGAGGCCAACTATTAAAACAACTCCTGAGAAAGCATATGGATAATGAATATTTATATCAAATAATATTCCGCCCATCGCCGGTCCTGCAATATTTCCTAAACTTGTATAAGTTGAGTTCATACCAGCGACAAATCCTTGCTCTTTTCCAGCTGCTTTTGATAAAAACGTCGTTAAAGCTGGACGAAGTAAATCAAATGCTAGGAAAATAAAGCAAGTAACGAGAAGTACACTCCAATAATTAAAGACTACAGTTGAGACGAATGCTAATACTGCACCTACAATTAAACATATTTGAATTAATACTTTCTCACCGAACATGTCAACCAATTTGCCAAACATAAATACTTGCACAACTACCCCAAAGATGGAGCTAATCGTAATAATTGCAGCAATATCTTTCGGTGTGAAACCAAATTTATGATCAGAAAACAGACTAAACACAGTTTCATATGCCGATAATCCGAATGCGAGTACAAATACAATAATAAATGCGATTGCATACATTGGATTTAATGATTTCTTTAAATCCCCGATAAAGCTTGATTCCTTCGTATTAGCAGAAATCTCTGCAATTTGCTCTTTCGTTAACGGTTCTTTTAAAATAAAGATGGAAATCACACATGCTATAAAGGCAATCACTGCTGCCATAAAGAACGGCACACGTATACCGTATTCTGCAATAAACCCGCCGATTCCAGGCCCTATAATAAATCCGGTGCTGATAGCTGCTGAAAGATAGCCCATCGCCTTTGGACGTTCCTGAATAGATGTAATATCCGCAACATATGCCGTAACACCCGGCATAATAAATGCAGCACTAATTCCGCCTAACACCCTCGCTGCATAAAGCATCCACACATCTGTACCTAATCCAAAAAGAAGCTCTGAAACACCAAAAATAAATAATCCAATGATTATCATTTTCTTCCTACCGTAAATGTCGACCCAACGACCCGTAATAGGTGAAGTAATAAGCTGCGCCATTGCAAACACTGCAACGAGATAACCCATCGTCTTTCCTGTTAAATTCATATCATTCATAAAGGACGGCATAACCGGAATGATTAATCCAATCCCTAAAAAAGCGATAAATATATTACTCAAAAGAATGATCAATACCATCTTTTGTTCTTTTATCGGTTTCTTCAATTTTTAACACCTCTTCCCGTAGTTCCTCTCAAAAATAATGCCCAAGAAGCTTTTTCTTTATCCTGCTATTTGTGGGCTCATACTGCGTAAAGATGTCCCCACTCATTAGAATTTCACTCTATCCTTCCACACATACATAAACACAGGGTGAATGACTATCATTCAGTTTCCCGCAGAAATGAACCTACCTTTTCAGACAGGTTCATCTTACTACTTCTTTATCCCGCATTAACGGGCAGTAAGACTCCCACCTCAAAATTCAGCGAATGCGAGGAAGTTAGGTGGGAGATAACTGCCCTTAAATGCCCGATTGGTGAAGGCTAATAAACAGTGGGGATGAACCCTCCCACTGTTTAAAGTTTCACTTTATATGTAGTGCATGTGTTAAAAAATCTAGTACTTCTGCCTTTTGTAGCTCGACTTGCTCATCATCTTTATGATCATATAAATAAACTTGTTCCGCTGCTGATTCAACAAGAGCGATGAATAACTTCGCTGTTCGCTCTGCGTGAACCGAATCACGAATTTCACCTGATTCTTTTGCCTCACTTAAAAAGTCACTTAGCCATATATAAAGAGGCTCATATACAGCTTCCCATTCTTTTATATGTTCAGTTGATGCAAGGCCCGCATACATTAATGCTTGTATTTCACGATATTCAGCTATAAAGGTAAATACTGCATCTATTACTTGCTCAACTTTACTTGAAAAAGGTGAATCGTTCTGTACTTTTTCTTTCACTGCAAGTATCATCTTCTCAACCATCACTTCTGCTATTGCAGGCATAACAGATAACTTAGAAGGAAAATATAAATAGAAAGTTCCTTGTGCAATGCCAGCCAATTTCACGATATCAGAAATCTTCGTTTTTTCAACGCCCTTTTCCTGAAACACTTCAATAGCTGCATAGACAATTTTTTCTTTTTTATTCATCATCTAAACCCTTTCACACGCGTATTGAATGACTGTCACTCATTTTATAAAATAACTAGCTGTACTGTCAATCATCGTGCACTTTTCATAATAAAAATCTCCCAACAAATCGTTAGGAGATTTAACTTTAATATCCTTTTCTTATGAAAGAGCTTTTAACCCCGTAACTCCACATACGATAAGAGCTACACTAATCAAACGTGCCTTACTTTTCGATTCACCAAACAGAAACATATTTAATAAAACAGCTCCTGCTGTTCCAATGCCAATCCAAACCGCATAAGCTACACTTACTTGTAAGAACAAGAAAGATGTGTATAAGAATGCAAAGGAAGTTGCAAATCCACCTATATAAATCGCTCCATTTGCTAACGTCTTATCTTTACTATACATTTTAAGGCCTATCACACCGACTATTTCACTAATTGCAGCACAAAATACGAAAAACCAACCCATTTTTAAGCAGCTCCTTCCATAGTTTCTTCCGCGGTTTCTTCTTTATTATCAGCCAATTTTAAACCGATAACGCCCGCTACGACCATCACGATAAAGAATAGTTTTCCTACACTGAAACTGCCGCCGAAAAGGAATACATCCATTAGGAAAGTACCTACCGTACCAGCTCCGGCAAACACAGCATATACAGTCCCTGTTGCAAGATGTTCGCACGCTTTCGATAGGAAGTAAAAATCAACAGCGATAACTCCTACAATAATGACCCAATGCCACCAAGTATGAGCTGTATTAAAACCAAACACCCAAAAGACTTCAAAAATACATGTTAATATGACATATAACCAAGCTTTATTTTTCATATCTCTCACCTTCTATTATTTACTGACTGACCGTCAGTCATTTTTAATTTAAAAAATATAACCTCACTCTAACTACTATTTAAAAAACCAATATCATCCTCATTTATCCTTATATTTGCTCCGTTATTAAGCTAACTACATATAAAAGTTGCTTATCTACACCCTTTCACAGAAAAAATGACTGAATGTCATTCATAAACATTCTACATGACCAATTGATAAAGTGTCAACACCCGGATTCTATTAACCAAAAAATATTTTAAATTTCTTAAATCCACATGAATATTTCTTAATAATCTGTCAATAATGGTAGTAACATAATATTTTCTCCATTCCCCCCTTGGAGATCCCTTTGAATCGAGCAGTTGCTTTTAGCTAACTGCTCTTTTTTAATTTATCGGCACATTATAATAAAATACTCATAGATAAATTCCAAAACAAAGACCTGTACTCCCTTTTCAACATGCAACAAAGAACGAAATATTTTGTACGCTATTTACTTTTCAACGAGTCTTTGTATGCAATAATTTTATTTTCGAGCATCTTCTCTGTAATTTCTAAGTTTTCTCTTTGAGTTCGAATAGATTTTTTATGATTTTCTAACAGTTTTAAACGAGCTTCGGTTGTATGCTCTCCTTCTAAATATAATCTAGCATATTCTCTTATTTTCGCTATCGGCATTTGTGTTTGTTTTAACTTCATTACAAACTGCAACCACTTTATATGTGACTCTTCATACAATCTATTCCCATTTGCATCGCGATTTGCAATTAATATGTTCTCCTTTTCATAATAACGTAATGTATGTGTGCTCACTCCTAATAATTTAGCTACCTCGCTAATTGTGTACATAACCATACTCCCTCCGCACGCCATTTACTCTCATATATTTTACTGCCTTATCCAAATTATAAAAAACATTTGACTTAGAGTATACTCTAACAAATACAATCTAACCATGATGAATTAATTTGAATTTAGGAGGCTTTTATATGAAATATACTGTTATTACTGGTGCTAGTTCAGGAATTGGCTATGAATCCGCTTTAGCCTTTGCATCTCGCGGAAAAAACTTAATACTTGTAGCTCGAAGACAAGCAGAATTAGAAGAATTAAAATTGAAAATTAACGAAATGCATCCGGAATTGGATGTTGTCATTCGAAGAACTGATTTATCAGTCACTGAAGAAGTTTATAAATTTTATGAAAGTCTACAAAGTTTTCAAATTGAAACGTGGATTAACAACGCAGGTTTTGGTAATTTCGCCTCAATTGCTGAACAAAATTTAAACAAGATAGAAACGATGTTGCATGTAAATATAGAAGCACTAACAATACTATCTTCCCTTTTCGTTCGAGATTATTCAATGACCGAAGGAACACAGCTTATTAACGTTTCATCAGGCGGTGGATACACGATTGTTGCCAATGCTGTTACGTATTGCGCTACGAAATTTTATGTAAGTGCATTTACAGAAGGATTATCTCACGAACTGAAAGAACAAGGTGCAAAACTACAAGCAAAAGTTTTAGCTCCTGGTGCAACTGAAACAGAATTTGCGAAACGTTCATTTAATATTGATGAGTTCCAATACGATAATGTTGTACCGAAATTCCACACTGCAAAACAAATGGCACAATTTATGCTCGACCTTTATGATAGCGATAAAGTTGTAGGACTTGTCGATGGTTCTACTTATAACTATGAGCTTAAAAATCCCATTTTTAATTTTGCAGTAAGACAAACGAATTCAAATTCTTAACAACATCTCATTTCTAATTAAAATATAGATACCCACTATTTCTTAAATAATAGTGGGCCTTTTTTCTCTCTAAAAATTTCACCCAACATACCGTATCATCGCCACTTCATCACAATAATTGACTTTTGGACAATGTCTACAATCAACCCATACTTTCTCTGGCAGCAATTCTTTATTTACAAAATCAAATCCACACTTTTGAAAAAATACTGTTTCATACGTTAAAGAAATCACTCTTTTTACATTTATTTTCGTCGCTTCCTCCATCACATGACTCACGAGCATACGCCCTATCCCTTTTCCTGCATATGTATGCGAAACTACTAACGATCGTACTTCTGCAAGATCCTCTCCTAACACATGTAAACCAGCAACTCCAACGACTTCCTCTCCTTCTTTCATAACATATAAACATTGTAAATATTGATAGAGAGACAAAAGAGAACGCGGCAAAACAACTCCTTCTTTTGCATACATTTCAATGAGATTATAAATTTCTTTCACATCACTTGTAACCGCATTAAAGATTTTCATATTATATCCCCTTGCCCCAGTGTTAATATTTATAACATTATATGAATTTTAATTCATAATTTCATATAATAATACATCTCTCTTTTCTCTCCGTCAATCACTTTTCTGAATTTTATCCCGCATTAACCGGCAGTAAGACTCCCACCTCAAAATTCGGCTGAAGCAAAGAAGGTAGGTGGGAGATCCACTGCCCCTAAACGCCCGATTGGTTCAACTAATAATCAGTGGTGGATGAACAAAACCCCCACTGATTAAAGTTTCACTTTACATAAACAAAAAACCAAGCAACTTAATCGATGCTTGATTCCTCATTTCGTATCGGCAATACCGTCGAATATTTAATTTCACGAAGTGCTAAACTCGTCTGTATACGTGTAATCCCTAATTTATTTAGTTTCCTAATAAAATGCTCCAGTTCCTTACGATCACGATTCGCAACTTTTAATAAATAATCATACTCTCCTGTTAAACAGTGACATTCTAACACTTCAGGCATAGATTCTAATTCTCGTTCTAACACTTCAAGCTTTTCATACTGATGAATATTCGTGCTCATAAAAATGAAACATAATAAATCAAATCCAAGCTTTTCTTGATTTAAAATTGCTACTTGCTTATCAATGAATCCTTCCCCGTCTAATCTTTTTATTCTTGCATGCATAGCAGCTGGTGATAAATTAACGCGGCGTGCTAGTTCTGCATTACTTACTTGTGATTCTTTCTGCAATATATCTAAAATTTTCACATCCAAATCATCAAGCACTTTAATAACAGATGACTCCATCAAAATTCCCCCTTTTTTCTTACCGACGATTATTCGAAGAAACATCTCATAACTTATATAAAACTGAATGTTTTTCTGCAAATAAGATTTCTAACGAAACATTTTATCGAGTTTTTACCATTATACAAAAGAATATATTAGATAATAAAGAAAAATGCTAAAATTATTTACAGTTCATTCTTATTTCAACAAAGGGGTTTTTAGCATGCCTTATTTTTATGTCTTTTTACTATTATTAACAAGCTTATTATGGGGAGGAAATTTCGTCGTTGGGAAATCACTCGTCGATCATGCATCTCCGATGACACTGACAAGTTTAAGATGGCTAATTGCGATCATTTGTTTATTACCAATGGTATGGTTTAAAGAGAAGAAAATCATTCCACCACGCTCTGCAATACTTCCGTTAATACTTATGGGAATTTCAGGAGTCGTTCTTTTTAACATTTTTCAATTTTTAGCACTAGAAAAAACATCCGCAACGAATGTAGGTCTTATTTCTACATTGAACGCTATTTCAATTGCATTATTTTCTGTGCTATTTCTAAAAGAAAAAGTAAATACACTTCAAATTCTTTCTATGATTCTTTCATTTTTCGGGGTTATGCTCGTCCTTTTAAAAGGAAATTTTGCTCTTTTATTTTCACTACATTTTAATAGCGGAGATTTATGGATGATTGCGGCTGTTTGTATTTGGGGAATCTATTCTGTTTGTAGTAAATGGGCTACAAAAACAACTACACCACTCATGGCAACATTATATTCTGGTATTTTCGGCGTTATTTTATTACTACCATTTAACATAGGAAGCTTCACTGTTTCCAATATTAATTCTTCTTTCATTACATCACTTTTATATACAGGACTCATTTCAACGGTACTTTGTATGGTGTTTTGGAATATTGGTGTACAGAAATTAGGCGCTACTACATCGGGGATTTTTCTAAATTTCAATCCAATTTTCACAGCTATTTTAGCATTTATTTTCCTTGGAGAAGAACTAACATGGATTCAAATTTTCGGGACAATTATCGTCGTTACAGGGTGCTATTTATTCTCTCATTTTAAAACTGTTTTTCCTCAGACGACTAGAGCTTTAGTACGAAAGCATTCTTAATGAAAAAGCATCGCCACCAGAGTGGCGATGTTTTTATTTACCTTTCATTTCTTTCACATACTGCTTTTCTTCTTCTGGCGATAAACGTTCTGTTGCCTTTCCGGTATCACCACCTTGAATTTCCCACAAAAAGTTATGATCCTCAACCGTTTGTGAAAAGTCTCCTTTCTCCCAACGCTCCAAAGTAGAAAGTAGCTTTGCTTTATATTTAAAATTTGTACTGCTTTCTACTGCGTTCTTCGCACTACGAATTTCCTTATTTGTCATTTCGATAAATCCCCATTTATCAGATGATTTCACTTTTTGATGTACCATCCTATGCATTGTAGAAATAATTTCATCTTCACTAAATTGTGGCTTCTCTTCCGCAACTTTCTTGTCCTGTTGGCTCATCACTTTTTGTGTTTTAAGACTCTTCTCCTCTTCCTCTATATAATTAAGAAGTTTAGTAACACCGAATACAGCTCCTATCGCAATTACAATCATTGTAATTGCCCCTATTATCCATTTTTTCATATTATGTACTCCCCATTCCCCCTAATAATTACATAAACAAATGGAATCGCCTGCACATAGTCGATTCCATTTGTTTCCTTATTTTATTTTAAGCCTTCATCGCTTCTCGTACAATGTAACTGTCCACATATTGCTTAAATTTCACGATTTTTCCATTTTCAAGCTGCCATACATGAACAAATTCCGCCTCAAATGATTTTCCCGTCTCTTTATAAACTCCTGAATAAACACCTTCAGCAATAATCACATCTTTTCCGTTTACTTCATGGTACGTCTTTACACTCGCTTTATAATCATCCCATTCTGATCCTAAACGACTAAATACATTTTCCATTATAGCTTCTGTACCTATATACGTTCCGCCGTACGGAAAACCTGCTGCCTCTGTCCACTCTACTTTTTCAGAGAGAGCTTCCGCTAAATGTTTTGCATTTGAAGAAGATGGTCCTTCATATGTGCTTCGAACAATTTCTAAATTTGTTTTTTGCTTCATTATTTTTTCACCCCAAACGCGTTTGCGGCTAAAACAAGTCCAATTTCTAACGCTTTAACGCGCGGGAATCGTTCCTTTATTGCCGTTTGAATTTCTTCACTTGAAGGATTTCCTGCAAGAACTTCATCAAATGCAACTAAATATTTACGAGTATGTTTAATCGCGTCTGCTGTATTTGGTACGTCATAATCACGATGACCCGCTACAACAATTTCAGGATGAAGATTTTCAAGTTCACTTAATGTTTCTAACCATTTATGACGAGCTTCAGCATCTGTTTCTAACGTCCATACGAAAGTATTGTTATAAACGATATCGCCTGTAACAACGGCTTTTAATGATGGAATCCATACATAACTATTATTCGGTGTATCACCTTGCAAACCACCTTTAATGATTAAATCATTTCCCTCTAAAATCAATTTCTCTTCTGTTAATTCCTCTGGAACAATTGGTTGATGAGGAACATTATGCCCAATAGATGGTTTCCACTGTTCCACTTTCTTCTCAAATGTGTTACGAATATCTTCAACAGTATTCCGTAATGCAACAATCTTCGCTTCTGGAAATGCTTCATGTAATACATTTAATCCAAAATAGTGATCTGGATGGAAATGAGTCACATAAATATGAGTTAAATTCTTTCCTGTTTCAATAATTTGAGCTGCTAAACGGTGCGCATCACTTAATAAAAATTGTGCATCGATAAGAATTGCATCTTTTTCTCCGTATACAATTGTGGATGTAACTTGAAATGCTTGCTCAGATCCTGTAAAAACCTCTAAATGTAATTTTGACATGTTATTTCCTCCACTTTTTATTTACTCTTTTATATTCCTTTATTCTTTAAGCTTTATTCTAGTTGTAACTATTTTAGTTACAACTAGAATAAAAAAATATATGAATCATTTCATTACTAATCGACTTGATGTAATCATTATAGTTACATCAAGTCGTCAAGTCAACACTTTAAAAGTGAAATTTACTTCGTTTTCATTACTTTCTCTTTTAAGAAACGATCTACATATCCTTCTGCTTTTACAACGAATAAATACGCACCCATTGATAATAATGCAAGATCTAATTCATATCCCGGATTCTTTCCATCTCCTAATAAGCCTGCTGCTCCATTTACCTTTACGATAGCTCCAGCCAAAATAAGAGCGAATAACAATCCTACATACCTCACGCCTAAACCGATAATTAATAATATACCACCTACTAATTCAACTGTTGCTACGCCGTATGCAAGACCACCTGGTAAACCGATGCTTGTAAACCATCCTGCTACGTTATCGATACCTGATTGAAACTTTGCTAAACCGTGTGCAAAAAAAGTAACTCCTAATACGATACGAATAATTAAATTACCAATATATTGATTCATTCTGAACTCTCCTTTTCTGTTTTGTTATGGTGAACATTTATTCACAAGACAAAACAATACGGTATTTCTTTTCATTCGTCAAATACTTTTTTAAAGAAACCAAAAAACATTATCCTTTTTGCAGATAATGTTTTTTATAAAATAGTGCTAATTCAAGCTTTCGCTCTATTACTTAGAAAAAAGTTGAAAATTTTTCCCAGCACCTATATAAGACAATAAAGACACATCTTCTTTCATCACCATTCCAACAACATTCACTTTCCTATCTTCAGGTAAATCATTTATAACTATTTGCATTTCACCAGCATATCTACCGTACAATTCATTATCAATTGTAATACTGCCTCGTTTTCTTGAAATTGTATTTATCGGTTGTAATGCAACTTTATTTTCTTCTCTTGATTCTACAGAGCGAATTACGTCACGAGCCGGATCAAGCCGGTTCGTATGCACTCGTTCTATCAGTTGCACTGTGTCGCTATCATTTATAAACGATTGATACCGCACCGGAATAATCCCACCACTCGCACTCGAGATTTCTTGTACACTTTCTAGGCTCCCACTTATGTCTCCAATTAACACTTTATCAATGTCACACTCTTGAACAAGTTCTAAATACGCTTCAAGTGGCCGCATATAGCGGTGCTTTTCTAAAGTTGGTAAACCCTCATATAACGGACCGCGTTTTTCACCATCTCCCGGAATAAACGCCATCGTTTTTATTCCGCACTCATGTAAATATTTATTTTGTTTTTGCAAGAATGATTTGGCTAGTCCTGTTTCTGGACGCGGATAAAAATTATGCCACGCTTCTACTCGATCTATTCGTATATTTTCCGCAAGTAACTCTTTCCAAAATGATTCTGTAATCGTACTCGCATTTAAAGCTACCTTCATCTTATGAGATACACGTGCGATTTCTTTTGGCGTAATACCGTAATCCATTCGTAAACCAGTAATGCCAAAGTCTAATAACTCTTCCACATTTTCATACGTCATCCCTAAATGGTTTAACGATTTTGGAGAGACATCAACCATTAATTCCATTTCATTTTCGAGAGCTTGTTTCCCAAGTATTTGAATTAACTCCTTATACGTATTCGGATCATCTTCTGGAATGTGAAGAGATGTAAAAATAGATGAAAATCCGTTTTCTTTCGCTAGTTTTAACCATGCTTCTTGTTTCTCTACTCGCTCTTTTGAAAGATAAATTGAAACTCCTATCATATAAATCTCTCCTTCTATTAATATAAAAAAAAGAGAAAGGAATCCCTTTCTCTATATGTTTTCTGCCATTTCTTCTTTAAAGCCGAAGAAGTACGTAAAGATGAATCCAAAAGTATATGCAACTACTAATCCAAGGAAATATAATAAATATTTATTATCAGCAATTAACGGAATTAATGATAATCCTGATACACCTATTCCGAGTGAAGCCGTTTTCATAACAGCTTGGAATGCACCACCGACAGCCGCTCCTAAACAAGCAGTAATAAACGGTTTCCCAAGTGGCAATGTAACCCCGTATAATAGCGGTTCGCCAATTCCTAAAAATCCTACTGGTAATCCACCTTTAATCACATTACGAAGGCGTTTATTTTTTGTTTTCACATAAATCGCAATTGCTGCTCCTACTTGCCCAGCGCCAGCCATTGCTAATACTGGTAATAAAGGCGTTACGTGCGTTTGATTAATAAATTCCATATGAATCGGTGTTAAACCGTGATGTAATCCGACCATTACGAGAGGTAAAAATGTTCCGGCAAGCACAGCTCCAGCAAATGCTCCGCCAACATTTAAAATTGCATTAATACCGCTTGTAATACCATCTGATAAGAAGCCTGCTACTGGCTGAATCGCTAACATCGTTACTATACTTACAGCTAATACAGTAATGAGTGGTGTCACAATAATATCAACTGCATTTGGCACAGCTTTTCGCACTCGTCTCTCAACTACAACCATAAGCCATGCTGCAAAAATAACTGCAAATAATCCGCCCCGTCCAGGTACGAGCGCTTCACCAAATAATTTTACGTTCGCCATCGCTGGGTTGAAAATTAAAATACCTGCAATTGCCCCAAGAACTGGTGTCCCGCCAAATTCTTTCGCTGTATTCCAACCGACTAAAATTCCTAAGAATGTAAAGATACCGCCGCCAATGAGTAGTAGCATTTGTAGCCACGTTGCATTCGGGTCAGCACCTGCGTTTTTCGCAAAGTTAGCAACACCATTTATAATTCCTGACGCAACAAGCCCCGGAATTAGCGGAATGAAAATACTTCCTATTTTTCTTAAAAAGTTTTTCACTGGTGTATTATTTTTCTTCTTAATCTCTGACTTCATCTCTTGCCCAAGATCTTCAAGGTGGTGATCTGCCACCTCACCAATTCGCAGTCCCGTTAAACCTTCCATCTCAGCTGCTACTTTATTTACTGTCCCTGGTCCAACAACAACTTGAAGCGTCTCATCTTCAATAACGCCCATAACCCCTTCAACCTTTTTCAAAAGGTCCATATTCACTTTACTTTCATCATGAAGCGTTAATCGCAGTCTCGTCATACAATGAGCAATGCCACGAATATTTTTTACTCCCCCAAGTTGCTCTGAAATCTCTTTGGCCATTCTCTCTTCTTTCTTCATAATAGAATCCCCCTCCCCAAAGTTTAAAGTGCTTTCTTCACAAATCCTTTCGCACTTTTTAATTTTTCTAGTGCTTCCCCATATTCACACTGTAGTAATATCATAACGATTGCAGCTTTCACATTTCGATCTGCTTTCTCATAACACTCTGTAGCTACTTCATAACTAGCGCCTGTCGCTTCAACAATAATTCGTTTTGAGCGTTCTACCAATTTTTCATTTGTAGATTGAACATCTACCATTAAGTTTTTATATACTTTCCCTACACCAATCATAGACGCTGTAGAAATCATATTGAGTACTAACTTTTGCGCTGTGCCAGCCTTCAACCGTGTTGAGCCTGTTAATATTTCTGCGCCTGTTTCCACTTCCACATTTAGTTTTGCGTATTTACTTATTTCAGCATTTTTATTACAGGAAATACTAGCTGTACTTGCTCCCACGCTACTTGCATATTTCAATCCGCCAATTACATAGGGTGTTCTACCACTTGCTGCAATTCCAATAACCGTATCTTTCTCGTTTAATCCAATACTTTTTAAATCTTCTTTTGCTAACTCTTCACGATCTTCGGCACCTTCCACCGCCTTAGTAAACGCTTTCAATCCACCTGCTATAAATCCTTGAACCATTTTATCATCTGTTCCAAATGTCGGGGGACATTCTACTGCGTCTAAAATGCCTAAACGGCCACTCGTACCAGCCCCAATATAAATTAAACGGCCTTCTTCTTCAAAAGACTTAGTAACAATTTGTACAACCTTTTCAATTTCTTCTATTTCATTTTCAACTGCTAACGCAACAGTTCGATCTTCTTCATTCATACTTTGTAAAACTTCTTTTATACTCATCTCATCTAGATTCATCGTTTTCTCATTACGGTGTTCTGTCGATAAATTCTCTAACATATTGCCACCCTCTTCGAAATTATATTTCACACTTTTATTATAACTTCAAGAAACTAAAAATCAATAACTCTTTCTTATTTTATGAAATAAAATTTCACAACATGACATATTTGTGTCAAAGATAATAAAAAAGATGAGTCTCCCCATCTTTTCTTCTACTTCAATTTCCGTAACCGTAATGCTTCTTCTCTCGTCTCCATAAATTGATCTAATACTTTATTACCAATTCGATTGAAAGTAATCACATATAAAGCATCAATCATATTCAGTTGCGTCATTCTCGAAGCAATACTCGCAATGCGATGGTCCTGCTCTACATCTGGCATACAAAGGCGAATATCTGCCGCTTTATATAAAGGAGATGATTGATCTAGCTTTGTAATCGCAATAACTGTAGCTCCTCGCTTCTTCGCATATTGCGCCATTTCAAGTACATCTTTCGTACGACCAGAAGTTGAAATCGCAACAAATATATCATCTTCTTTTAAATTCGTCACAAGCGGTAACATCATATGAAAATCAGATAGCATCATCGCTGTAAATCCGAGTCGTGTAAATTTATAAGCCCCGTCCATCGCTGGAGTAGCTGAACCACCTACTCCGTAAAATATAACTTTATCCGCATTTACAATACGATCTGCAGCTCTCTCAAGTTCCTTCTTATCTATCGCCGTGATGCTCGCCTCAATTGCAGCTTTATTCACATATGTAACTTTATTAAACAAGTCGTACGGTCCATCTTCCGTATTCATCACTGAAAAATCATTAATATTATAATCAGCAATCGTTAATTCACGAACGAGCGCGATTTTAAATGATTTAAAGCTCCCAATCCCAATCGACTTACAAAAGCGAACAACACTTGCCTCACTTGCGCCTGCATTCGTTGACACTTCTTTCGTCGTTAAGTTCGGAACAATTTCTGCATTCTCCACTATGTACATGGCAACCTTCTTTTCGGCTGGTGAAAATTGATCCATATTACTTTCAATTTTAAATAGTAATGTTGAAGCTTTCACTATTTAACCTCCACTTCTTATGGTTGCGTATATTCTCTAATATCATTTGTATCATATAGATAAAAACCATCATTGCCAGGTGGATGGTGAACAATTACAGTTCGATCCCCTTTTTTATATGACGTTATTTCACCTTCAGATCGCTGTTTTTCCCATCCATGTATCCAAATTGCAAAGTCAGGTACAAAAGCAGTGTACTTATAGTCTTTCGGATTTTCGTCTTCTACATAGGAAGAAAAAATAGAAACTGGAAAATTTTTTACTTTTGACTCTTTCCATGCAGTAAATGGTATACATAGTGCAATAAGTATGATTACACCTATAACTTTCCCCTTTGTAATCTTCACACTTCCCTCTCCTTGTCATATCACATACATAGATTTTATCATAATTACAATCCATTCATGCTACATGACCACTGCATTTTGCAATAAAAAAAGAGCTTACCTACATCAGATAAGCCCTTCCTCTCTATACAAAATACTTCTTCAAAAGCGGCGGCGTAATAATTGTCGTCAATATAACAACAATGACAATCGCTGTGAAATTTTCTTTCGCTAACAAATTCGCCGCAAGTCCATTTGCTGCAATGATAAGCGCTACTTCCCCGCGCGACACCATTCCCGCACCAATACTAATAGAAGATTGTAAGTTAAACCCTGTTAATCTTGCTCCTAAACCTGATCCGATTAACTTTGTGAAAATTGCGATGAGCGTCATAATGATAATGAACCAAAGTTGGCTTCCAATACCTTGAAATGTAATTTCCATTCCAATACTTACGAAGAAAACCGGTACGAATATCGCGTAAGCAATCGGTTCAATTTTATGTTCCACTTCATGCTTATACTCTGTTTGCGAAATCGCAATTCCTGCTGCAAATGCCCCAATAATACCTGCGATTCCCATCATTTCACTGTAATACGAAAAAGAGAAACAAATAATAAGTGCAGCACTAATTAACGCTTCTGTTACGCGAAGTGGTACGAGCATTTTCATAATCCACGGAACAACTTTCCAAGCGATGAAAACAATACTTACAAAAAAGATGATTTTCTTTGCAATGACTAGCGTTACATTTACATCTTGTGTGCCTAAAAAACTCATGACAAACGCTAATAAAATAACGACAATTACATCATCAAATACAGCTGCACCTAAAATCGTCGTACTTTCTCTCGTATTCATTTTCCCTAAATCTCTTAGCGTTTGAACAGAAATACTAACCGATGTGGCACAAAGTAATAACCCTAAAAAGATCGCATGCGACTGTAACATTCCAAAAGCAAGCCCTGCTAAATACCCACCAAGGAATGGGAAAATAATTCCTCCCATCGCTACTGCGAATGCAGATTTTAAATTACGATTTAACTCTTCTAAATCAGTTTCGAGTCCTGCCATAAACATAAGTAGCAAAACACCGATTTCGCTAAGCTCATCAATAAGTTCTGAACTATTAATAATACCTAGCACAGCAGGACCGATAATAATACCAACGATTAATTTACCAAGTACAGAGGGCTGGCCGAGTCTTACGCTAATATCACCAGCTAATTTCGTACAAAGTAAAATGACGACAAGTTCAAAATAAAATAACATAACATCTTCTCCTACTTTATAAAGTGAAACTTTAATCAGTGGGGAATTTCCCCATCCTCACTGATTATTAGTTAAACCAATCGGGCATTTACGGGCAGTTAATGCGGGATAAAGTGAAACTTTAATGAGTGGTTTTGTCACTCTGTTAACCCTCGTCCATTCCTGCAAGTAGTTTCCCCTATTCATTCGCATTTTATTTGTCATATTTTATTTGACAAAATATTCTGAATTATAATAAAATTAATCCAGAAATTTCAAAAAACTACATACCATAACTGTACCTTTATTCACTTACGTACTCTTTTCCAATGGATTCACACTATTCGCAGTTATGGAGATGAAAAACGGGAGGAGAGTCCAAAGTGAAGTCATTATTACGAAAAAAAGCGCTTAGTACTGAATCACCACGACAGCTAGATAGAACATTAACGGCACTCGATTTAACATTTTTAGGAATCGGCGCCGTAATTGGGACAGGGATTTTTGTATTAACAGGTATCGTAGCGGCAAAACATTCTGGCCCTGGTATTATGTTATCATTCCTTATTGCTGCATTTACTTGTGCTTGTGTAGCCTTTTGTTATGCTGAATTCGCGTCTTCTATACCAGTCTCAGGCAGTGTTTACACTTATGCATACATGACTGTCGGAGAAGTTGTCGCCTTTATCGTTGGTTGGTGTTTAATGCTCGAATATTTACTTGCCGTCGCCGCAGTAGCTGTCGGTTGGTCTGGTTATTTACAATCTTTACTACAAGGATTTAACATCCATCTGCCCGCCATAATAGCCTCGGCCCCTGGTACAGGAAAAGGTGGTCTCATTGATTTACCAGCTGTTTGTATTTTACTTCTCATTATTGGGCTTTTAAGTTTTGGTATACGCGAAAGCGCACGCATTAATAATATTATGGTCCTTATAAAATTAGCAGTTATTATCGCCTTTATCGTAGCAGGTGCAAAATATGTAAAGCCTGAAAATTGGACACCGTTCATTCCATTCGGGTACGACGGTATTATTACCGGAGCTGCCACTGTCTTCTTCGCCTTTTTAGGTTTTGATGCAATCGCAACCGCGGCAGAGGAAACGAAAAAACCGCAGCGTGATTTACCAATTGGTATTATCGGTTCCCTTCTTATTTGTACAGTTTTATACATGATCGTATCTTTCGTTTTAACAGGCATGGTTCCTTATACGCAATTAGACGTTTCTGATCCAGTTGCATTTGCACTACATTTCGTTGGTGAAGATACTATTGCGGGGCTACTTGCAGTTGGTGCGATGACAGGAATGACAACCGTTCTTTTAGTCGTTATGTATGGACAAGTTCGTGTTTCTTATGCAATGAGCCGAGACGGCTTACTCCCAAAAGCTTTATCACGCGTAAATAAAAAAGTAAAAATCCCTTTATTAAACACATGGATTACTGGAGTATTTGCAGCTTTATTAGCAGGACTTTTAGACCTACATTTACTAGCGAATTTAGTAAACATCGGTACGTTAACAGCCTTCACATTCGTTTGCTTTGCTGTACTTATTTTACGGAAAACTCATCCTGATTTAAAACGAGGCTTCCGCACACCACTCGTACCTGCATTACCGGTTGTCGCTATTCTTTGTTGTTTATATTTAATGACTAATTTGTCCAAAACGACATGGATCAGCTTTTCATTTTGGCTTATAGTCGGTTTATGCGTATACTTCTTCTACTCTAGAAAACATAGTCATTTAGCTACTAAAAAAACAAATGATGAGAAAAAAGAAGTATAAAAAAATAGCTCGCCTATAATAAAGGCGAGCTATTTTCATTAACGATTGTAAAACGAAAAATATACCGATCAACTTTTGTATATTTATCCCGCTATTTGCCGGGCAGTAAGACTCCCACTGATTAAAGTTTCACTTTATTCTCCCTTACTTCGTCTCTTTCTTTTTCTTTCTCCACGCGTTTACACTATCAAAGAAAAAGTTAATAAATAGCGTTCCTAATCCCGCTAATAAAAATGTCATTAAAAATAGAATCCATATACTTTTATCTTTTAATAAATAATATCCTACAAGGAGCACAACGGCGATCCATACATATTCAAGAATTCTTTTTAGCTTTTTCTCTTCCAAATTATTCGCTCCCTTTTTCTATACTACTTTTAGTATAACAAAAAAAAAGCCTATCATGATAAGCTTCTTTTTCTTATACCTTATTTGTTGATGCTTTTTTCAACAAGTGAAATAGCGTGCTCTAGCGTACGATTCATTGATTCCACATACTCATCTTTTACATTTTTATCTTTTAACACAGCTTCTGCAACTGTGATTTTTTGACTTAATGATTTAACAGAACCGTCTGTTACATTTCCATCTTGCGCTTTCTTTACTAAAGCTTTTGCAGATTCAATATTCACTTGTAATTTTTCTTTCGGTGTTTTTGGCTGTTCTTCTGCTACCTTTGATTGGACAAATGTTTGGTTTGCTGCTTTTAATTCATTATACGTTTGAACAATTTGTTCTCCTGTACTCGCTATATTCTCAAACACTTTCTTTGCATTGTCATAGCTTCTTTGTAATTCGTTAAAAGCTGCTTGTGAATACTGACCTGGTTTTTCACCAAATTCATAAGTACCTGCCAATACTTCTTTCACTTTTCCGATTTCTTCATATAACGTATTTACTTGCTCTAATTTTGTACGAGTAGAAAACTCGTTATATGCCGCTACTACTTCTGAAGAACTTAATGCTTTACTATATAATTTTGCTAATGCAATTTGTCCATTTAACGGAATACCGCCATTTCCGTTGCTATCAGGATCTGCACCAAGTGCGAATGGTACGTTCGGGTGATATACTTTCCCTTGAGCCGGCTGACTATTTACTTTTTTACCATCTACATAAATTGCTACTTCACTGCCGTTATATGTTCCTGTTAAATGATACGTTTTGTTTGCTTCTAATTGAACACCCACACGTTTATAGCTTCCACCAATATGAGCCCATAATTCTACATAGCCACTTCCTGTAGACTCAAAACCAATTCCACCGCTCTCTGTATTTTGCAAAATACCTTGTCCACGAATTTCATTCATTGAAAATACAGTTTCTAACGTAAATGAATTTGCTACTTTTTCTTTTTGTGCTGCTGAAAATGGAAGGTATCCAAATGTATTTGCTTTTCCGTTTAACTTCATAACATTCTTTTTCAATGCTTTATCATATTCAATAGTCACATTGCCCTTAACATCACCTTTTGTACCAAATGATGAACTGTCTTTAAATGTACCATCTGCAAAGTTTACATCAAAAACATCTGCCTTTGGTACTTTCACATTCGGGTCAATATTATCTTTTTTCGTAGTAATTTCTGCCGTTAATGGTTGTACACTTTCATTGCCGAATGAATCAATCGCAACAACTTCAAGTGTATATGTTTTCCCGCCATCTAGTCCTGCAAGTGTAAATGTCAGTTCTTTCGGCACTGGATCTCGATAAAACTCTGAGAATGCTAACAATTTATTCTTTATTTCTCCAGTTTGCTTATCTCTAGCTTGTACACGATAAGAGTGAACAAGAAGGTTGTCCAACGCTTGCTGGAATGTTACTGTTGCTGCATTTTCTGTTACATTTGATACAGCAAGCTTTGCATCTTTTGCAAAGTATGGTTTTTCTTTATCACGATCTTCTACATGAGTAAATGTTTCTTTCTTTGATGGTAATTTAATTTTCCAAGGTTCACCTGTCCAAGAGTTTGTATGGAAATCACGGCGATTAATTGTTACCTCTTTGTCATCTACCTCTACCAATAAACCTTGGCTTAATGTACTAGCTCCTGGCGGGATATTCCCTTGTACTTTACCGCCTTCAACTTCCATATAGCTTACAGAAGATGTTCCAACAGACGTAAAATCTTTTTGATGAATCGATCTTGGATCATCTAACGGATAATGTGAATGACCTGAAAACGTAATTACTTGTGGGTATTCTTTTAATACCGCATTAATTTTCGCACTATCTTTCGTTCCCCATTCTTGGCTACCGTACACTGTATCTTTAATATGTTGATGTAAAAACACAAAAATCGGTTTTTCTGGATCATCTTTTTGTGCCTTTGCCATTTCTTCTTTTAACCAACTAATTTGCTTGTCCGAATAATAGCCATGTGTTGTCCCATCCTCTGGAGACATAACAAGGAAATGATACCCTTTTACCACCTTATGATAATAAACCGATTCCATTCCTGTCTTTTCTAAGAAACGCTTCTGTGCTCCCTCTACAGATAAGCCGTTCCAATAATCATGATTACCTAGAGAGTTCATTCGTACCGCATCTTTATTTGCATTTTCGTTATACACTTGCATGAAACGATCATATTGCTTTACTGAACCCGAATCAGTAAAATCACCTACAATGACAAACGCATCTTGCTTTGGTGCAAGTGTATTAAATTGCTCAATCGCTCTTTTCCAGCGGAACGTATCATCTGTTCCACTATCTTTAATATGCACATCACTTACAACTGGAAAAACTAGCTTCTTCTCACTCGGAGCCTTTTCTTGTTTTTTCTCTTCCGCTTTGACTGATGTACTCCACGGAAATGATACAAACGCTAATACAACAACCATCAATAATCCAATAAGGCCTTTTACTTTTCGTAAAGCAGTTCTTTCCACGTGAATCCTCCTCATAATAATTGATTAATTACAAGGGTTATTGTAACGAAAACATATTAACTCCGTTTAAATGACAAATTAATTTTATTAGATTTTTGTAAATATACAGTTAATTAATCATTAACTCCAACATTACTTGTATTATTGTAAACAACCACATTTTGTCTAAAAGAGTATGATCATTCTTTTCCCACGTCTATTTACATATAATATTTTCTATATAATAAAAATCAATATACGTTTTAAGCCTATTAGACAATCTTAATTTTTAATTTTTTTCCTTTTCTTAACACATCGGCCATGCTTCTACATTTAATAGTAGTAAAGAAATATTTAAAAGGAGGGGTTGTGTTGAAAAACAAAAAAAATATCGGCTGTTTCGCTCCCTTATCTATTATTTGCCCAAACCCTTGTCCACCAATCTCTCCGCCAAATCCAAGTTGTGAACTAGTAACAAATGAATTTGCTGGAAACTTCCTCATAACTAATGAAACAATTCTCCCTACTAAAGATGCACCACAAACGATGATACTGTGGAAAAGTGATGGGATACTGCTTATATCAGGTACTGTCTCGGTTTACAATAGTACTAGCAGCACTGAAGCAATTACAATTCAAATCATTGGAGCAGTAACCAATATTTTCACTGTGTTTCCTGGCAATACAATATCTTACACAGGTAAAGATTTAAAATCCGTTAGTATTATTAATATACAAAATAATCCTTCACTATATTTAGAAGGCAAGTACTGTTGCCAATTTACATGTTGCTTATAGAATATCAATTTTATTACTTCCTCAATTTTAAAAAAGCATACCATTTACGGTATGCTTTTTTTATGAAATTGGATAACGTACTGTAATACAAAACTCGCCTTGATTAACAGTTGTTCCTGTCGTAGTAATTCGGACAGTAGTAAAATATCGTACAGTGAAAGTACCACTACTTTGTGGTTGTACAGTAATTGTATCAACTACTGTAGCACCGACTAAAAAATCAACTGTAATGGGATTCGCGCCTACATCATATTTCACATAACCTGAACCATATACTTCTTGTGTAATATTATTCGTATATACAATTTGAGTACCAGCACCTGTAATAGACCAGTCTGTACATACTTGATCTTGCACAAGTGTTTTATTAGAACAACAAGACAAACCGGAACTTCTCATTCCCATTTCGATCCTCTCCTATTCTACTATGAAAGTGGATAACGTGTTGTAATACAAAATTCTCCCTGATACGTTCCACCAGGTGTTGCAGGTAACACAACTTGTATGCTAGCAAAGCGGCGATACGTAAAAGCGATACTCGTTCCTGGGTTTAATGTTTGTGTATCAATTGTAGCCCCAGCAGAATCAAGCGCTTCTACAGTAATTGGACCTGGACCAACATCATATTTAACAAAACCAGTACCAACTACATTTTGGTTAATATTATTTGTATAAAGAACATTATCAATTGCTGTTGCAACTACAGTAGCAGACCACGGACTACACACTTTATCTTGCACATAATTTTTATCTGGACAGCAAGTTAATGCTGACCCTGAGCACTCACAAGACATAGTTGTTTCCCCTCTCTCTTTTATATTCCCTATATGTGTATGTCCCTCAGAGTCTTTTGCCTGTACTATTCATCCATTTCCAAAAAATAATCACACCTTAGTGCTACTAACTAAATAGATTCAGTTTTGTTTCGTTTTTTCATAAATTTATAGATTAAAATACCACCTACAATAATAAGAACGACCGCTAATATCGGTAGCATATATTGTCCAACAACACCCGCTGCTTTTTCCCAATGCGGACCTAATTTCATTCCAAAATAAATATACAAAGTCGTTAACGGGAACATTGCTACAAATGTATATATGCTAAATTTCCATATGTTCATTTTCGCCATACCACATGGAACGGAAATAAGCGTTCGAACTCCCGGGATGAAGCGTCCTAAAAATGCTACAACCGGCCCATATTTCTCAAAGAAATCATCTGCTTTTTGAATTTGTTCTTCTTTAATAAAGAAGTATTTCCCGTATTTTATTAATAGAGGACGACCACCGTAATAACCGAGTGCGTATAACGTTAATGGTCCTGTCGTTCCCCCTAGTGTTCCAGCTAATACAGCTAGCCAAAAATTCATATCACCCTCGTATACCCAATATCCAACCATAGGCAAAACTACCTCTGCTGGAATAAACTCAAAAGTTAAAGCTAACACAACTCCAAAATAAGAAAACTGCTTTAAAAACTCGATTATATCTAAAATAATTTGCTCCATACTTTTAGCCCCTATCCTACATTTACATTATGCTTTTCTTGCAATTGTACTGGCGCCATTTTTACAATTCGATTTAAAATAAATAACACAATTCCAATATCATCTAAAATACCGATAAACGGTAAGAAGTCTGGAATTAAATCGAGCGGCATCGCAACGTAACCAACTAAAAAAGCAACAGATAAGATTTTCTTCTTTATTGAAACCTCTTTTGAAGTGAAAAAGTCAAATAAAAATGGAACAAATCGGCGGACATGAAATACAACTCTTAATCTACTAATAAGTTTTTTCATTTTCTATCTCCTCTCTTTGTATACAAAAAGGACCCTACCAAATATGGTAAGGGTCCTAAAAAGACAATAAGGGGCCTTTACCATTGCTGGTAAAGGTCTCACTAACAACGAAACGTTGCCAATAAAGCCGAGGGTTTCTCCCTGTAATGACGACTTTACTGTAATAAGTTACTCCCCTTTAGATACACAATTTTATACAATCACATTAAGATATTTGGAGGGGCTTGTCAATATTTTTTTCATAATGAAACCTGTTCACATACTTCTATCACTGTTACAATTTGTCTGCTTAATCTTCCCTACAATCTATTTTTAAAGCGGATTACATTTCGGTATCTCTAACCCTGAGGATTGTGCTAACTTCAATAAATAGTAACACTCCTCCCTCGCCATATGATCCGCCATCCTGGCTGATAATGAACTTAATATTTGCTCAGACAACTCTAATTCTTCTACTTCTCGAAGGAAATGCGAGAATAACTTTAGCTCTAGTGAAACGTCTTTTGTAAACTTCTTCAAAGCTGGAAAATGTTTCAGTTCTGCCCGTAAATAGCCTGTCATTTCAACTGCTTTTAAATAAAATTGTTCAAAATGTTTAGCAAACAAATCACTTTTCTCCTTCAATCTTTTTTCCACAACATCTAATCCGCCTGAAATAGAACCAGCATGCCCTGCTGCATCCGTTAACCACGCGAGATGATAGTGTAGTTCATGAAAAACGGGCGGGACTTCTCCCCTCCCTAAGTATTCTAATACTGTTATATATTCCTCCACTTCATTTACCATATGATTAATAAAAGTCGGAGTAAAATGAATCACAATTTTACCTTCCAATTGCTTTTGTATAATATTTAATTTAAATGCTCGAATCTCCTCTGCAGCTTGTTCTGCATCTTTTGAAAATGCAATAAAATTTACAGTATGAATTTCATTTAAAAAGTTCGTGAATTTTTCTACAAAATAGGTGGCTTTCTGTATATCTTCTTTCTCCTGTGGAGCTAAAGCATCTAGTAAAAACTGAGCATGATCCCCAAGAACTTTGAGCCAAAATTTATGTTCAAACAGTGCGCTTTCTTCATACATTCTATCCACACTATCCCCCCTATTGTTACTCATGCCTCTGATGAAATTTGAAGCTTATAGCAATCTGGATCATAAAGAGTAATTACCACCCCATCCGCATGCTGTTCTTCCGCAAAAGATATTTTGTAAAACTGTAATTTTCTCTTTACTTTTTCCATATCAGAAATTGAAAAGGTTATTAATTCACACGAAGAATTAGCAACCTTCTCTCGCTCTCGTAAATTCCGATTTACCACAAAACAAATTCTCGTTAAACCAACGTCATACCAAACACCTGTTACATGTAGTTGAGGTCTCTCCTTGCTTGGTTTAAAGCCTAAAATCCCTTCATAAAAATACAATGTTTCCTTTAAATTTTTTGATTCTAATACGATGCATGTTGTAATGCCTTCCATCCTCAACTCCCCCTGTCTCTATTAGTTTTTTATATGAGTCATAAATGACAATTATGTACGAATACAATACATAGTAATGGATATTTCATTTATAAAGGAGGCGTGTAACATGGATAAATTCATGAAATCCTTCATACCTTATCATGGTCCAAACGATCCTTGTCCTCCAATTGGAAAGAAATATTACTCAACTCCCCCGCACTTATATATGGGTTTTCAACCAACTAATTTACCCCAATTCACACCAAAAGAAGCTTTAAGAAAAGGGACTTTATGGCCTGCCTTTTATGATTATTATGAAAATCCTTACAAAAAAGGACGGTGAATAAAGACGTGACACAAACATCGCCTGATGAATATTACAAATGGATTGAAGAACTTCAAGAATTAGACTTTGTATTAGTTGAACTTACTCTCTATTTAGATACGCATCCCGACGATACTGCAGCTATAAATCAATTCAACGATTTTTCTTATAAACGAAGAGTATTAAAACAAAAAATTGAAGAAAAATACGGACCACTTCAGCAGTTTGGAAATAGTTATTCTAACGCTCCCTGGGAATGGAGCAAAGGACCGTGGCCATGGCAAATATGAAGGAGAGAAACTATGTGGATTTATGAAAAAAAATTACAGTATCCTGTTAAGGTGAGTACTTGTAATCCAGCACTCGCAAGATTATTAGTTGAACAGTACGGTGGTGCGGACGGCGAACTAGCTGCTGCTCTGCGCTACTTAAATCAGCGTTATACTATTCCTGATAAAGTCGTTGGCTTACTAACCGATATTGGTACAGAAGAGTTCGCACATTTAGAAATGATTGCTACAATGATTTATAAATTAACAAAAGATGCAACACCTGAACAAATGAAAGCTGCCGGATTAGACGCGCATTATGCGAATCATGATAGCGCCTTGTTTTACCATAATGCAGGTGGTGTTCCTTTTACTGCCACTTACATTCAAGCGAAAGGAGATCCTATCGCAGATTTATACGAGGATATTGCAGCTGAAGAAAAAGCACGAGCGACTTATCAATGGCTAATTGATTTATCAGACGATCCCGATATAAATGATAGCTTACGCTTTTTACGCGAACGAGAAATTGTCCATTCTCAACGTTTCCGAGAGGCTGTAGAAATTTTAAAAGAAGAACGTGATAGGCAAATTTATTTTTAATACACATATCCTAGCGATATGTGTTTTTTTTACGTTAAAAGTGAAATTCTTCCTGCATTAACATATAAATAGTATATTTATTCAATTTTACGCATTATTTTAAAATATTTTTAAAATTCCCTCTTGCTTTCTAGTCATCAGACCTTTAAAATAATAACAGTTAATCGACAAATTATTTGAATTTTCGACAAAAAAAACGCTCATTAGGAGGCTTTTCTTTATATGCGTACAACTTTAAAACCAGCGCAAATACTTTCGATTAGTTTATTACTATTCGCAGTTTTCTTCGGTGCTGGTAATATGATTTTCCCGCCTCTTCTCGGTCTTTCTTCCGGAGAAAATATGTGGGTTTCCATTACAGGATTTATTATTACAGATGTCGGTTTATCTTTACTAGCTATCGTCGCTGTTGCCCTTGCTGGTGGTAGTTTTAATACTTTAGCGAGCCGTGTTCACCCAAAATTCGCAGCAGTATTCGCTATCATTATTTATCTTTCCATCGGCCCACTATTTGTTATTCCACGAACTGGAACTGTATCTTATGAAATTGGGATTGCACCACTTTTCCCAGATCAATGGTACTCTATGTTAGTTTTTAGTGCGATTTTCTTTATAGTCGTCTACTTCTTATCGTTAAATCCATCCAAATTAGTAGATCATATCGGAAAAATATTAACGCCAATTTTGCTTGGAATTATTGCAATTATGGCAACAAAGGCGATTCTTTCACCAGTATCGTTCGCAGAACCTGTTGGTGACTATAAAGAAATCCCATTTTTCAAAGGATTTCTCGAAGGCTTTTTAACATTAGATGCAATCGGAGCTCTCGTATTATCAACAATTGTTGTAAATGCAATTCGCCAAAACGGTATACAAGATAAGAAATCCATTGCGAAATATACAATTATTTGCGGAAGCATTGCGGCTCTTTTCTTAACAATTGTTTACTTCTTACTAGGTTATATCGGCGCTTCAAACGGAAACTTAGGACAATTTGAAAATGGCGGTCAACTATTAGCAACTGTTATGTATCAATTCTTTGGGACAAGCGGTAACATTTTATTAAGCATAGCGATTATAGCTGCTTGTTTAACGACTGCAATCGGTGTTGTAAGTGCATTCGCCAACTATTTCACAACAGTATTAACAAATGTTTCATATAAGAAGCTTGTACTATACGTTTGTATTTTTAGCTTCGTTATTTCAAACTTAGGATTAAGTTTATTAATCAAAATTACATTACCCGTATTAATTATTTTATACCCAATTACAATCATTTTAATTTTCGTATCATTTATCGATAAATATACGAAACGTAAACCTTCTGTCTATATCGGAGCGATGATCGCGGCATTCCTTATTAGCTGTATTCATGCACTTGATAATGTGGGAATGATTCCAAGTTTTATCGCTAATATCGTACACACAATTCCTTTTTATAACTTAGGAATCGGCTGGATCGTTCCAGCAATAATCGGTGGTATAATCGGATACTTTATTCCGCAAACAGAAGCTGAAGGTGAAGTTTCTACAAAATAAAAAAAGAAGCAAGCATTGATTATGCTTGCTTCTTCTTTATTTTCACATCGTATGTTTAAACGTAAACAACTCTTCTTTTGACTGCACAGCAGATTGTTCTTCTTCTACAACTTCCTTCTTCCTCTCTCCCCCTAATCGAACTTTCATCATCGCCTCTTCTATACTTTTTACAATCATATTTCCCGAAAAGATAGTAAGTCCAAAAAATGTAATTGGAACGAGAGGAATCCATGGATGCACTGTTAATGATCTAAAATAGACTCCTATTAAACCTGACCATTCATGTGTGTAAGAGTCTATTTCTTCTACCAGCCCTAAAAACTTAACAGTTCCTCCAAAAAACACTTCCAGTAACCCTAAGTGCAGTAGAATAGTAAGAGTCTGCGTAAACTGTTGAAGAAATACGAGTATAAACGTCATATAGAGATGTGGAAAAAGATGTTTTATAACAATATGTCTTCTCGATCCACCTAATATGCGCGCGGCATCAATAAATTCTTCCGTTTGTAATTTACGAACTTCCTTCGCAACATACAGTGCAATAACTGGCATCACAAGCATTACAAGTAATACAACTTGAAACGAAGCCCTTTCAAAAAAAGTTGTTGTTTCCTCTCCACTTCCAAATCTATTCACAGATTGAAGAAAGAAATACGCAATCATAACCGTCGGAATAACTGTGAAACTATCAAAAAAAGCCTCAATCTTCGAAAATCCTCTTTTTACATATGTTCCGAGTACAACACCGAAAAACACACCTATTACCATTCTAAGTGCCGCAATTAAAATAGATATACCAATCGTCCACTTCGCGCCTTCAATGACTAAATGTAAAAGGTCATATCCTTTCCGGTCTGTCCCGAGTAAAAATTGTAATGAAGGTGAAAACGGTGGCACTTCTGGATTTCCGGCCGCATCATATTGCAATGTAACTTTTTTAATCTGTCCATCATTCCATATCGTATTTCCGATGCTCAAAAGAACTAATATGAGAAGAAATCCAATGCTTATCCAAAATCTTTTATCACGTTTTATATACATCCACATATTATAATCTCTCCTTCATCGCAGCTGGAATGAAATAATGAAACAGCTTAAATAAAATAAATATCGGAATATAAATAAGCAGCACACTAACGATGAAAACCTCAACTCTAATACCCTCATACGATTTCAAAAACATAAAAATACCACCCGTATTAAAAATCCATTCTATAATATATAAATTGGATAACATAAAAAAAACATTCGTTTTCGCAAAGAAAAGTGTACTAAGCAACACATTTCGTAAAATATGACGATTTAAAATATGAAAGCGATTCAGCCCTTTCGCCTTAGCAAATAGTACATAATCTTTTTCTAGCTCATTTTCAAAACGAAGCACTAACATTTTTACAAACATAATCGTAGTCGGTATACTCAAACAAAATATTGGCAATCCTCTAATCGACTCGCCTCCAATTGCCGCAATTTGAAAAGGTAAAAAACCTGTTTGTTTAAAAAACCATATAACTAAAATTTGTGATCCTAAAATAAGAAGAATGTCTGGAATGGATTCTAGGAAGATGAGAAATGATTTAATGCGATGTTGTATACGAGGTGAACTACTCATAATCACATAAACAATACAAAATGCTACAAATAATGAAATGAAAAAAGCAGCTAAAAAAATAACAATCGTTTCTTTATAATGGATGAACAACTGCGGAAATAAAAATTTATCGCTCACATATTGAAAATTGGAGATATCCATTAAGTTCACAAACACTTCTTTTAAACTCTTTATGTACTTTGATGCATTCAGCTCAAATCCATAAAATAATTTCGGCAGTGCCCCTAAACAAATAATACCCAAAATCGAAATAATAAATTGAATCGTCATTTCCATCCCATTCAAAAATACTTTTTTGACCATTTTTCCCCTTCTCTCTCTATGATTTACCCTTTAATTTTATTCTTAATTTTCTGAATTGTAAATATTTATAAAGAAAAATCACTAGGTTATGACCCTAGTGATTCTTTATGCGCATGCCCTTCTCTTTTCGCAAACGGTATATACAAAATGAAACATCCCATAAGCGCAGCTATTTCTAATGAAATAATATAGTAAGGATGCGGCCCTAACATATCGAGTAATGAAGCAGTTTCTGGCTTATGAGCTAAAAACATATAATTGCCACCCGTTTTATAATTAACAAATGAAACGATTGGAATTACTATGTTTAAAAATATCATCGTACGCTTTATAGATTGCAAGGTCGGTCTATATCCTTCTACCCACGTCATAAAGAGCGGTGCCCAAATAAGTAATACATGTGCAATGAAGAATTCTATAAAGCGAAAATGCGGAAAAGCGTATTGCACGTTTGGCGTTAAAATCGCTTGTGATGCACCGATAATTCCTGTAAAAAATACAATCTCATATATTCGATAACTTTTCGTTACAATCATAATCGACGCTAACAACAAACTTATCGTACATAACTCAAATGGTAATGAAGTGCCTAGCTCAAAAATCCCCGCTTTCCATTCCCACATATGAAGCCCAATTTCGCTTCCAATAAATAAAAATGCAATCGCATATCGAACCGTTATATTCCACTCACTTTGACGTAATACATCTTGGTATTGATATAGAAAAACTATCCCCACCAACATAATAAATAATATAATAGCATGTTGCCTTGAGTATGGAATAAACGGTTTTAATGGATGCGTACTAAAATAAACTTCCATCTTCCTTCCTCCTCTCCTTCACACAATATTATTGTAAGAAAAAAACAACGAGTCAACTCATTTGCTTAGGCTGGGACAACCTCTACCTTACATTTAGATATTCATACCTTACAAAACTGTAAGGTTATTGTAAGCTAAAACGATTTGTCAGATTCTTCACCTCCTCTATACTTAATGTAGATACTAAAACGAACGAAAAGGTGATAAATAGATGAAGAAGAAAAATAAAGTGTTAATTACTAGTGTAGTAGCAATTGGAATTGCAGCTGGATCATATTTTGCATTTGCTGGCGGCGGTTCAGAAGTAGCAATGGCATACGGCGGTTATAAAGTTACGGAAAAACAAATTGAAAATGCACAAAAATTTGGCGGTGAAGTTATTCCAAATGGAATTGAAACAATTTCATTTGATCCAACAAAAGGTACGTATGAATTAGCTGTTAAAAAAGGTAATGAAGTAAAAAAAGGTCAGCTTCTATTTAAATATAATGACCCTACTGCTAAACAAGGTGTAACGGAAGCAGAAATGCAAAAGAAAATCGCACAAAAAGAAGTAACATTGCATCAAAAACAACTTGATGCAGCGAAACAAAAATTACAAAAAGATAAAAATGCAGGCCTTCCTCAGGAAGCATTAAAGGCATCGGAAGTCGAAGTGCAACAATTAGAATCACAAATTGAAATGAAGAAGTTTGAAGTTGAAAAATCTGATGAAATGATTAAAGCTGCAAAAGAGAAAGTAAATACGCTTTCTGTAACAAGCCCTACTGATGGCGTAATTGATGATATCGTAAAAACTGCTGATGAAAAAACAGGTATGAGTGGCATTACACTTCGTCACGCTGGTCCATTTAAAGTAAAAGGTCAACTCTCTGAATATGAGCTTGCTAGTATGAAAGTTGGGCAAGAAGTAACTGTTTCGTCAAAAACGGTCGCTGGTAAGACTTGGACAGGAAAAGTAACAGAAATCGGTTCTACACCATTAAAGAGCATGGACGAAAATAAAACTGTTTCTAATTATCAATTCACTGTCACATTAGACAATAGTGAAGAACTACAAAACGGCTTCCATGTATACGTAACAAGTAAATCTGGTGAAGCAACTGGTACGATTGTTCCGAAAAGCAGTATTGTGAAAAAAGGTGACAAAAATGTTGTCTTCGTTGTAAAAGATGGTAAAGCGAAAGAACAAGCGGTTACTGTTGAATTCGAGACAGATAGCGAAGCAAAAGTTTCTGGAGTGAAAAAAGGAGAGCAAATTATCTCTAAACCTGAAAAAGACTTAAAAGATGGTATGGAGGTTGTCGTTGAATGATTAACTTAAAAAGCATCACGAAATCCTTCCAAAACGGTGCAGAATCAGTTCAAATATTACACGGAATTGACGTAACACTGAATCAAGGAGAATTCACTTCTATTATGGGACCATCTGGTTCTGGTAAATCAACATTAATGAACATTATCGGTTGCTTAGATAAACCAACGACAGGTACGTACGAACTAGCTGGTCAAAACATTTCAAACATGTCTGAGACAGAACTTGCACACGTTCGTAATAAAGAGATCGGGTTCATATTCCAAAACTTCATGTTATTACCGAGACTTACAGCACTTCAAAATGTAGAACTACCTCTTATTTACGCTGGAGTCGATAAAAAAGAAAGACGCGAGCGCTCATTAGCTGCTTTAACAAAAGTAGGTTTAGCTGATCGTGCTACTCACTTACCAAATGAATTGTCAGGTGGTCAAAAGCAACGTGTCGCAGTTGCCCGTGCAATCGTAAATAATCCAAAATTCATTTTAGCCGATGAACCGACGGGTGCACTTGATACGAAAACAAGTACACAAATTATGGACCTCTTTTACGAATTAAACAAACAAGGCTCAACAATCATTATGATTACCCATGACCGTGAAATCGGGGAAGCTGCAGCACGTCAAATTGTAATTCGTGACGGAAATATCGTCCAAGATTGGAGAGGTTAATTTTGAACACGAGTGAAAATATACGCATGGCCCTTTCCTCTATCTTTGCTCATAAAATGCGTTCTATCTTAACAATGCTAGGAATTATTATCGGTATTAGCGCTATTATTACTATCATTTCAATGGGTGATGGTACAAACGCAAAGTTTAAAAAAGAATTAGGCCAAGGAAAAGATACTGAAGTAACGATTTACTACAACAACCCTGATTATGGAACAGATAGTGCCAAAATCACACCTGATATGCTAAACCGTCTTCAAACTGTGCCAGGCGTTAAAGATGTTTATCCAGATGTGAGTATGAAAGTAAAAGCATCTTCTGGTTCAAAAGATGTCTCTCTTGATTTAAAAGGTGGAACAGGCGCCTTTATGACAGATTCGAAGATAAAATTAGTTCACGGTCGCGAATTAAACGACAGCGAATTAAACCAAGCAATTCCTGCCGTTATATTAAATGAAGAAGCTTTCAACAAATTATTTAGTGGTTGGGAATCAAATTTATACACTGATATAAAAGGAAAGCCGTATAAAATAGTCGGTGTATACGAAACGAAAAACGAATTTGGAATGGCTATGCCTGAAGGTTATACATCACTTGAAAACGCGCCTGTCATTTCAGGAGTAAATGAATATGACTCTGTAAGATTAACAATGACCTCTCCAACAGAACGTAAAAGTGTAGAAAAACAAGCCGTTTCTGTTTTAAACGAAATGAAAGCTCCAAAATTTGAGCACAAATTCGAAGCACAGGACTTAGGTGAATTTACGAAGCAATTAGACGAATCCATCGGTATGATGAAAATGGTATTCGGTGGTATTGCCGCTATCTCCTTACTTGTTGGTGGTATCGGTGTAATGAACATCATGCTTGTATCTGTAACAGAACGTACGCGTGAGATTGGTATTCGTAAAGCACTTGGTGCAACGCGCGGTAAAGTATTAACACAATTCTTAATTGAATCTTGTATTTTAACAGGACTCGGTGGTTTCATCGGATTCATGCTTGGTATTTTCTTCGCTTGGATCGTCTCAATCTTTGCCGGATGGCCACTCGTTATCTCAAAAGAACTTGGACTTCTTTCAGTAGGTATCTCAATGCTAATCGGTATTGCATTCGGTTTACTACCAGCAAACAAAGCTGCTAAACTTGATCCAATTGAATGTTTACGATATGAGTAAATAAAAAAACGTAGGAGTTTACACTCCTACGTTTTTTATTTTGTTGAAGGCAAATGTAATTTCATCGACGTTTTGACAAAAATAAGAACCTCTAACTTCTATTATATAAAGTGAAGCTATAATCAGTGGGGGTTTTGTTCATCCCCCACTGATTATTAGCCTTCACCAATCGGGCTTTTACGGGCAGTTAATCTCCCACCTAATTTCTTTGCTTCAGCCGAATTTTGAGGTGGGGGTTTTACTGCCCACAAATAGCGGGATAATTCTACTGCAATTCGCGAACCACCTCATAACGATATCATCCCTTTAAATCATGTTTCTTCTATTATATATGTTTCATGTTGCAATTATCTTTTTATCATTTAAACTTTCATTTCTCACGAAAGCTATCAAGCAATCCTATTATTGCAAAAATAATATGTAAAAGAACAAATTCAAGGCGTAATTTTTTCCATACTACAACTTATTTTGTAACAATTATATCTCTATTTCATTAAAATCCTCCCTATATATACGACTTCACACACAAGAAGATTATATTTTCATAACTACATTACGATTCAAATAGTCAAATACCCCTTTTTTGTAACGTTACAGAAACATTCAAGTAACACCAATGATACATTATTAATCTATTAGTAATTAAAAAAGTGTTGATTTTATTAATCGTATGTTCTAATCCTCTCAAAAACGCAAAGAAAACGCTATCAGGATATTAATGGAATTATTACAGAATATTAATGCCTCGTTACGAATGCTTTGTAGTTTTGTGTTTTCCGCAAATAAGAAAATAATGGTTGCTATAATGAGGTCAACGAAAACAAATGCAATGGAGGCTATTATGAAAAAATTTATGGGTATAGCAACAGCAGCGGTTTTTGGTCTTGGGATTTTCACAACATCTGCTAAAGCAGAAACAATCGTAACGACTGATGTACTAAATGTACGAGAAAACCCAACTACTGAATCACAAGTTGTCGGAAAGTTATTAGATGGATATAAAGTTAACGTTTTACATACAGAAAACGGATGGTCAAAAGTTAAATTAAATAGTGGTAAAGAGGCTTTCATAAGCGCTGACTACACAAAAGATACTTACTACGTAACAGCAAACGTATTAAACGTACGTGCTGGAGCGAATACAGATTCAGCGATTCTTGGTAAATTGAAAAAAGATGATGTAATCGAAACAACACACCAAGTACAAAATGATTGGATCCAATTTGAATATAACGGCCAAACAGCTTATGTACACATTCCTTACTTAACAGGAAAAGCACCAGTTAAAGTTCAGCCAGTAGTTAAAGCTGAAAAAGTAACTAACGTTCAAGATACAGCTAAAGTTCGTGAAGCAGTTAAAGCCGGGGAAGTAGCTGAAACTCAAGCAAAAGCTAAGGCTCAAGAAGCAACTAAAGCTCGTGAAGCAGCTGAAACTCAAGCAGAAGCTAAGGCTCAAGAAGCGGCTAAAGCTCGTGAAGCAGCTAAAGCTCAAGAAGCAACTGAAGCAGCTAAAGCTCAAGCAGAAGCTAAGGCTCAAGAAGCAGCTAAAGCTCGTGAAGCAGCTAAAGCTCAGGCAGAAGCTGAAGCTCAAGCAGAAGCTAAGGCTCAAGAGGCAGCTAAAGCTCGTGAAGCGGCTAAAGCTCAAGAAGCAGCTAAGGCTCGTGAAGCGGCTAAAGCCGAGGAAGCAGCTGAAGCTCGTGAAGCGGCTAAAGCTCAAGAAGCAGCTGAAGCTCGTGAAGCAGCTAAGGCTCAAGAGGCAGCTAAAGCTCGTGAAACGGCTAAAGCTCAAAAACCAGCTACACAACAACCTGTTGCGAAAGAAACTGAAACAAGTGCACCATCTTCTTCTCGTGAATTAAGAGTTCAAGCAACAGCTTACACAGCGGATCCACTTGAAAATGGTTACAAAGCAGGAGACCAAGTAAAATCAGCTATGGGTCATAACTTAACAGCTAATCCAAACATGAAACTAATTGCAGTTGATCCAAGTGTCATTCCATTAGGTTCAAAAGTATGGGTTGAAGGTTACGGAGTGGCAATCGCTGGTGATACTGGTGGAGCTATTAAAGGAAATAAAATCGATGTTTTAATGCCAGATAAAGGTACATCAAGTAACTGGGGACGTAAAACAGTTACAGTGAAAATTTTAAACTAATTACTATATAAAAAAGAGTCAGTCTCAACGTGAAGTGACCCCCGAAAGTTAGACAGGTCGTTTCATTAGGCAGCCTCTAGGGTATGAGCCCGGTATTGTACCGGGC
>NZ_JAWRYM010000170.1:0-376 GCF_046534555.1 Bacillus sp. SIMBA_074 | reverse complement strand
AATAATTTTATTGGTATATCATCTTTAAGGTAATGGGTATTTTGGGGTGATTATAATGATAATATTCTGTTAAAATTCCACTTTAGATTGTAAATTTGTTTTAAAATTGGATTTTTTTGTTGTAATATAGGATATACACGGATCTTTAGAGGAAAAAAGTAGGGGGATTTGTGTATAAGTAATTAAATTTATCTAGATTCAATTTTTTGAAAAGTATGTCAACTCTATGGGTATGTTAGCAATATGTTATATCAGTATAGAACATATGGGAGGCTTAACTATAATGGGGAAAAAGAAAATCGTAAAAATTGCAACAGCTACCATAATAGCTGCGACAACGATCGTAGCAGTAGCACCTGCACCATCAGATGCTGCC
>NZ_JAWRYM010001189.1:0-238 GCF_046534555.1 Bacillus sp. SIMBA_074 | reverse complement strand
GTCGACACGCGCTGCCTGATCGACAACGATCAACAGCGCGGCGACCGCGGGTCTCGCGACTCCGAGCTGAGGGTGAACGACGACGGTTCCGTCGATCTGCATTTCGGGCCGACCGCTCCTGACATGGGCGAATCGAACTGGGTGCAGACCATCCCCGGGCGACACTGGTTCTCGTACTTCCGCTTCTACGGCCCGCTCGAGCGGTACTTCGACCGCAGCTGGAAGCTGGGTGACATCA
>NZ_JAWRYM010001188.1:0-238 GCF_046534555.1 Bacillus sp. SIMBA_074 | reverse complement strand
ATCACCACCCTTTGAACCAACCATACGCGAAGGAAGAATTTATTGTCGTGGGGTGGGGGACAACAAAGGGCAATTGATGGCACAGGTACTGGCGATCAAAACATATTTGGACCGTTTTGGTGAGTTGCCAGTCAACGTGAAGCTGGTGTTTGAGGGAGAGGAAGAAAACGGCAGCCCTCATCTCGCGTCGTTTGTTACGCGACATAAAGAGCTTTTGGCGTGTGACCTGGTCTACACC
>NZ_JAWRYM010001187.1:0-238 GCF_046534555.1 Bacillus sp. SIMBA_074 | reverse complement strand
CGCCCCTCGTCATGACGACACTCGTGTCAGGGCGTCAGTGCGTCAGTGCGTCAGCCGACGCCGTCGGATGATCAGCGCACCGGCGATGACGAGCAGCAGCGCGATCGCGGTCATCGCGACAGGAAGCTCGACACCGGTAGCGGCGAGGCCACCGCCGTCGGTGACGCTGCCGGGCACCGGGGGCGTCTGCCCGCCCGCGTTCTCGCCCGGGTTCTCGCCAGGGTTCTCAACCGGGTTC
>NZ_JAWRYM010001186.1:0-238 GCF_046534555.1 Bacillus sp. SIMBA_074 | reverse complement strand
AAAAAATAGCTGCAATAAACCACAACAAAAGGGTGCTCCAATAATTTTCTGGACACCCTTTTACACAGATAGAATGATTCTGGTTGTGATATTCGTCAATCTTTATCTTCCTCAATTTCATGTTGCACTGTACCTGGGCGTTTGTCCCGCTCTTTCAATTCTTCATTCGTCCGTTGATTTTCCATCTGCTTCCCAAGTTCTTTCATCTCTTCATAATCCTTAGCCATGGAGCTGTTTT
>NZ_JAWRYM010001185.1:0-238 GCF_046534555.1 Bacillus sp. SIMBA_074 | reverse complement strand
CAATTGTTTGGACTCTTGCGTCAATCCATGTACCGCATTTCTTACCTCTTCCAGTGTCTTATTTGTTTCTTCGAGCGTTCCCATTCCTTTACGCAGCGTCTGGTTGACATTATATATCAAATACACGACGGCTCCGGAGACACTGGCCACACTTAATTTAATAAACATTTTCATATATCCACTCCTTTCATTTAAATTTATGCACTGCCACTTCCATTAATCCCCTAAAGACTTTCAC
>NZ_JAWRYM010001184.1:0-238 GCF_046534555.1 Bacillus sp. SIMBA_074 | reverse complement strand
CTGGTTCTGATCACGGTGGGAACAGGCGTCGGTGGCGGTGTCATCCTGCACGGCAATGTCATCTCCGGGATCAATGGGGTAGGCGGAGAGATCGGTCATATCACGGTGACGCCCGGAGAAGGACCTAACTGCAATTGCGGCAAGACGGGTTGTCTCGAGACATATACATCTGCCACAGCCATCATCCGCGAAGGACGTCAAGCCGCTGCCAACGGAAAAAGCCCGATGTTAGCCAAAG
>NZ_JAWRYM010001183.1:0-238 GCF_046534555.1 Bacillus sp. SIMBA_074 | reverse complement strand
CCCTGTTCCACATCGACAGAAGGGGCACGAACAGTGCACGCAACCATCTCCACCGTGGGCGCACGCCCGCGTACTCTCCGCTGGCGGGTCGTCGACATCGTCGTCGCCAGCGTCGTCGCCGTCGCGAGCGGCGTCGTCTTCTGGGTCTGGGGGGTCGTCCAGAATCCGATCTCCGGTCCGGCCGGCGCTCTGCTGCCCGGGTTCCAGGGAATCCTGAACGGCCCGTGGCTGTTCGCCG
>NZ_JAWRYM010001182.1:0-238 GCF_046534555.1 Bacillus sp. SIMBA_074 | reverse complement strand
CGACAAGTTCGGGGTAAGAACGCTTCCGGACGGCACCGAGTTCATCTATCTCCACTGGGACTTCCTGCGGTATCACGACATCCTGCGGGACGAGAACGTGTTCGGCTGAATCGCCCCGGCCCGGCCCGGCCCGGCCGACTGACAGGACGCGCTGGTTGCGGCCATAATCGCCGCACAGGAGATGGCATTCCTCCTCGAACCGCCCGCATCCGCGGGCTGATGATGCCTGCCGAGCCCC
>NZ_JAWRYM010001181.1:0-238 GCF_046534555.1 Bacillus sp. SIMBA_074 | reverse complement strand
CTCATCTGAAGGTCATCGTCGGCACGAAGCTCCGTCGCCAGGAGAGCTTCATGATGACCTGGCATCCTCGAGAGGGCGGCGACCCCGGCCGACTCACCGTGTGGATGCACCCCGCGATCCCGTTGCAGTTCCTCTTCACCTCGCCGGATCCCCACAACATCGAGAAGCAGCGCATCGAGGACATGATGCGCGCTCTGAACGCGACCGGCGAGCTGGTCATCGACGACTACGTGCAGCC
>NZ_JAWRYM010001180.1:0-238 GCF_046534555.1 Bacillus sp. SIMBA_074 | reverse complement strand
CTACGAGGTCCAGGCCGTCTACCGGGCGATCGGCTACCGGGGCACCCCTGTGCGCGACGTCCCCTTCGACGAGGCGGGCGGGGTCATCCCGAACGACGGCGGCCGCGTGCTCGACGACGGCGAGCCGGTGCCGGGTCTCTACGCGACCGGCTGGATCAAACGCGGCCCGGTCGGTCTGATCGGCCACACCAAGAGCGACGCGGGTGAGACCATCGAGAAGCTGCTCGAGGACCACGCC
>NZ_JAWRYM010001179.1:0-238 GCF_046534555.1 Bacillus sp. SIMBA_074 | reverse complement strand
ATCCATCGCTTTTTCATGAATACACATCCATTCACTAAAGCATTCCCTTTATTTTACACAAAACCAAATATGTAAACAAAACAAAATTTACATAATCTGTAACAGCTATCAATCTTCGCACGTCTATTTATACAGAATGATCATGATAGAAGAGGTGAACGGTTTTGTTTAAAAAGGCAGTTTCCAGTATCATCGTTTTGGGACTCGTGATTGGCATAACCTCCTTTTACGCACCAAC
>NZ_JAWRYM010001178.1:0-238 GCF_046534555.1 Bacillus sp. SIMBA_074 | reverse complement strand
CCCCTACGCCGTAAAGAAAACCGTTGGGGGTTTCCTCTGCTGCAGCAACATCACTGCACACCGTTGTCATTGCTAACACCAGAGCAGAGCAAGAAACAAAATAATTACGCGTCATCATATAACCTTTGTTTGCCGTGAATAATTCATTTGAAACATCACAACATAAAATATTTACCATTTTATTTCTGTGATTAATGGTATTGATACGGCACTGCTAATGCCCCTGATTGGCAACACC
>NZ_JAWRYM010001177.1:0-238 GCF_046534555.1 Bacillus sp. SIMBA_074 | reverse complement strand
CGTTGGCGCATTTATGTCCGAGCTGTTTCCGACCCGCTATCGTTACACGGCGGTTGGCGTCTGCTACAACGCATCGGGGATCATCGGGGGCGCTTTGCCGCCACTTGTCGCGGCACCCATTATCGCGGCGTATGGCACTTATGCGTTCGGCGCGGTCCTTTCAGGCGTCTGCCTCATCAGCTTCCTCTGTTGTATTGCTCTCAAGGAAACACGCCTGCGAAAGCTGGACGCTGACATC
>NZ_JAWRYM010001176.1:0-238 GCF_046534555.1 Bacillus sp. SIMBA_074 | reverse complement strand
AGCTAGTATCTGTATCTTTACCACGTGTACGTGATTTCCGCGGCGTTTCAAAGAAATCCTTTGACGGACGTGGGAACTATACATTAGGTGTTAAAGAACAACTTATCTTCCCTGAGATTGATTACGATAAAGTGAGCAAAGTTCGTGGTATGGATATCGTTATCGTAACGACTGCCAACACTGACGAAGAAGCTCGTGAACTACTTACTCAAGTTGGAATGCCGTTCCAAAAGTAATC
>NZ_JAWRYM010001175.1:0-238 GCF_046534555.1 Bacillus sp. SIMBA_074 | reverse complement strand
CGACACAACGTTTAAGGGTTTAACTCCCTATCTTCCCGTAAAGCTTGGGAACGAAAACTATCAGTGCCTTGCGGTAGAATATCCTCAAATATGGAAGTTTGGAGACGAGCAAGCTGACTTCGGTAAGGGGTTAACAATTACACGCAAGCAAGTCGCAGAGGAATCAAAAGTCCGGGCTTTAAGAGAGCAAAACTTATGGACTGATATCAACGACAGAGTTGTTGAAGGCGGTTTCTAC
>NZ_JAWRYM010000169.1:0-377 GCF_046534555.1 Bacillus sp. SIMBA_074 | reverse complement strand
CGCTTTTGCCACAGCCAGATTCACCCACGACGCCGAGCGTTTCGCCGGCACGGATGGAGAAGTCGACGCCGTCAACGACACTGACGACACCGCTGTCCGTACGAAACCGGGTTCTCAGTTGTTCTACTTCCAAGATGGTCGTCATCTGCTCCACTCCTTTTATCCCGTGTTAGGACATTTATTATTTGCGTGCGCGTGGATCTAGAACCTGCTGCAGGCCATCCCCTAACAAGTTAAAGCCGAGCACGACTAAAAAGATGGCAATACCTGGGTAAAACGTTGCATATGGCGCAACGGACATTAGTGTTTGCGCTTGGTTCAGCATGCTGCCCCACGATGGTGTCGGCGGTTGAACACCTAACCCGAGGTAAGACAGT
>NZ_JAWRYM010001174.1:0-238 GCF_046534555.1 Bacillus sp. SIMBA_074 | reverse complement strand
GCGTCTTCTATGGCTTGATATATGGTTTGGAAAATTCGCTGCTCATGTTGCAGATTCCCTTGCTCATCGTGATAGGAAAGGTCATAAATGAAATCAATATCCTCGACATGATGAACCTTCCCTTCATAAGAAATGCCATCAGGGAGAGGCTTGTAGCTGTTATAGTTGATTACGGCTGTAATGACGATCACAATGCTGACAAGCAGATAAAATCGTTTTCTTTTGTACCATTTTTTCA
>NZ_JAWRYM010001173.1:0-238 GCF_046534555.1 Bacillus sp. SIMBA_074 | reverse complement strand
ATCCGAAGTTACGTAGCTTATCATTTTTGCCGGAACAAGAAAGAAAAACTTATACCCGAGTACAAGATAGCATAATGGGAGAAATCTATGATGATTTGTCTAAGAAAGGATTAAATGTTGCACAGCGAGATAAGAAAATTGCAATAATTAATATTGATGTTTCCTCAACAAATGAATTGTTTTCTAAATTTTTCTGCGAAGCTTTGGCGATGCAAGTTTCAGATTTTTATATTAAAAC
>NZ_JAWRYM010001172.1:0-238 GCF_046534555.1 Bacillus sp. SIMBA_074 | reverse complement strand
ATCGTAAGCACCGGAATCAGAGAGTTACGCAATATATGGCCGTACATGATGCTCTTCTCCCGCAATCCTTTGCTTCTGGCTGTTCGTACGTAATCCATACGGAGCTGGTCCAGCAGCGTGTTGCGCAAATACCGGATAATCACAGCAATGCCCGGAATCGCGAGGGCGAGTGAAGGCAGAAACAGCGATTTGAACGCACCCACAGGATCTTTGGTCCAGGGTACATAGCCGTAAGTCG
>NZ_JAWRYM010001171.1:0-238 GCF_046534555.1 Bacillus sp. SIMBA_074 | reverse complement strand
CCCAGATACTCCAATGCTGCGCAGCTTCGCTGGCGAATAACGTCAGACCGGAACCCTGGTTTGCACCAGGCAAGTAAATACGGGCATTATCTACCCGGTATACTGCACCTTCACCACTACCCCAGGCCGGGAAAATCATCACCACATCGATCGCAGATACATCCAGCCCTGCTGCAGCCAGACTGGCAAGTGGGAAAGTATAGGTTTGCCATTGGCCTGCTACCGGTGCAAGCCCTTC
>NZ_JAWRYM010001170.1:0-238 GCF_046534555.1 Bacillus sp. SIMBA_074 | reverse complement strand
GTGTGCTCATACTACCCAAGCGAATGCGTTGAAATAGATTAAAACCATGAATCGCCGCCATAGGGGGAAGCTACTGCGGGGCGTTCCACCCAAAAGCACGTCATAAAAAAGCCCCGGCGCGTAGCCGGGGCAGCAAGTCAGCATTGAAACAGTAAGCAGAAACTACATGGGCGTCTGTTTAGAACTCATAGCGAGCAGATAGCCACAAGCGGCGACCCTCTTCGCTATTGGCGTAAAC
>NZ_JAWRYM010001169.1:0-238 GCF_046534555.1 Bacillus sp. SIMBA_074 | reverse complement strand
CTAAATGTACTATTAATACCGTTTTATGGAGTTTATGGAGCGTGTGTAGCCACAATGATAAGCTTCCTTACAATTTGGGTATTAAGAATTAATGATACAAGAAAATTTGTAAAAATTAATTATCCAAAAATGAAAATGATTTTTTCCTTTATTTTAGTTGGAGTCCAATTAATTATAGGGTATTTAGATATAAATATAATTACCAAATCATGTATTAATTTTATAGTTCTTTTAACGC
>NZ_JAWRYM010001168.1:0-238 GCF_046534555.1 Bacillus sp. SIMBA_074 | reverse complement strand
CAGCGATACGCGGGCCGCCGGACGCGTCCAAGGGATCCCGCTCTTGCCGGTGGCCTTAGCCTCGCGGTGCTCGCACCATGCATCCCATGCCTCGAACGGGAGCCAGTCCGGCAGTTCGAGGTTTAGAAGTTCTGCATGCAACGCAACTCGCGGCGCACGCCGCGCGGGTTGGTCGTTGCCTTTCAGTTCCTCTGGTAGTTCCTTGGTAGTTCCGTGTCCCAAATTTGGGACCGTTTCG
>NZ_JAWRYM010001167.1:0-239 GCF_046534555.1 Bacillus sp. SIMBA_074 | reverse complement strand
GCTATTTTCTTATCGGCCTCAGCTTGGTCAGTCTGTAATATGGCCCCAATATTTTTCCCGATATCCACTTCAGCGATATCAATGGAAAGAATTTCAAATGCCGTTCCAGAATCCAACCCTTTTGATAAAACCGTTCTTGAAATCAAATCGGGGTTTTCAAGTACATCCGTATGCATTTTCGAAGCACCGATCGTCGATACGATCCCTTCCCCTACACGGGCAATGATTGTCTCTTCGCC
>NZ_JAWRYM010000168.1:0-378 GCF_046534555.1 Bacillus sp. SIMBA_074 | reverse complement strand
CCTGTATCTGAATCAGCTCGAAAAAGTCAGACTGTGTATAGTTGCGGATAGCTGCCCTGCGGGGCTTTTCTCCTTCAAACACATACAGCTCTTTACGGTACATGACCATCCTCCTGTTCCCGATTATTTCTGCACGTAGCTACTTCCAATCTGTGTACAAATCGGTGCGGCGGTCACGCCAAGTTGTTACCGAGCCTTTTTCCCGTACATCATACAATAGCTGGATGTCCAGATCAGCAGTAACCAGCATGTCGTTGTTGATTTCTCCTTCAGCCAGTACACCACGAGGTGGGAAAGGAATATCGTTTGGCGTCAAAATAGCTGCCTGTCCAAAATTCGCGCGCATAAAGTCGACTGTAGGCAGAGAGCCTACTGTAC
>NZ_JAWRYM010001166.1:0-239 GCF_046534555.1 Bacillus sp. SIMBA_074 | reverse complement strand
AAATCTAATAATAAAGCATTTATTGCTTAAAGAAAACCATTGTTTTCTCAACTTAATTTCTGGCATAATTTATTTACGTTTTTTCACTACTTTTTTACCCTACTTATACAATGTTTTTTTTGATTGAAATACTATTGGTAATACGTATGATTAATAATGCAGAAAAAAAACAAAAACCTTCTCCAAAAAGGAGAAGGAGTATTTTATTCTGTAAACAGTTCATTAAAAGTTTCCTTACC
>NZ_JAWRYM010001165.1:0-239 GCF_046534555.1 Bacillus sp. SIMBA_074 | reverse complement strand
CAATTTTTTATAAAGGGCAGCATAATTAAAAAGTTTCTTTACGACCTTCATGCCTTCACCTCCGTTCCTTCATCAACCTGCTGCCGCTCGTATTGCTCCCTATACCAGCCATTATCCTGCAGTAAATCTTCGTGAGTCCCCTCTTCGATGATCTCTCCGCCATCCAACACGATAATCCTATCCGCGTGCTGAACGGCTGATAAGCGATGGGTTGTGATGATTGTCGTTTTCCCTGCCCG
>NZ_JAWRYM010001164.1:0-239 GCF_046534555.1 Bacillus sp. SIMBA_074 | reverse complement strand
GCGCGGGTCATCGGCGTCCCCTATGACGGCGGCGAGCTGGATCTCGAAGCACTGGACAGGCTCGCCGCCGAGCACAGCCCGAAGTTCTTCTACACGGTCCCCACTTTCCAGAATCCCACCGGCCGCACGCACGGGCTCGATGCCCGCCGGCACATCGCCGCCATCGCACAGCGACGGGGATTCCGCATCATCGAGGACGAGCCCTACCGCCAACTGCGGTACTCGGGTGAGGCCCTCCC
>NZ_JAWRYM010001163.1:0-239 GCF_046534555.1 Bacillus sp. SIMBA_074 | reverse complement strand
CTGGGAAAAAGCGGTGGATATGCTGAGACTCGTAGGTATCCCCTCTCCTGAAAAACGTGCAACACAAGAACCACATGAGCTGTCTGGCGGGATGCGCCAACGTGTGATGATTGCGATGGCACTGGCTTGCCGTCCTGAGATTTTGATCGCGGACGAACCGACGACGGCTCTGGACGTGACGATTCAGGCTCAAATTTTGGAGCTGATGAAAAAGCTTCAGGTCGAAATGGGCATGAGCA
>NZ_JAWRYM010001162.1:0-239 GCF_046534555.1 Bacillus sp. SIMBA_074 | reverse complement strand
ATGTTTGGTTCATGGTAAAAATTTGCCCCAACCATTTCAGAAACTACATGCAACGTATCTACTTCTCCTAAACTATATAAACCGAGGATCGCAGCTCCTAAGCAGGAACTTTCGAAACTTTCAGGAACATATACGTCTTGATGAAAGATAGCTGCGATCATCTGTCTCCAAAGTTCCGACGTTGCAAAACCACCGGTCGCTTGAAGTTTTTTCGGTTCGCCGGTAAGCTCTTTTAAAGG
>NZ_JAWRYM010001161.1:0-239 GCF_046534555.1 Bacillus sp. SIMBA_074 | reverse complement strand
ACGACCGCGTCCAGGGCGACCCCGCCTGGTCGATGGTCACCTACCCGGTCGTGCGCCTGCAGCCCGGCGACAACAGCTGGACCACGGGACGGATGGTCGGCGTCGCCCACCTGAAGGTCACGGTGCAGTCGCTGTTCGACGGCACGATCGCCATGCGCAGCGACGACGTCCCGTTCACCATGAGCCTGAGCAGCGTCGTGATCCGCCCGGACGGATCGCTGGCGATCGTCGTCGCGCAG
>NZ_JAWRYM010001160.1:0-239 GCF_046534555.1 Bacillus sp. SIMBA_074 | reverse complement strand
GTGCCGGGCGCCCTCTGGACCGGCGTCGTCAAGGTGGCCAAGTCGGTGACGGGCAACGGCACACCCGGACAGCGGCTCGACTCCGCCATCGCCACCGGCCGCGAGGCGGCGGAAGACCTGGCCGAGGCCACCGAGGAGGCCGTCGAGGCGGCGAAGGCGACCGCCAAGACGAGCAAGCCCGCGTCGAAGCCGGCCGCGTCGAAGTCCACTGCCTCCAAGTCCACGGCCTCCAAGTCCAC
>NZ_JAWRYM010001159.1:0-239 GCF_046534555.1 Bacillus sp. SIMBA_074 | reverse complement strand
ATGCTTCTACTAGGTAATCGATGATGACTTGGTCGAAATCATCTCCACCTAGACGGTTGTCACCGGCTGTCGACTTAACTTCGAAAACGCCATCCCCAAGTTCCATGATCGATACGTCAAATGTACCGCCGCCAAGGTCGAATACAAGGATCGTTTGATCTTCTTCCGTTTTATCCAAACCGTATGCAAGTGCTGCAGCTGTCGGTTCGTTGATGATACGTTCCACTTCAAGACCAGCA
>NZ_JAWRYM010001158.1:0-239 GCF_046534555.1 Bacillus sp. SIMBA_074 | reverse complement strand
ATGCGATGAAGGCGGCATCTCAGGTCAGAAAGTACCGCGCTGCATAAAGGGCACGCGCGCGTACAGCTGGCGCTCGCCGCCGCGTGGATCATCTTCCTGCCGCGTCGAGGCATCGAAGCGCAGGGTCTGCCGGCGTGGCAGTCCGTATTGCTCCCACGTCGCCAGGCCGGCATGGTTCGGGTCGCCATGGCGGGCGAAGGCGAGCAGGCTGTCGCTCATCAGCGCGGCCATGCGGCGGG
>NZ_JAWRYM010001157.1:0-239 GCF_046534555.1 Bacillus sp. SIMBA_074 | reverse complement strand
AGGTATGCGATTCCTGCAAGAGAGTGAAGTAAATACGGATAGGAGATACAAAAAGATGACGACAAAACAAAAACATACGTCAGGAAAGCTGAGACCGTTCTTTCATTTAATAAAGGAAACGAAGCCATCCAAGCTGATGCTCGGGACCGCGCTCTTCCTGAGCATTGCAACCACTCTTGTGAGCCTGGTAATTCCGCTTTTCACCAAGGATCTGATCGATGGCTTCACATTGTCCTCGA
>NZ_JAWRYM010001156.1:0-239 GCF_046534555.1 Bacillus sp. SIMBA_074 | reverse complement strand
CTGATCGTATGGGCTATAGGATATCTGGCCCTTTGCTTGAGTTAAACGAGAAACGTGAGCTATTGTCTGAAGCAGTAACTAACGGCTCTGTTCAGGTTCCTCCTGATGGAAACCCGATCATTCTCCTTGCGGATAGCCAAACAACGGGAGGATACCCTAAGATAGCTCAGGTTATTACGGCAGATTTACCAATGATCGCCCAGATCAAACCAGGGGAATCCATTCAATTTTCACGAGTA
>NZ_JAWRYM010001155.1:0-239 GCF_046534555.1 Bacillus sp. SIMBA_074 | reverse complement strand
ATAAAGCAATATAACGTTCTGCTTTTCTATAATCCGAAGCCATTATGAAAGACGTAATATGTTCTAATACCGGATTTTTTAACTGCATTTCTAACTCTTTTTCCCGTGTGCCGCTCACCAAAATAGTATCTTCCAAACATTGAATCGAAAACTCGGAAGGTTTTCCGTCTAAATAGCTGGAATAAATTACCATCGGCATTTCTTCGATAAAAAAACCTGAAGTCTTTTCTTCGGCATCA
>NZ_JAWRYM010001154.1:0-239 GCF_046534555.1 Bacillus sp. SIMBA_074 | reverse complement strand
AGCGTCAAATCTGGTAACATGGGAAATATCGATAGAATTCTTTGTTTTCCGATAGCACGGGTGCTTTCTAAATAAAGATCCACGAAAAGAGGATCGAATAGACAACGAATCGTTTCTGCCAGAAAGATTTCTCCGAACGGAACGGGTAGATGTGTTTCCTAAGCAAGAAGTTATACGTATTAATGTGTAGTGGACGAGAAGCGAAATTGCAGTCATTTTTCGAAAAGAATTCGCCAAAG
>NZ_JAWRYM010001153.1:0-239 GCF_046534555.1 Bacillus sp. SIMBA_074 | reverse complement strand
AGATAGCCAACTATCGCCAGAATGCTCTGCTATTAGCTGCAGTACGTCAATTAACTTGAAAGCCTTTAATTCACCACCTTCGCCCATGTTCACCTTGAACTCCCACGGATTCGCTGGCATTGAATCAAGGTGATTATTATTTTTTAGTCTTTCTAACTCTTGTTTATAGTCCATTTTTTCCTGACCCTTGAATTGTTGACTGGATTAATTCATCGAAATAACTCTTAGGAACGGCAAAC
>NZ_JAWRYM010001152.1:0-239 GCF_046534555.1 Bacillus sp. SIMBA_074 | reverse complement strand
AGCAAGCTCAACAGCAACGGAAAAGACTTTGAAGCCAAATTTTATGGCTATGGAGACGAAAAAATTGAACTGAAGTCAGAGGCGGATGTTCAGGAAGTCTATAAAAGGATGGCGGATCAGCCGTATGTCGTTCGGAAAGTAACGAAGCGGGAGCGCAAGCGGAATCCTGCGCCTCCGTTCATTACCAGCTCCTTGCAGCAAGAGGCGGCGAGAAAGCTGAATTTCCGTACAGCAAAAAC
>NZ_JAWRYM010001151.1:0-240 GCF_046534555.1 Bacillus sp. SIMBA_074 | reverse complement strand
GAAATCCAACCGAAATAAGTTTGATAACCTTAATATAACCAATGTTTCTGACGGAATTTATTTAGAACAAAGCAATGAGAATACTTTGCATGGAAATAACATCCAAAAATCACGTTACGGTATGCATCTCATGTTTTCCAATGATAATATACTTGACGAAAATGTATCTAGATCAAATACAACAGGCACTGAGTTGATGGAATCAAAACGGACAGTCGTTAGTAATAATCAGTTTTCTTC
>NZ_JAWRYM010000026.1:0-72775 GCF_046534555.1 Bacillus sp. SIMBA_074 | reverse complement strand
GAAGTGAAGAATAATATAAATGATGGAGGAACAGTGGATTCTCCAATTAGAGGAGCATCACAAACGATTCACAGAGACGTAGAAGTGAAGAATAATATAAATGATGGAGGAACAGTGGATTCTCCAATTAGAGGAACATCGCAAACAATTCACAGAGACGTAGAAGTGAAGAATAATATAAATGATGGAGGAACAGTGGATTCTCCAATTAGAGGAGCATCACAAACGATTCACAGAGATGTTCAAGTAAAAGAACAAGTTCATGAAAATACAGCGTCACAACGCCATGGTGTACCAACATTTAAGCGGAGAGGAACAGCAAAGAGCCGCTTTGATCAATTAAAAGATTAAGAAGGACGGTGGTGTAAAAAAATGAGTGGGATAGTCATTCGTAAAAAGAAGAAACAGAAAAAAACATATAAGTATTTATCGGTTCTTCTTATAGGAGCAGGTATTTTGAGTCTGGGCTATCCTTTTATGAAGGATAGCCTTGTTAGTGATATAGCGGAAAGTAAGATGAAAGAAATACAGGCAGATCATCAAGAAGATGGACAAGGTGTAAGTGATGAAGCGAAGAAAGAAAAAGTTCTACAAAAAAAGCAATCAGTGACGAAAGAGAAAGTAACATATAATTTTGAAGATGTAACGCCAATTTCAATGAAGGATATTGTAAAGGCTGCGAACAAGAAAATGTCTGTCGTAGCAACCATTAAAGTACCTAGCGTGAAAATCAATCTACCTATTATGGAAGGTGTATCAAATACCGCTATGTCGGTGGGAGCTGGTACATTAAAGCCGAATCAAGAAATAGGAAAAGGTAATTATGCGATGGCATCGCATAATATGAACAATCCTAAATTACTATTTAGCCCCTTGGATCGTGTGAAGAAAGGGGCTTCTATTTATTTGTCCGATGGACAGAAGGATTATGAACATGTCGTGACAGAAAAAAGGATAATTGATGCTAGGGAAGTTGATGTGATTGAAGATAAGGAAGGAAAGAACCTGGTGACATTAATCACATGTAATACAAATGGTAAGAAACGATTGCTCGTAGTTGGTGAGTTGAAAGGGTAATAGGGGTCATGTTCTTTGTTGCTAGAAAACAAAAGCAAACTGAATAATTTTATTAAAGGAGAGTGGTAGATTTTATGTCTGCCACTCTTTTAATTAAATACGAATATAATGAGGTGGTTTCAATGAATATTAGAAATGTTTTCATATTTAAACATGGTGGTTCAGTAGAAGAATTTGTTTTAGACTATGTTCGACCAGAGGTTAGAGATCAGGTACTGGTTTTACAGAATAAAGAAGTAAATCTAAACCATTCATTTGAAAATCCAAATAAAATCGTTATCATCGAAAATTTAGAATATGAAAATAACAGTGATCTATTACCATTTTTTCACGCTCTAAACAAGGAGGATAGAGTGATTTGCATTCTTTCTAAAAACATTGAGCTATTAAAAACGATGTATACAGAAGAATGGAAAGAAATTGAAAAAATGCTTCGTTTGATTCAGATGGCTAATCAAACGGTTTGTTATGGTGCAATCGCTACAAGAAAAAATATTAGTGATTGTCCTCCGAATATGAAATAGGCAGTGTCATAATGTCTTTAATTGTTGTGTTATTGTCAATAACCTTGCCAATGATATTCTTTTGATTAGGGGTATATTTAATCCCTATATTCTCCATAAACGAATGTAGTTGATGATTCATAAAAATATCTCCTTTTGTTTGAGAAATACAATAAGGAAACCAAATTTCGTAATCAGAGTATTCTAAAACAATCTGAATATCATTGTTTGAATGAATATATCCGTTATAAATGTTTCTGTTATAGATTGAATCATTTGTAATTTTAGTATTTGGAATATATTTTATTGATTTTAATTGAGAAGTTTTACCGTAATAGTTTTCTAAGGTTGTTTGTAAAAAATGGACATCGCGAGCTGCGGATTCTAGAGTGATTTCGTCTCTTTTTGGTCGACTAATATGATTGTCGTAATGATTTAAAATGATAATTAACTTACCATTTAATGAATAAAAATTAGTTGCTCCTTCAGGAATTTTAGAAGAAAAACCTTTTATTTCATCTAATTCGAAATTATACTCTACAACACTATTACTGAATATGACATGTTCTAATTCCTGTGTAGAAAGTTTACTATATTTTTCTAGAAAACGAACAAAATTAGAAGGACCTGTTCCTCCGTAACGGCAATTAAACTGGTGTCCAAATTCGCTTGTATCATATATTTTCCCTTGATCTGTTATAAACACACTAGTAGAGAGTTGCAGACGTTCCAGAGTGTCTAATTTTTTAGGATAATTAGAATTTGTATTGTTTGTTTTTAAGATTCCATAAGCGAAAAGGTCGTGAGGTTCAAATGAAACCATTATTTTTCTGATAGGGATAGGTAATTGAATATATTTGTGGTTTCCTTTTTGTTTTTCAGAATCAAGAAATTCTTGATTTAAGTGGTGTCTAACAGCGAAATTATAAAGAGAACGGCAAATTTGAAGACTAGATTTACTTATTTCTCTCTTTCCACTTCTTAGTTCGTTAATTGTAGTATAAGAAATATCGCATTGGTCACTAATTTCTTTAGTACTGAAATTAGAATCTAAAACATTCCTGATTGACATGGATAATTCGAAATTAAGATTCATAAACAATTTTATTACCTTCTTTCATATTAATATGATTATATTTTAACAATGGAAAGTTAGAAAAACAACTTTGAAGAGTTGGAATATGATTGTGTAGAGTTTTTTATTTAGAGGTGAGTGGTGAAAAGAGGAAAGAACAAGGTAAAGGCTGCGAACAAGAAAATGTCTGTCGTAGCAACTATTAAAGTACCTAGTGTAAAAATAAATCTTCCTATCATGGAAGGTGTATCGAATAGCGCTATGTCGGTTGGAGCTGGCACATTAAAGCCGACTCAAGAAATTGGAAAAGGAAACTATGCGATGGCATCGCATCATATGAACAATCCTAAATTATTATTTAGCCCCTTAGATCGTGTAAAAAAAGGGGCCTCTATTTATTTATCAAATGGTAAAGAAACGTATGAGTATGTTGTTGTGGAGAAAAGAATTATTGACGCCAGGGAAGTTGATGTCATTGAAGATAAAGAGGGGAAGAACCTGGTTACTCTAATTACATGTAATGCAGATGGTAAGAAACGATTAATGGTAGTTGGCGAGTTGAAAAAATAAGAAATCTCAAAAGAAGTAGTTTCATGTGAAAACTGCTTCTTTTTATTTGTTTCGAAAGGAGTGATGAGAGTGAGTTTACTAGAAAAAGAAGATGTTCAATCACCTAAGGGAAAAATATTACGGTTGATTGATGCAGAAGGAATAGTAGTAGAAGAGAGTTTTAATTTATCAATAGCTCGTCCTTTTTTGGCGTCTCATTTAATGGAGACGACTTATTCATACGAAAATGGAAAAATAGATAGTGTGTATACAGTTCTAGTTCCAAAATTTACGGATTTAACAGAAAAAGAACAGGCAATAGATTTATCTTTTGTTTTGGCACTTTATCGATTAAGGAAAGAGAAGCGGTGGACAAAATTATTTGTGTTGAATTCTTTCGTATTAACTAAGTTGGCGTGGAAGAAAGCAGAAAAAATTTGTAAAGAAAATGGCATCATTCCAGAGGTGGAAAAGTTTTTGAAGTTTTTTAGGAGTAAAGATTGGGACTTCGAAGAGCGAAAAAAACTCGTTTTATATGAATCTTTGATTCCATTTAAAACACTGTATACATGGTTAAAGAGCGTTGTAAAAATATATTTATTTAGTTGGATATTCGCTTTGTTTATATGGGCACTTCACTCATCAGGAGCAATAATGTATTTTCCTTTTTCTAATAATTTGTTTGGAGGGACTGAACAAATGAATGGGCATCATATTGCAGCGATGTCTAGTTCACTATTTATGATGGGAATAACTTTCTATATTTTTATGTCTGTTTTAGAAAGATCTTTTATTGATTGGAGAAATAAATAGGGAATAGTAGAGGTGATTATAATGAGATTTAATAACGAACAGCAAGAAATGTTTGATGTAGGTGTTGAGCTGTATGAAGGGTATGAAAGAACAGAATTAACAGGTGGTGAACCATTTTTCACTGCTGCAAGAAAACAATTATATAAATCATTTTTATCATTAGTGGTTTTGAATGAAGAAGAGATTACAAAGTTTGAAGCAGTTGGTGGTTATGAGGAACTATTGGCTACTTTACCAGTAGATCATCCTGCTAGAATCTATTATAAAGGGATTGATAATTTAACACCTAGAATTAAGGAGTGTGTAACCTGTGAATTTAAAATTACAATGATGAATTTTCTGAGTTTGATTGAAAAAGCACTGGAAAAATATAAAGCTGAGATAGATAAGGATAGATGAAAGATGTCAGTATAAAAATATAATTTTATAACTTTATAATCTTATAATTTTATACTTTTATAAAATTATAAAGTGAGGTGAATGTAGAAAATGAAACGGAATCCTAAAAATACCAAACAAGAAATTAAGCTAACGTTTTTCTACTTATTTGATTTAGGAATAATCGCCGGTATAATGATACTTGCATCGTATTTGTCAAAAATTCTTTTACTTGGTGCAGTGGGTAAAATTTCATTGTATATTGTGGCGGCTGTTTTAGGTGTCTTTTTATGTATAAGACCTTTTAGTAGCCCTACCAATCGTAATATGAAAGTTATAAAGGATATGTTTAAAATGGATAGAAGAAAATTCGATGCAATAGAAATAACAGAATTCAATAGCATTACACAACAAAATAGCAGAAGTCGAAAAAGAGTAGGATAAAATCCTGCTCTTTTTTATATAGAAGGGGAAGATGGACATGCAGAATGGTACGGCAAGGAAAAAAGAAAAGAAAGAAAGTAAACAAAATATAATTTTTACGGTTTTACCATTTCTTTCACCAGAAAGGAAAGAAACTACATCTGTATTAGATGCCATTCAATATAAAAGAATGGATCGAAAAACAGGTGCGGTTATTGATGTTAGAGATCAATATCAAGCGTTTTTAAAAGTGAAAACAACAGATTTATTATCCATGCATCAAGATGATTTAACGAGAGTTATGAGCCGACTAACAACTTTATCTAGAGTCTATCATGAACCTTTTAAAGTTATAGGGATGACATATTTGTCCGAAACTACAGAACAACAGGCGTATTGGAAGCGTATGGCGTTACGCTATCGTTCCAGAATGAATAATGGGAATGTAACAGAGGAACAAATACGGTTGCTTAGATACCGTTATAAATTGGCTAATGAGAATTTAATGCGTGTTATTTGGGTAGAAAAGAATTTGGAAGAATTCTCTTTCTTTTTTGTGGTCTATGGGAAAAGTGAAAGAGAAATTCAGAAGAATATCGTAGATATAATTCGCTATGGTGGTAGAGAGTTAGAATTGAAGAGATTAAGTATCAAAGAAACGGAAGAATTAATATATAAATTGCACAATATGGAATCGGAAATGTAATAAAGAAAGGATGAGAAAAATGAGTAAACAGCAATCTATAAAACTACAAACAGGAGATAAAGGGATATACCTGGGTATACATTCAAAAATAAACCCTTTAGTAATTGTTCCATCTGATATAGCGAAAGAAAGTGCACATGTTAATGGCATCATGTTAGGAAAGATGGGGAAAGGTAGAAAATTCACATTAAGGGGCGAAAGACAACATGGTTAAGTTATCAAAGAAAGAACAAGAAAAATATAAAGCAGAAGGTTATGATTTAAATTTTATTTCAAGGGTGCAGCCGCAAGGTGGCATTAAATTTAATGAGCGCTATATCGCTACAGGTGATTGCTATGTAGCTTGTTTATATGTGTATTCTTTAGCTGAAGATATTAGTCCATTATGGTTAACGCAGTTATTAAATCATAAGAACACAGTCTCTTCCATGGATATTGCGACAGCTAATAAAGAAGAAATATTAAAAGATATTAATCGTTCTATTGGTGAATTAAAAGATCGTGGGGAATCAGAACGAAAAGCGACAGACCGTGATGATGCATATTGGGAATTAGATAATTTAGTTAGCTTTGCTCGTTCGATTTCACAAAAAGGTGAGGTCGTTAAGTTAGTAAAAACTCGAATCTTTTTCTATGATTCAGTATTGGAACAATTAGAAAAGAGAATACAAGATATTAAGAAAGAGATTGCAGGAAATAATTATAAGTCCCAAGTTTTTGTATTTAAGCAAAAAGAAGATTGGACTTCATTGTTTGCGAGTTATGATGTACAACGAGAGTATTTTAATGTGTCGGTTGGTAATCCAGTTCCTTCTGAAAATATTGGTTATGGTGTTCCGTTTCATCATCAAGCTCTAAAAGATCCACGTGGGATTTACTTTGGACAAACTTCAACAGGGGGAGCTTTTATATTAGATCCTTTCTTTTCTACACCAACAAGAAAATTCTTTAATGGGTTTGTCCTAGGTAAGATGGGATTTGGGAAATCTACATTACTAAAACAATTATTAGAAGGATTAGTTGCGAAAGATTGTTTTATTAGAGGGTTTGATAAAGCCGGGGATTACTATGAAATCGTAAAAGAACAAGGTGGAAGATATGTAGATTTAAGTGGTGGAGAAGCAGAATTTGAAGAAAAAGATCCAAGGCTTGGTGAAGATATTGAAACAGGATTAATCAATCCTTTAGAGATATTTGCGACGATTACAAATAAAGCAGGTACGAAAGTACTTGAAAGTAAGTCGTTTCAAAACCATTTGTCAAAAGTATCTAATATGTTGCGCTTTTTGAATAAGGAGCTAACAGATACGGCTCTTACAGAGTTTCGCAAGCATTTAAGAGCATTCTATGATAAGTGTAATTTAACACCAGCAAAAGGGCGGAAGATTACAGGGTTAGATCCAAAATCTTATCCGATTATGGAAGAGTTTTATCGTTATCTACATACAGTTCAGTTAGATACAAATGCAACTCCTGAACGTATACGTGATTTTGAGAGAATCAAAAGTCAAGTTGAGGAAATGATTGATCCGAATGCTTATGGAGAAATGTTTAATGGCCATACAACATTCGCTAATTTTGAAGATGAACAAATTGTATTCTTTGATATTGATGGCATCTCAAAATATGATAAGCCTGTTTTTCACTGTCAATTGTTTACGGCATTAACGTTTATTTGGAGTCATGCTTTAAAAAATGGGCGTCGAATGAAGTATTTGGATGAAGTAAAAAAGGTATCGATTGAAGACCTTCGATACTTCATGGTTATTTTGGATGAGTGCCATAATGTAATCAATTCAGAAAATGAATTTGCGAATAAATATGTTTTAGAGTTCCAAAGGGAGATGCGTAAGTTTAAAGCAGGTATCTTTTTTGCGACACAATCACCAGGTGATATGTTGCCACCAGAAGGAGTACAATTAACTTCAGCAACATTAAAATCTATTTTTGAGTTAACACAGTATAAAATCTTTTTGAATATGGATAGCTCGGTGTTGAATGTATTGCGTAAGGCAATTGGAACAACGTTTACTGAATCTGATTATGAAAAAATGCCTACATTACAGCAAGGTAACGCAATTGTACAAATTAGTGGTAGTGAAACATATAACGTTATGTTTGATCCAGATAAAGAGCAATTAGAACGCTTTAGAGGTGGTCAATAAAATGAACGATGCTGGTAATTCTATGTTAGAGATGAACAGAAAATTTAAGAAAGCAAAACGTTGGAAATGGATTGCGGGTTTGCTAGGTAGCTCAACAGGACTGTTAGTTCTAGGAGCTATCTTTTTTTTGGTCATGTTAATAGGAGTTATTTCTAATGGGAATCAAAGTTCTACAGGAGGAGGAACTTCTACAGGTGGAGTTGCAACTAACACCAATTTACCTCCTGAAGTGTTACGTTGGAAAGATATGGTCGAGCAAGAATGTACAGCGCAAGGTGTACCTGAATTAGTCCCGTATGTGTTAGCAATTATTATGGTGGAAAGTAATGGTATTTCAGAGAAGCTACCTGATATTATGCAGTCAAGTGAGTCACAAGGGTGGACAATGAACACAATTTCTAATCCGAAAGATTCTATTTATTATGGTGTTATGCATTTAAAGGGCGCATTTGAAGATGCAAAAATGTTAGGGATTAATGATTTATTAGCCATTGTACAAACATATAACTTTGGGCGTAATTATGTACATTGGTTAGCAGCAAATAATAAAACGCATTCCTTAGAGACTGCTGATAATTATTCTTTAACAGTTGTTGCACCTGCTGGTGGTAACAAAAATGGAACAACAATTGGATATAGTCAGGCTGTTGCATTTGCATATAATGGTGGTTATCGCTACATCAATGGCGGTAACTTTTATTATGCTGAGATGGTAAAACAGTATCTAAGTTTTAGTGGTGGAGGAAGTATTCCTGATGGTTCAGACTTCTTTAAAGGGGTTATGAATGAAGCTACAAAGTACAATGGGAATCCATATGTATGGGGTGGGAAAAGCGCATCTCAAGGGTTTGATTGCAGCGGTTTAACATATTGGTCATATAAAACAATGGGAATTAATATCCCAATGTCTGCCACAACACAATACGATGCTACACAGCCAGTAGAGTTAAAAGATGCTAGACCAGGAGATTTAATTTTCTTTAGAGGGACATATGGTGGACCGAATCATGTGAGTCATGTTGGAATCTATGTTGATCAAAATACGATGTATGATTCCAACAGTAGTGGGATTGGCTATCACACATGGAATAGCTCATATTGGATGCAACACTTTGCAGGTATTAGAAGAGTACAATAATAAAAATAAAAATTGGAGTGAATAAAATGAATAACTTTACGAAAATTGTCATGGGATTACTAGTAGCTTCCATCTCTTATAACGTGTATTTTGGATTGGAAACAAAAAAAGAAATGGATAATTTAAATGTGGAATTGAAAACACAAGCTGAAGATAAAGAGAAAACAATTCAAACATTAGAAAATAAATTAGATCAAGCGAAAAGAAAAATGACAGAACAAAACAAACCAAAAACGGAAGAAGAAAAACAAGCGCACGTAAATATTGAAAAAGAATATAAAGATGTGACGAATCAATTTGTACATGCATATCTCGACTATTCAGTGAAAAATAAAGATGAAAGAAGAAACAATTTAATGAAAATGACAGAGCAATCTTTAGTAGCTCGTATTGCACCGAATGTTGAAGATGGTGGTGATCCAGGGTTTAAATCGAAAGTAAATGAAACGGTGATGTTCATTGATAATTCAAATGATATCAATCAAAAATGTTCCGTATTAGTAGATGTGAAATACACAATTGAAGGATTAGAAAATGGAAAAACAGATGTTCATAACTTTATGAAGGTCACATTGGAAAAGAAAGATAACGCAATAAAAGTAGTGGATGTAAGCATATATCCGCTTAAATAAAAATTGATATAGAAAGGAAACGAGACATGAATCATGCGTATAGATGAAGAGAAATTAAGTCATTTAAAAGCCAAACATGATTATTCGGTAGACGGTGTGTATTTAATTTTAAAGTTGCGAAAGAAAAAAAGAATCTATGAAGAAGTGATTTGTGATTGGTTTGATTACAATAAAGGAACGAATTTCAAATGGTTATTAGTCCGTCATTATAACCCAAGAAGTAAAATTCCGAAGTACACAAATTATAAGTTAGATAACATACAAGAGGATGTGAAAATTGTGAAAAAGGCGAAAAAAAGAAAGGATAAGGTCTATGTTTCTTAAAAATAAAGAGAAAAAAGATAAACGAAAATCGCCCAATGCGATTCGAAATATGTATGGAATAACGCTATGTAGTTTCTTCGTAGTGTTATTTTTCATTTGTATTTCTCCTTTGTTGCGTGGTGCGAATTATGAATTTGAGGAACGAAAATTAAACGAATACCAATTGTTAACGAACGATGTAAAGGCTGCGATTGTTAAGAAAGAATACAATCCAGAAAATAAAACACTACGAATTGATTATGCATTTAAGTCAGATAGTAATAACTCAAAATCATTAAGTAATTTAGATTATAAAGTAGAAAATCGATACATTAAGCAAGAAACAAATGATGTGAAAACAAAAGTACTTCGACCAAGTGATGATTATTTAGTCGTTATTAGTACGAACGTTCCTGAAGATTTCGGTGTGATCGCTTCAACGATTAAGCCTGAATATATACATCCAGAATTAGAAAATGATCCAGGCGATTTAAAAGAAAAAGGAATGAAAACATACATTAAAGAAAGTCCAAAAATGATGAATGAGAAGCTGAAAGTTCAAACTATTACTGCGTATGAAGAGGAATATATTGAACGAACACAAGATATTTTGGACAAAGAAATTAAAGAATTAGAGAAAAAAATTCAGCTGAAAACTTCAGCAAACAAACAAATAGCTACGAACAATGAGAAGATAAGAGGCGAAATGGACTTCCAAACAGAAGGTGAAAAAGGAACAACAGGAAACGAAATGAAAGCAAATGACACGACAATTAATACAAACAAAAAGGAAATTGAAACGTTAAAAGAAGAAATCAAATTAAAAGAAAAGAAGATTGATTTGCTGGATGAAAAGAAAAAAACTGTAGATAAAAAGTAAAAAAAGTGAATTCAAAACGCATACAAAACACATACAGACACATACAAAACATATACAAATCACCTTTAAACGCATACAAAACACATACAAATGTGATATCGGAGATATCACATGAATTTATAAAGAAACCCAATAGGCACAGCCTATTTCATCACTTTGGCCACAAAGTGATATCGGGTTTCCTTATGCTCTTTTATTATTCTAGGGGTTATCTACTAGGATGGGAATTTACTGCAACATAATGGTTAACGAATTTGATCTTACGAGTTGAGAGAGGAAGATGAAAATGAGTGCAGTATTTAATAAACCGGCTTTATTTACGAAAGTGATTACGCCACCACAAGAGGAGTTCGAAGGTTCAAAAATTAAACCATCAAATTATTTGATACAAAATGCAGATGGAGATAATTTCTTATTGTTTAGAGAAATTAAGAAAGATGAAATTGAAGTTTTTGAGGGTGAGCGAATAATAGAATATGACGGTAAAAGTTACATGATGATTGCAAATTTGCCAGATGAAGAACATGCAATGGCAGCCATTCAATCATATTGGAGAGCAATAAAAGAGCTTAATTCGATGACGAATTAAGCTCTTTTATGTGATTGGAGGATTCGAAAATGAGGAATGTTTTAGTGAGAGGTATTGATACAGCTTATATTAAAGAGATTGACAGAAGATGTGAATTAATTAGTGCTAAGTTAAATAGAAAATATTCACGACAAGAGTATTTAAAAAATTTAATTCAAAATGAAGTAGAACGTTCTTTGTTTGAATTTAAACAAGATCAGTTCGATACCGCTGTTAAAAATTTAAGTATAACTTTGGAGAGACAAACAAATATGTTGCAAGAATATATAGATTCCAATAATGAAGTAATTCAGGTAATAGCAGAAAAGTAAAAGGAGGATAAAGTAATTGGCAAGAGATCGATATGAACAATTATTTCAGTTTAGAGGAAATAAAGTACACGATGATATTGTGAAGACATATCATAAAAAGTTCCCTCAGTTTTCAAAGGAAGCCGATGTGTTTCGACATGCAATTTTACTGTTAGATGAAGAGATGAGAAAGCAGGATGGACAAGATGATTTATCTGTTTTAATAAAAAAGGTAGCTTTATTAGAAAAAGCAGAGAACAAATCCAGGATGCAAATGGATGTACTAATACTTTTGATTTTAGAATTACTTTCTCGTTCAGGAAGTGATTTAACATGGGATGATGCAGAACAAGAAATTCGAGATCGGATAGGTTCGGCTGTTACGAAAAAGTCAGAAGTGCGAAATGTAAAAGCAAAGAAACAAGAAAAAGTAGAGAATCATTTTGAGGGAAAATTAACGATTAACGCAAATAATGAGGAAGAACTATTTAATTCTATTTCCACTGAATCGAAGGAGAATATAGCTCTCATTTCAGATAAAGATAAGATTACATTACGAAATGGGATTCCACATAAGAGCGTTTGGGTTGATGGTACAGAATACTTTGATGAAATTTCTTGGGATCAAATACCTGAACATAGGATGTCTGAATTGGCATAAATAATTGGCGTGAAATGTGAGGGATTAAGTAATGGCTAAACCACCAGGGATAATTTTAACTTCTCAATATACGATACCAAATGCAAAAAGTTTCACGACTTATATTGATTATTGTACGAGAGAGAAAGCGCTTTTAAAGACAGATAGAGAATTAACTCCTACTGAATTAAGAGAATTACATCGAGTACAAGAAGCTAAGTATCATGTAGATATGGAAGTTGGAGGCGTACATTCTTCCGTGAAAAATAAAAAAACATCAGATAAAGAAGGGGAAGCAAAAGTGATATTGTCTTCCCCTGAATTATTTCAGTCCTCTCAGGACTTTGAAAAATACGTTTCATATATGGGAAGAAGCTATGCACTGAAAAGTAAACAAAAAATCTCATTAAGTGAAAAAGAAGAATTGGATTTGTTAGAAAAACATATGGCAGATCTTACTCCTGATAAACAAATGGAGGATGGTAAGAAGGAAATTCTTTCAGGTGTTTTCTCAAAAAACAAATCTAATATCACACAAAAAGATTTGTCTGATATTAAGGGAATAGTAGGAGAAGCACAAAAAAATGGTTCAGTTTATTATCAAGATGTTGTTTCATTTGATACAGACTTTTTAATTCAAAATAAGTTGTATGATCCACGTACTGACACATTAGATGAAAATCGAATTCAAAATGCAAGTCGTAAAATGATGGAACAATTGTTTAAAGATGAACACATTGAAGAGAATAATGGGTTTTGGTTCGCTTCCATTCATCGTAATACGAAACATATTCATATTCACTTTGGTACAGTCGAACATGAGAATAGACGACAATTGGTTACAACTGAAATAGATGGTGTTGTTTACTACGAACCAAAAGGAAAACGAAAACAAAAAACATTAGATAATATGAAGTCAACGTTTGCTCATTCTTTAGTGGATCGTACGAATGAGTTAAGCAGAATTTCTACTTTAAGAAATGACTTGGTTCAAGAAATAAAAGGAGAATTAAAAGAATCACGAGAGAAAAAACAGCCGAAAGATGTTGTTTTACTACGTGAGATTTATGCAGGATTACCGAGTAATAAAAAAGATTGGGCTTATGGGAGTAAACGAATGCCTGAAGAAACAAGAAATAAAATCGATCAATTAACAAGCCTATTAATGAAAGATAATCCTGTTTTCAAGGAATATAAAGAATCAGTAAAGAATGAGTCTGAGTTTCAAAAAGGTTTATATGGTGATACGGCACGGGACAATAAAGACTATGAAAAGAATCAAATAAGAGATGTGTATAAGCGTATGGGGAATTCTTTATTGAAAGAATTGAAGAAAAAGAAACCTTATGATGAGAATCCTATGTATCGATTTCAACAAAAAAATGAGCAGATAAAGAAGAAATATGAAGATGAAAATAGACAAAGTGATAAAGAGAGTAAGAGGTATTCAAAGTATAAACCACCTGTTTTAAGTAAGAAGGATATTAGAAATATAGAGAGAGTTATAGATGATGATTTACGTAAATTGCGTGCAGAAAGAGATTATGAACGCGTACAACAGCAAATAGCAAGAGAACAAGAAATGGGTTATTAAATTCATTTAATAAAGGAGAATGTAATATGAAAAAATACAGATTAGGTTATGACTATTTGTTTTTAGCAGGTAAATCATTTTCTTATAAAGATGATTTTATCGGTTCAATGAGCGTTAATGTACTATTTAAAGTTTTTGATGATGTAGGAAATGAGCAGTTATTTGAGTCTGAAGAATTAAATGACCAAAGACTTTATTTTAAAAATGGTAACTCGTGTTATTTAACAGATTTAATTAGCTGTTCTATTGATATAGAAAATATATTAAATTTTAAACCTAATATTCCATTGTTAATAGAAAGTGGTTATTCATTACAATGGGAAATAGATTTTTATACAAAGGATTTGGATGAAGGCATTTTGGAACCTAAGGAAATTTCAGAAGATGAGTTTATGGACATTATGAAAAATAATATGGATTTATTTGATAATGTAGATAACTATCCCGCACAAAGTATCTCTTATTTCACACGAGAGCATACGATTGAAGCACAATAGAACAAATATATGATGCAGCAAATGAATGGTCGAGATTATTAATCTGTATGAAAAGGCTAGGTGTATGAAAAATAAAATGATATTAGATAAAGGAATTAGGAGTGATCGAAAATGAATTTTGTAAAAAAAATTAAACAGTTAGAAATCGATTTGCAAATTGTTCATAATCCAGCAATGCTTTTACTTTTTGAGGAAACGATATTAGATGGAGAGGGCTTTGATGGTAGATACATCGAAATATTTTCAAAAGAAAGACTTGTATCTTATCTAGAAGGTGAAATTGGATTTGATGAAATTCTTAAAAGTGCGAACATTGGTAGTAAGCATTTTAATGAAAAATATCCATTGTTAGGGGATATCGAAGATCGCTTAGAATACCTTAAAGAAAAAAGTGATAGTCCGTTAAATAAGGGACAACGAATATTTATGGATGTAATTTTACATTCGAATTTCACGTATATACCACTATGGAATGGAACAAGGGTTCATAAATATCATTTAATAACTTTACTATCAGTGATAGATTGGTTTTCTTACTTTATAGGTACAGGAGGTTGGGGTGAAGAGGACACCTTAGTGGTAATTGGAACAGATAGGGGCTTTATAAGACGTGATATAGAGCTTGTTTTACCATTAGATATAGTCGAACACTTAATTGTTGAATTAGATAAAGTAGGACATTTAAGCGACCAAAACGCAAAAAAATGGATTGAAGAAAGCAAAGAGCATAATAAAAAAAGAGGTGCAGAAATTGCCTCGAAACTTGGGTTATAAAGATAAGACTAGTATTTTATTTAATAAAAATGGGAGGTCTTACTACATGGAAGGGAAAGTTTGCTACTCAATTGTTTCAAGTGTGAGATTTAGTCGGAATGAAGAAAATAGGAGGTTGATAGAAAATTACATAAAGAAAGGAGAGCCTAATTTTGTAATAAGAGGGGATGATTATGGAGAGTGCTTTGAGGTTGATTGTGAAAAAAATATAACTGAAGAAGTGAATGAGAATTGGTTACTAGAAAACATAAAGGAGTTTGCTAAAAAATATAAAATTACGGAATTTGAAGTGTGGAAAAAACATGAGGGGAATTCTGTTTTTGACAAAGGGTTTGGTATTACTGTAGAGGGTACAATGAATGGCCCAATCATTAAATTTAAAGAATCATATTCAGGAACGTTAGATGATTGGAACTTCTCCTGGATCAAGGGTCAGAGAACTTACGAAAAAATATATTTTTAAATTTCGTTTTAATACTAGAAAGGTAGTGTAAAAATGTCTCAAAAAAGTTTATATATGATTGTCCGTGTAGATCAAGTACAGAAGAAGGTTCACCTACAAAAGAATTTGTTTTATAAACAAGTCGTAGTGAATGTTTCTGAAGAAGATGCAGCAATGTATGAAGGATTAATGGAGGAAACATCAGCAAATGAGAGCTTGCCATTTGTTGAATATGATGAAGAACGAGGTGTGATTGGATAATGGCTTACAAAAAGAAAAACTTTACACCTAAGACAAAAGAGCAAATTCAAGAAGAAACAAAAGAAGTTATGGATAAAGTTCTGGCGGATATAACAAAATACTATACGTCACCTGAAGATATGTTAGAGTTGGCCAATTTCATGTCTAAGTTTAGTGATTATTCTCCTAGGAACATGCAATTAATTAAATCTCAGTTCGAACACTCTTATGCATGTGCGAATTATAAAACATTTAAAGATGCAGGTTTTCATGTGAATAAGGGTGAAAAGGCTATGAAAGTATTTCATCCTTATATGAAAGAATATGTAAGAGACCCGAAAACAAAGGCAGCCATTCCTTTGAAAAATTTAACGGAAGAACAGAAAAGACAAGTGGAAAAGGGTGAGCTGAAGGTACAAACACAAACAACTTATTATTTAAAAGCTACAGCATTTGATATTTCGCAAACGAATGCTAAACCTGAAGACTTGCCTAAAATATTTCCTAATCGACAGTTCAACTTTGAAGTGACGGAAGAAAATAAAGACCTATTGAAGTTGGGTATTAAAGCCCTGGCGGAAAAAGAGAATATAAAAATTAAGATGATGGGGGATAGAGATGCATTAATAGATGAATTAGGAAATATTCACGGTTCGTATGTTCAGACTATCGATGGTTCTCGCTCCGAGATTGTTATGAACACTCGAAACACTGAAACAACAGAATTAGCTGTATCTATACATGAATTAGCACATGCAAAGTTACACAATGTAAAGGTAGATCATTCTGATCATACACCTACAAAAGAATTTGAAGCGGAGTTAACTTCTTATGTTGTATGTAAGCATTATGGTATGGATACTAGTGAAGTAACGGTTCCTTACATTGCTCAATGGACAAAAAATGGACAGGATATAGAAGAGAAAGATAAATCTATAATGCGTGTTCATGAAACAGCAAGTAGCTTTATTAATACCATTGATCAGAAGATGTCTGAACTACAAAGGGAGATGGAAAAGAACATGGAGCAAAGCAAAGGAGAAATAGAGGATGTATATTTAGTGCGCTATGGCGCTTTAACGAGTACTGAAGAGGAAATTGTAACTGTGCATGATTTACGTGAAAGAGCAGGTAGAGATAAATCCTATAATGATGTAGAAAACGCTAAGTCTCTAAATGATAAAGAGTATATTGAAGAGTTCAATAAAGTAAATAAAGTAAATTGTATTGCGTTAAATCATAATGAAATTAAGAAACCTATGGTTGTTATCCAATGGTCTGAAGCGGATTTAGAAACAAACAAAGCAATTCCTTTTGGTGAAGCAAATGAAATGATGAGGAAACGAATTGCAGAAATAGATATTGAATCTGAAAAAGCAAGAGAGAAAGGTGAATTTGTTCCTTATGATAAAACTCGCTATCATATAATTCTACCAAAAGAAATGGATAAAGATTTTCAACGAATGGAAGTAATCACAATGGATCGATTAGATTTAGGGGATGGAGGATATAAGTCTCCGTATGAGCAAATATTAGATGAAAAAGGATATTTATCGGATGAAGTAAAACAAGCATTGCAGAAGGAAATAAGTAGTTATAATGAACAAACAAGAGGTCAATCTAATCCTGAAAAACTAAGAGCAGTAGATCGTACTGTAATTGGTGAGAAACAACAGGATAAGGTTGACCATTTTTTATCTAAAGAAACAGAAAGAAATGAAGATACAGCTGTGAATGATACACAACAAGATAAGAGAAGAATGGCACGCATGGCATATATGCAACAAATGGAGAGATAAAAAACACACCCGAAATTGAAAAGGTGTGTTTTTATTTTAAATTTATAATCGATAAGGAGAAGAGAAAATAATGGATAACTTTGAAGTAGTAACAGACATTCAGCAACAAGCACAGCGCTATATCGATGGAAAATTAGGGATTGATTTGGAAAAACATTGGGAGCAATATGAAATCCAATTATCTGAAGATCTTCGAGTTATAGAAGATATTCGTCCAGAAATGCGCTTGAGTCTAGGAGAATTATATACCGTTGTTAATAAGTTTGGGACGAAAGAGGAACTTCAAGAATTAGAAGCTATTGCAAAAACACTTGAACCATATTATGAAGCAGTTCTTGTTAAAACAGAATTTTATAATACACCTATTGCAAAAGTTTCTTTTGATCGACAACAAAACATGAAAGTAGAGTGTACTTCTGAATATGTGAAGGATAATCATAGTAACTTTGATTTCAATAATTCGGTATTCCATACCCTTAATTACATTAATCACTCTATAACAGAAGCTCATAAAAAGGTAATGAACGGTGATGTTGAGTATCAAGGGCTTTATCCTGTAGATGAAGCTGATGTTATTTATTGTGAATCGACAGGTAAACCATTGCAGCAAGATGAAGAAGTTTTTTACATGGAAGGTTATGATAGATATTTTGTACCGGAAGAAGTAAACCCGAAAGATGTTGAAGAAGGAAACGCCTATTATACAACTATTGATTATGAAGATGTTGAAGAAAAACGAATTGCGCCAATCCAATATGTAGAAGAGAAAAAATATGAAGATGGTGAACTTCGTTTTATTCCTACAGTTGGAATTATTGACGATAATGAAGCTGAAGAAGAGATATATCGCATGCAATCTGTTAAAACGATAGGTTCTGTGAAAATAGGGGATGGGGAAGAACAGGTGAAAGAATCAAAAATCAATCCTAACAGTGGGAAAAGATATCTTGGGAATGATACGATTCACTCTGAAGAACATTCACATTTATCTCAAGAAAGAGAGCAAGCAAGAAAGCAATACATGATGCAACAAATGCATGGGCGAGAGTATTAATAAAGATGGAAAGTAGTGTAGAACATGCAATATAGAACGCATCTTACAACAAGTATGGTAATTGCTTTACCAGTATTAGCAGCCACAGACACTCTAACAATAGCAAACATTGCAGCTGTTGGGTTAGGGGCTTTGTTACCAGATATTGATGAACCGCACTCTTGGATGGGTAGAAGAACTAGGGGCGTGTCTGATTTAATACATGGAGTTTTTGGACATAGAGGAATTACACATTCGCTACTAGGCGTTGCGCTTGTACTGATTCCTATTCTTTTTGCTGTAAAAATGACTCCTTTATCTTTTATTACTGGAATGTGTGTATTAGCAGGATATTGTTTGCATTTAATTGAAGATAGCTTTTCAATCAGTGGAGTCAAATGGTTACTTCCATTATCAAATAAAAAATTTCAAAGTGGATTGCACATAATTTATTATCGTACTGGCGGAATGGCAGAGTTTGGAATTTTAGTTGTAAGTATGTTTATTTTAATAATTGAAATTCGTTCTTTTGGAGCGAGTTTACATCTTCCTGAAGTGAATGTAATGAATTCATTATTTGAGAAAATTAAGGGATTTATTCATTAATGAATAGATCCCTTATATAAAAATAAAATATAAAAAATTACTCAAAAAGACCGTGTAGGAATAAATACACGGTCTTTTTTTATTTTATTGGAGGGGTTATCGTGGATCACAAAAAACAGGATGTAAAAAAATATACAGAGGAAGAAATAAACAAAGCGGCAGCGTTAGATATTGTAGATTATTGTATGCAAAACGATATTCCTGTAAAAAGTGATAGTGAGCGTTATTACCGTTTGGCGGAGCATGATAGTCTAATCATCGATAGAAAGAAAAATCAATTCTACTGGAACAGTAGAGGTGTTAACGGAAATATCATTAATTTTGTACAGGAAGTAGAAGGGGCTTCATTTCCAGGAGCTATGCAGCGATTGTTAGAAGGGGAAAAGGATTATGAAAAAGCTTCAGAGGTTACATTTGTGACTGAGCCATATGATTATGAATATTATGCTCAAAAAGAAGTACCTAATTTTGACAGAGCAAAGGAATACCTGGTTAATGACAGGAAAATTGACCCTCAAGTTGTAGATGCATTGCATAATAAAGGACTGATTAAGCAAGATAAGTACAATAATGTTCTGTTTCAATGGAAAGATCGTGAGACTGGAGAAGTAATGGGGTGTTCTGAGCAAGGTGTTGTGAAATCAGACAAATACAAGCGTGGAACATGGAAGATGATTCAAAAAAACTCGACTCCTAATTATGGATTTAATGTGTTAAATGGTGAGCCGAGGAATTTAAAATTCTTCGAATCATCTGTAGACCTTTTAAGCTACGCTTCGTTGCATAAACAAGATCTAAAAAATACGCATTTAGTTAGCATGGAAGGATTAAAACCACAAGTTTTATTCAATTATTACATGAAGAGTTGTGAGAGAATTGGTGATGTGCCGGATAGTTTATCATTGTGTGTAGATAATGATAAAGCAGGAAGAAACTTTGTAGATAGATTGAAGCATTTCCGATATGAAAAAAATGATGGAAGTATAGTTGTTTTTAAACCTGAATTCCCTAAAGCTCCTTCAGAAGAACAAAAGTGGGATTGGAATGATGAGTGTAAGCATGTAGCGAAACAGCGGGATCAAGGGAGGCAGGCGGCTTATTTGCGGCATATGAGTAGAGAAAGATGAATTATAAAAATATAAAAGTATAAAAGTATAAAAGTATAATTTTATAAAAAACAATCAGGGTCAAAATTGAATTATTTAGCGATATTATGTATAATCTAAGTATGAAAGACATGGAGCAGTTTTTCGGAGTACGCTCGGCTAAATAAATAAACCGATACAAGACACGGAGCGGTTTTTCGGAATGCGCTCGGCTAAATAAAAAACCGATAATGATGGATTTTAAAAGCACTTACTTTGCTGTAAGTGCTTTTTTGTTTGAATTAGTTCGATGTAGTGAGATTCAACATTGTAAAATCGCAGGTTATACGGTATAGGTTTTTTTATCCTTAGGCACTTACTTTTGTAAGTGCCTTTTTTATTTGAAAGGGAGACAACTATGGAAACAGGTGATTATGTAAAGATTAGTGATCGATATTTTAAGGATAATCCGAATTTAAAAGAGAAAATGTACAATAAAGAAGAGCGCAGAATGTATATAGGTGTTGTTGTAAAACTTTCGGACCAATTAAATGCTTGTGTTCCTTTTCGTACAAAAGCACCAAATAATAATCGTGTAGTAGAGCATGGTACTTTTTCCATACCTTCAGAAACAAGACCGAATGCCTGTTTAGACTTAACAAAAGCTTTGATAATAAATAATGAGAGTTATTTAAGTGTCTTGCAGAAAGAAAGGGTTGCAATCCCCACTGTGCAAAAGGCTAAAATCAATGAGAATATTGATGAACTTGATAAGATGTTAAGGGGATATATAAAAGGATATAAAAAAGATTATAAGGAAAACATACGTAGACCTGAAAGAAGGAGAGATCCTCTATATCAATTTAGTACTTTGCAAAATTATCATAAAGAGCTTGGAATGATAAAAGAACAGGAGAAGCCAATAGAACAAGATAAACAAAGAGAACGAGCAAGAAGAATGGCATATATGCACCAAATGGGGCGTGAAAGATAAGGTTTATTGAGGCAGCATAGCGATATGTTGCTCTTTTTTTGTTTGGGAAGGGGTGGCATAGCGCCATGATACTCCTTTTTGCATTTAAAAAACTTATATATGAGAGGAAGTAATAACATGGGATACGTATTAATTATTGCAGAAAAACCGTCACAGGCAAAAGCATATTCGGAGGCTTTCCCGAAAGTAGAAAAGAAGGATGGGCATTTTTATGTCCCACCTTGTTCATTAATGCCAGAAGGGGCGAATATTACCTGGGCGTACGGTCATTTAGTTGAATTGAAATCACCTCAAGATTATAAAGAAGAATGGGAAAAGTGGGATCTATCCCAATTACCTATTTTACCTGAGAGATATGAATATAAAGTATCGGCTGATAAGAAAAAGCAATTTAATATCGTGAAGAAATTAATGAAGGAAGCTAGCGTGATATGCAACTCATGCGATATAGATCGCGAGGGTGAAGCAATTGCAAGATTAATCATTCAGGAAGCAGGTTGTTCTTCTAAGCCAATAAAACGCCTATGGATCAACAGCCTAGAAGTAGATGAAATTAAAAAGGGATTCCAAAACTTAAAGCCGGGTTCAGAATATGTAAGTATGTTTGAAGAAGCACAAGCCCGTCAAATTAGTGATTGGTTAATTGGCATGAATGCTAGTCGTTTATATACTCTTTTACTACGTCAGAAAGGTGTCCAGGGGGCCTACAGTGTGGGGCGTGTGCAAACGCCAGTTTTATGCCTGATTAATCAACGACAACAAGATATTAAGAACTTCAAACCGTCACCGTTTTTCGAGTTGGAAGCACAATTCAAGGCGATGAATGGTACGTATAAAGGACGATATAAAGAGAGATTTAAAACAAAAGACGAGTTAACGATGTTATTAAAGCAACACCAACTTTCTGAGAGCGGATGTCAACAAGGAGCGGTTAAATCGGTGGAAGTGCATCCTAAAAAACAAGAAGCACCAAAACTGTTTTCTCTTTCTTCCCTACAGGCGTTGGTCAACAAAAAATATAAGTATTCACCAGCTGATGTTTTAAAGGGGATTCAGGAGTTATATGAAGCAAAATTAGTAACATACCCTCGTACAGATTGCCCTTATATTACTGATGGTGAATTTGAGTATTTGAAAAATAATTTGAGTGGTTATCAGTCGATTGCAGGTGTAAACTTTCAACCTCGTTCATTAGAGCCTAATAAGCGCTATGTCGATAATAAAAAAGTCCAGGAGCATTATGCCATTGTAGTGACAAAAAATGTCCCTTCAAAGAGCGTGATCGATCAGCTAAGTGAAAAGCAGCGAAATCTGTACATGGAAGTGTTAAAAAGTGTATTAAGTATGTTCCATGCGCCTTATGAATACGAAGAAACGGTAATTACTACAGATATGAATGGATTGCATTTCACAACAAAAGGGAAGGCAGAAAAATCATTAGGATGGAAAGAACTATATGTAACAGATAAGATAGAGGAAGAGGACAAGGAAGAACAAGAATCCCTCTTACCTGTAGTGAAACAAGGGGGATTTGTCCAAGGACAATTAAAAACAAAAGAAGGCATGACGATAGCGCCTAAGCCTTATACAGAAGGACAATTAATCACGATGATGAAAACTTGCGGCTCTTCCGTAGAAGATGAAGAAAGTAAGGGGATTCTCAAAGAAGTAGAAGGTTTGGGGACAGAAGCAACTCGTAGTGGAATCATAGAAACGCTGAAAAAACAGGCATATATAGAAGTGATACGTAACAAAGTATCTGTTACACCAAAAGGCGAAATCCTTTGCCAAGCCGTGCGAGGAACTTTATTGGCCAAACCCGATATGACGGCACAATGGGAAGGGGATTTGCGAAAAATAGGGAAGAAACAAGGATCTAAAGATGTGTTTGTAGCGAAGACAGGGGAATTCACGAAACAATTAATTGAAAATGCTACAAAATCATTAGATCAGCTCCAAATAGACAGCAAAATCCAGGAGATGCAAGAAAAAGATGCAGTTGGAAAATGCCCGAAATGTGGGAAAGAAATAGTGAATCGCAAAACGTTTTATGGTTGCAACGGATATAAAGAGGGTTGTAAGTTCTCAATACCAGGTGAATTTTTAGGAAAGAAAATAAGTGAAACGAACGCTAAAAAGTTATTAGAAGGAAAGAAAACAGGACTTATTAAAGGGATGAAGGGGAAATCAGGTAAGGAATTCGATGCTTATCTGAAGCTGAATTCTAGTGGGAGGATTGAACTTGAATTTGCTAAGAAATAACCAGGTTAGGGTTTTAGGAAAAGAGAAAGATTCGGTCTTGAAAACAAATGGTATTTTTCAAAAAGTTAAGTGGATCGTACTTGTGGCTGGACTTGCAGTTTTGTCTAGCCTGTTTTTTTCTTATATAAAAGAGTTGTTATCGCTTGGAGATGGTAATGCAGTAGCCACGAATCAAAGGATTGAGGTGAATCCTTTGCATATGTTAGTACCTTTATTGATTGCTCCTATTGTAGAAGAGTGGATTTTCCGTAAGAAATTAACCAATCTATTCAACAAAAGGTTGAGCAGAATGGAAGCGATTCTCTTTGCCAATGGATTCTTTGCCTTCGTTCATTTAGATTGGTTCTTCTTCCCTTACTTTGTGAATGGGTGTTTATATGCGTGGAGTTATGAAAAGACAAAAGATTTGAAAGTCCCAATGTTAGCTCATATCTCATATAATTTATTTGTATTTTTGGCAAAAAGTCTTCTAATTAATTAACATAGAACTATTATAATTGCTAGACTAATAGACTTCATATTAAATTGAAGTCTATTTTATTTCACTTTTATTTGTGAACTTGTGTAATTGTGTAAATGTCCACGTGTGTAAATGTATTATTGGTATGTCAATTCGAGCGGAGTATAATAACTTTAAGGAATTAGAAAATGTGTAAATGTGAACTTGTGTAAATGTCCACATTTACACAAGTTCAAGAAGGAAGGAGTTATTTGGTATCTAGATTGATGGATATGAATGTAATTTTAATCATATTTTTGATTTTGATTGTAAATATGGAAGGGGAAACAGCAATGAAACAAAAACAATTTAATCCAGTGAAAAAACAGAATAAATGGAAGAAACCTTTTATGGCAATGGCGACAGTAGCGGTACTAGGTGCAGGGATTTTTAGTGTAGAAGCTCCTTTGGTAAGTTCAAACGTTGTGTACGCTGATAGTGAAACATACAGAGTGACAGCATCATCGCTAAATGTTCGAAGTGGAGCGAGTCCAAGTACAACAAGCTTAGGATTTGTATATAAAGATCAAACTCTTTCGGTAATTGGTCAGGAAGCAAATGGATGGTACAAGATTAATTTCAAGGGACAAACAGGGTATGTAAGTGGGGCTTATGTGGAAAAAACAGGCTCTTCTACAAATCCAAATACAGATGCGCCAGTTGGGAAAAAAACAATCTTTATTGATCCAGGGCATCAAAGAAAAGGGGATTTATCTAAAGAACGAGTATCTCCATCGTCTAATGAAACGAAATATAAAGTGACTTATGGAGCATCGGGTGTCGCAACGAAAAAACCTGAGTATCAACTAACTTTGGAAACTAGTTTGATTTTAAAAGAGGAACTAGAAAAACGAGGTTTCCACGTTATGATGACTCGTACAACAAATGATGTGAATATCAGTAATATTCAAAGAGCGCAAATGGCTAATGATGCAAATGCGAGCCTAACGGTACGAGTACATGCTGATGGTAGTGATGATAATTCGAGTGTAAAAGGATTTTCTATATTAACGCCTGAAAACACCCAGGATACAAGGGGGATTTATCAAGATAGTTTACGAGCTTCACAAACAATTTTAAATAACGTAAGGGATGGCGGCATAAATATTCATGGCAATGGAATCTTTAAGCGTAGCGATATGACGGGATTCAACTGGTCAAAAACGCCAGTAGTACTACTTGAAATAGGTTTCATGTCAAATCCTACAGAAGACCGCTTACTTTCTGATCCCGCATACCAAAGAAGGTTAATGGCATTAACGGCAGATGGGATTTCTAAGTACTTCCCAAGAGATGAAATGAAGAAAGATGATATAGCAGGTGGATGGTATGAAAGTCATATTCAGGAATTGAATAAGAAGGGAATCATGGTTGGAGATGGAAATGGGACGTACTGGCCAGATCGTTTAGTAACAAGAGCAGAGTTTGCGACTTTAATTTCTAATGCCCTGAAATTACCGCCGGGGAATGCAGGTTTCTATGATATAAATGAAGCACATTCTACTTTGTGGGAGGGAATTAAGCGTACAGGAAGTGCAGGTATCGTTAAAGGTAGAGGAAATGGTATGTTTGATCCTAATAGCCCTATTAAACGTGATGAAGCGGCAATTATGATAGATAATGCATTGCGATATAAACAGGTTGTAGGGCAAGTTGTGGATACACCATTTTCAGATCTAAATCTTGCATATAATAAACAAGCGGTACAGCGCCTATATGGATTAGGAGTTGTAAAAGGGAATGGTTATAATCAATTTCTACCAAAAGGAACAGCAACTCGTGGAGAGGCAGCGGCTTTAATTTATCAAATGTTACAAGTGTAGATTGATAGTAAGATGATGTGAAAAGCGACATAGCGATATGTCGCTTTTTTTTGTTTATTTTCTTCTGTTATTGTAGATTTGAAATGAAGTCCCGATGCTTTTGCTCTAGATCATTTATCTAGAGCTTGTTTTATTTAACAAACGGGGCAGGTTAGTGACATAAAAAAGTTATAAGACATTGAAAGACTTTCTCTATTCTCCTCTCAAAGTTTCTCTTCCTGTTTTATACTAGAAAGAAGGTAAGTTTTACGGAGGGAATAAAAAATGGGAGTAAAAAAAACAATTGGTGATATGCACTTATTGGCAGAGTCCAAAGGATTCCGATGTTTATCGACTGTGTATATCAATATGTCTACATCACTAAAATGGCAATGTGTAAAAGGGCATATTTGGGAGGCGAAAGCCAATGGGATTAACAATGGATATGGATGCCCTGAATGCAGCAGTAGAAAAAAATTAACTATAGATGATATGAATACATTGGCTGAATCTAGAGGTGGGAAATGTCTTTCCACTGAATATAAAACGAATAAAACACCTCTCACATGGATGTGTTCTGAAGGGCATACTTGGGAAGCTCGTCCTGATAACGTAAAAAATCAGGAACATTGGTGTCCTAAATGTAGAATAGGGAAAAAAGGTAACAATATAAAACTTACAATAGAAGAAATGCAAAGTATAGCTGAAGAAAGAGGAGGTAAATGTCTATCTTCAACTTATTTCAATATGTCTACCAAACTAGAATGGAAATGTCAAAAGGGACATATTTGGAAAGCAGCACCGGGACATATCAAAAATAGCAAAAGCTGGTGTCCCAAATGTGCTTTAGAAACAGCTGGGGATGCCCGTAGATTTAGTATAGGAAAATTGCAGGAATTGGCTGAATCTAAAGGTGGAAAGTGCTTGTCAGAAACATATAAAAATTCTAGAACGGAAATGAAATGGCAATGTGAACATGGCCACATTTGGAAGGCAAAAGCAGATAGTATACTTTATGGGCATTGGTGTCATATTTGTAGTGGTAGACATCGACATGATATTGAATTTGTACGAGAATACGCTAAATCAAAAGGGGGGGGGTGTGTTTATCTAAGGTTTATGAAAATAATCGACAAAAGTTAAAATGGCAATGTGCTGAAGGGCATACCTGGGAAAGTACTTTTCATGAAGTAAAGGATAGTAATACTTGGTGTCCACATTGTAATACGTTCTACAGTGAGGAGAAAGTTCGATTTATTATGAAATCCATTTTTCATAAGCCGTTCAAAAAAACTCGAAGAATCCTTGATCGAAACTTAGAATTAGACGGTTATAATGAAGAGCTGAATATTGCCTTTGAGTATCATGGCATCCAACATTATAAATTCGATCCTTTCTTTTTTAAAACCATTGAAGATTTTGATAAACGCCAAGCTGTAGATTTATATAAAGAGGAAATATGCCGACAAAAGGGAATAAAACTAGTGATCGTCCCTTATAACTGCTACACAACTGACGAATCACTGGTTGAATACGTTTTTAATTGTTTAGAGGAATTGAAAATCCCTGTACAAGTTTCTTTAAAAGATATACCTTTTAATAATTTTTATAAAAGTTCAACTGTATTAGACGAACTAAGAGAAATAGCAAAAAAAAGAGGAGGGAACTTACTATCTGCCTTCTACGTCAATAGTAAAACACCACTAAAATGGCAATGTGCAAAAGGGCATATTTGGGAAGCGAGGCCAAACAATATAAAGAATGGTAGCTGGTGTCCCGAATGCTCAGGATTGAAAAGAAACACGATAGAATATATGCATGAGTTAGCTAAAGCAAAAGGAGGAAAATGTCTCTCCACCACCTATGTAAATAATCGGACAAAACTTCTCTGGCAGTGTGCAAAAGGTCATATATGGGAAACTAAGCCACTTGTAATCGTTAATGGTAGATGGTGTCCCGAATGCGCAGGGAAGAAGAAGTTAACCATTGAGGATATGAAATTGGCCGCAAAAAAAGGGGGGGTGAATGTCTCTCTATTAACTATCATTCAAATGGAGAGCGTCTTAAATGGCGATGTGCAAAAGGTCATGAATGGGAAGCTACACCTAACAATATAAAAAGTAAAGGGCAATGGTGTCCGGAATGTAATAAAGAGCAAGGAAAAAAATGAAAAAATTTATTAGTTAAACATCGAATTGCTTGGCGACTCTTTTATTTATTACAAGATCGTACTTAAGCTAATGGGTGCTTTAGCTCAATAAGGATTATTAGAATGATCAAACTTTTTTATAAAAAACTCAGACTTAGTTAAAAAGGCAACTCCATTTTGATTAATCCTTTTTCAAAATGGAGTATTTGCGTTTGCTATTAAGTAAAGGTTGAAGAGAACTTTTTAAGCAATCTTTATTCTAAAGCTACATTGGGAGAGGGAGATACCCCCGCTAGTAATGAATAAACTGAGTATGTGGAATTTAATATTTGCTTGGAGGATGATTCGTAGGGAGTAAAAAGAATAAAGATATTGGTCAGTATTTATATATATGTTAAAATGAAAATTAACTGGATATTGTGAGGGCGGGAGGTTGCTGTCCTTTCTCTTAGTTTAGAGAGAAAGGAGGTGACCGAATGGATTCTTTAATTAATTTATTGCATGATGCTGTGAAAGTATTTCTCACAGTCTTTGCAACAGCTTATGCGAATGAGCTTGTAAAGAAACTTAGTAATAAAAATAAAAGAACCGCCCCCAAAGCCGGCAAGCGAAAGGGCGGTTCTAAAAGAAGCAAATAATATTTAGCAACCGACCACCTTGCGGTAGCAGTTACTAGAAGAGATGTTACTGGCATCTCTTCTTTTATTTTATGCAAAAATAAACAATGTAATACTTATATAAGTTTGTATAGAAATTATAACAAATCTTATGACAAAAGAAAAGATAATACAAATAATGAGTGTATTCCTAAGTATTATCCTATATATTTTTGAAGTAAGTTTAAAAGCTCTTCACCTGAAGTGTATAATGTTGACCCCACTGTTACTAGTTCATTGACATTTTTTACTTTTTCGATTGCGGTTTTTATGATAGATTTTTTAGGTTTTTCTGATTCAACCTCTTCAATTGCAGCTTCTAAAAATTCTTTGGTTTCTTCCTTATCAATTCCTAAATCACTTTTTTCATTTAAAAGTTCTTGTATAAATTGAGAACTGATTTTCTTTAAATCTTCAATGTTGGATTCATTATAAACTTGGTGTGCTGTTATTGAAGACTCTCTCTCAGCGTGGTTTAGTTGCCCTCTAAAATCTTGAATATTAAATTGTGTACTTGAGCTTTTATCCAATCCCATATCTATTGCCATCTCCCCCAAATATGTAACTATATGATCTACAAGAGATTTTACTACTTGTTGGTTAAAATTATCAACAGTATTTTGAATTTTCTTCCCGGATCTATAGCTCATTGGAATGATATCAAAATACCTTATATTATTCGCAAATATATATTTTAAAAATTGATAAATAAACGCAATCTCCTCAGAAGTACGAACAGGCAACTTGTATTTATCATGATATTCGGTATTCGCAATGATCTTTTCAATGTTGTACTCAACGGTATTATTATTTTGAATAAATTGAAGAATTACTGGCGATCCTTCAATGAATATTAAAAATCTTGCTAAATTATCATTCGCTTCGGTAAAATTAGTTTGAAGGAACCTACTTGCCACTTTTCGAAAGTTTAATGATAATTTTTTATAATCGCTTTCTGTTAATTGTAATTCTGGACTCATATTAATTCACCCCACAAAAAGGACAGTATACAATTGTTGCAATTTGTGCAACATTCAATTTAATGATTTTGTTACAACAATTTAGTTCAACCTGTTCTAAATTTTCGTCTTCAACTAGTAATTTAGGAACATCTTCCTTAGGTTTATTTATACTCATATGTATTCCTGATCCTTTTAAACTTTTATTAGAACCCTTAAATATATTGGATATTTCATTTTGAGCATAATTCATTGCAATAGTCATTGCATGTTCTAATACTTCAGGAGGTGTGAATTTAGAATTATCCGCAGACAATCCACAAACTGGACAGTATAATTCTAATACCTCTTCCGAATCTATGTCACCAGCTTGTACCTTGAAATTCTCATGACAATATGGACATGATAAAGAGTAAAACCCTTGGCTATCAGTAGGTATTTTTATCTTAAAATCCATTTTGAACAACTCCATTCATAATGACTTTTAACAATATATATTAATCTACTATCTTTTGAAAAGCAGTTTCTTTCTCCTTTTTTAAATAGAAATCATATGTTCTGAATAATGATTTTTATTATATGTTCAGTAATATAGTATCCTATAAATGTTTTATGTACAAGTTTATGTAGTTACTAGTCCTAGTATTTAAAAATGATGCGATGCATTATCTCTTCAATAATAAGAACTATATATGGTTGTTTTTATTTAAATAAGAACTGTATGTTGTACGGTTATCTGTTCGGTGATATAATTATAGTCTGTATTAGGAAAAAAATGTATAAAGTGTAGAGGGTTAAGTAAAAGAATAACTAGTTAAATAAGAAGAATTTATATAAACGAGGGATTATGTATTATAAATTAGAAAAATAGAGGGGGCAGTAGATGAATTCTAAAGCAGATGTAATTTTAGACTTATTTGAGGAAAAGTTACTGAAACACTATGGTACAAGTGTTAAAAGGACATCCCAGATACAAATGGCATTAGACATTGGAGAATTCTTGGAGTCTAGTAAGAGAGTAATGATTATTGAGGCACCAGTGGGAACTGGGAAGTCATTAGGAGCATTAGTTCCAGTTTTAATAGATCGTAAATATAATATATTCGATAAAAGAAGTGTTATGTATGCTACTGCTACTATTAACTTACAAGGACAGTTAATGAGAAGTGAAATTCCATTATTGCGTAAACTGGGACTAGTAAATAACCCGATTGTTGCAAAAGGAAAATCACACTATTATTGTCATTTTAGGATGAAGAATTCAAGCCAAGGAGTAGAAAAAGAATTATTTACGCGTGCGGATCAACGTGCCCTAGAAAAATTTTTTCAAACAAGTAAAACAGGACAAAGGAGCGAACTAGAAGAGAAATACACCTTTAATATAGAAGATGAAAAGTGGAAAAGAGTGGAGTTATCTAATAAGTCAAACTGTAGAGTTTGTCAATTTTCAATGATATGTCCGACAATTTTACACCGGAGGAGATTTAAAGCAATTGAAAATGATGTAGTTATAACAAATCATGATCAATTAATTAATTCATTTTTAAATGCTATGGATACGGATAGTATTTATGAGCCAGTACTAAAAACTGATATGGGAATAGTGATAATTGATGAGGCACATGATTTTCTGGAAACATTTATTGGTCGGTTAGAAGAAACATTTACCCTATCGTATTTGAAGAGGGTTGAAAAGTATATAGAACGAGACAATGATAAGTGGGGAAAAGCTGTAGGTAGGTTAAGAGCATGGATAAAGAGGAACAAGGAAGATAACAAGAAATCAGATGTGGGACGCTATATGTTAACAGATTTTGTATTTTCTATTTTAAGGACATTACAAGAGATCCTAAATGAAAATCTATTACAGGCAAAGCATCGAAAGGCTGAAATATTGGATGAGTTGTCTGGTATTCTTCATAAGTTCTTACAAAAAAAGAAGTATACGTCTTGGGTAAGCCTAGAAGATGGTGAATTTCATGTCATAGAGAATAACTATAAAGAGACATTCCGGCAGATGTTAGACTATATTAAGAATTTAAATAAAATTATATTTATGTCGGGTACTCTTACAGTGAATAAAGATTTTTCTTATATTAAAAATCAGTGGAATATTAAAAGTGGAGAAGCGATAACAAAAGTTTTAGTTAGTCCATTTGATTATAAGAATCAAGCTCTTATTTATATACCTAAGAAATTAGGTAATCCTAATAAAGATGAATTTATAGGAAACGCATTGAGAGAGATTCATAAACTATTGAAGTTGACGGAGGGACGAACGCTCCTTTTAAATACTTCTAAGGATCATATGGATGATATTTATAATGGAATCAAAACAGAGTTAGCTACTTCTGCTATTCCATTATACAAGCAAGGGGAAAGTGGAGTTGAAAATCTAACTAAACGCTTTAAAGAGTCAGAGGAGAGTGTGTTAGTTGGGTCTGGTAGTTTTTTTTCTGGATTTTCGATATCGGGAACTTCTTTAACGTCAGTTATTATAAATAAGTTACCATTTCCAGCCTTTAATGATCCTATTATAGAATTAATGAGTATGGGAATTGAAAAGGAAGATAGGTTTGAAAAAGTTAGTTATCCAATGATGATTAATAAGTTAGATCAAGCAGTCGGGCGCTTAATTAGAAGTATTGAGGATTATGGAGTTATCACAATACTTGATGAGCGAATTTATACATCCAAAGGGTATGGGAAGGATGTACAAGAATTGTTAGAAAGACAAGGGTATGTACTGACTAGATCATGGGAGGAAGTAAAAGCTTTTTATGTTAAAAAGTTAGAAAAAGGAGCGGAAGCTGAATATAAACCATACAACAGGGAAGTGTTGAATATTGGTAATTCGCTAAGCCGCCCTAATCGTAAGATATTAGCGAAAACAAAGAATAGAAAACATACAAAATCGAGACAAGGGAAAATGTCTGAACCTAAGAAAATAAAAAAAGCTCAAAGATTATTCTTAGAAAATGTATGTAAAGATGCTAACTTTAAAATTATTCTAAATGGAAATATAGAACTTGTATTTAAAGAAGTATGTACTAGTTTAGCTATGGAGAATCTCCCTATTTCTCGAATAATGAGGGATTTTCCTTATAGGGATATTGAAGAGAAAGAGAAACTTGGTCAATATTTAGCTTTTGAAGGAACTAGTAAGGCAGTGGAAGAAATCTATAGAGAAAATGAAGTGAGGATAACAAAAAATAGAGTAAATAAAGAGCAAAGAGAATTTTTAAAGAATCTCATGGAACGAGAAGGAATAACAGGTCCTATAAAGAGAGATGTAAATGATGCCTATGAGATGGTATATAAAAAATTATATAGTAATTGGAAAGATGTATCCCATTTAAGAGAGTATTTTCCCTATCAAGATGAAGAAGAAAAAAGAGAGTTGTCTACTTATCATGGAGGAACAAGGAAAAGAGTGTATCCATTATGTACGCAATTAGGGTGTAGTGGTAAATGTAGAGAACAAGAACATAAGCAAATAATAGATTATCTTGTTGATACCTATGAAGCAAAAAAAGTTGAGTATATAGGACCGAAAGGGAAGCAGAGAATTCTAATTGAACCAATAGAAATATTAGATCAAGATGAATTTCGACCAGATGAATTGTTGCAAACAACTTAAAACAATGTTCAAAAGTGTTGGGGGAATGAAAGGTATTACAGTGTAGTTAAAAATTCAACAATTCGCAATCGGATTTTAATTCGCTTTGAAGGGCTATATCCCGATACATTCTAAAGAGTAAAATCATATGTCTTATCCATATAGACAATTCTTGTATACGACATAGCGTTATGCTGCTCTTTTGTCTATTAATAAGTATCATTTAACAATTATGAATTGATGTGATATAGCGTCATGACGCTTATGAGGGTTTCTCTTTGAAGCCCTTTTTATTTTGGAGAATTGAACGTAGCAACTGGTATTGTAGCTTTGAAATAAAGTTGTACTGTTTATAACAAAGATGTACAGTTTTATCCCTTTGGATTCACTTATCTATGGGGATATTTTTATTAAGAAAAGAAATAAAATATATGAATTGAATATAAAAACGTTTTGATTCTTTAAAAATATTCCATAATTTAGTATTGTTTATATATCGGATATTTTGTTTGTACGAAAGGGGTAACTTGATGTTTTTACAAAAATATAAGGGTTTGATTCTAGGGATAGTCGGTGCTGTTATAGGGATAATATCCTGGGTTTATCTTAAAGATTTAGATTATATATATAGGGCGTGTCTTAAGTTATTTTCTATAACATTAATAATTATAGGATGGGTTATTGCCTGTAATTCGAACCATTTCTATAAAAAAAAGGAGAATAATAACGTATAGGTGTTACTATTCCCAATTTTTTTATGAGTTTTATTAATCAGAGAATCATATAGTAAGGTTAAAATGTGTAAGTTTAATCAAACATTTTTATAAAAACCAATCTTAAATCTACTGGAAAAGAATCTATTTTGATTAACCTTTTTTCAAATTAGATTCTTTTTATATTCCGTAGAGTAAGGGTGGGAGTAGATATTTTTAATCAAACTTTATTTTAAAACTACACTTTTGTGGTTTTAAGTAAAAGGCAAATAATCCCCATCCCTTTACATAGGTGTGGATTATTTGCCTTTTACTAATAAATATATACCTCATGCCCTAAACTGAAAAATGTTACAATAAAAAATGAAAATGTGTTCATTTATATATTTTTAGTAAGCAATAACGGAGGAATTCGCGATGAGTGATCTAATTCGCTTTGTAATGATTAATCAAAAAAATCCAAAATGGATTTTTAAATTAGAAACATATACAAATAACATTTTAGCTAAAATTAAAAGCGCTTTGAATATTAGTGATTTTCGATTTTATACAAACGGAATTAAAACAAGAAGATGTTCAATAATTATTGATACTAATGAATATCTTGTTACTTTTACCCATATTTTCTCCACTAAAGGTTCACAATTAAAAATAGATATCTCAGGAATATTTTCCGTCCATCCAGATCATAATCTACATAACTTGAAAATTAAACTAAAGGATGAAATGATGAGTGAATGGGAACAGTGCGTATGGTTAGAAGATCGGCAATCTGAAGCATTTTCAGAAGAGTTATATATGGATATTCATTCTGTAGAAAACACTTTACGGAGAGTAATTAATACAATTCTATTTTATAAACTAGGTGGTGACTGGTGGGAGAAATATATGCCTACTAATCTTATCAGTACATATAGTATGCGAAATGATCAGTATAGAAAACGAGCACGGAGCTTCCAAGATGTACATACAAACTTAATGTCTATTAATACTGGAGACTTAGTCAAGATTTTGACGTTTAAAACATATAAAGTAAAAGAATTTAATTTATTTAACTATTCACAAAGGGAATTGGTAGAAAACTATATGAATTCATCCCAAAGATTCCGATATATCATGAGTGATATATTGAATGGTCAAAAAATAGAATCACATGGGAAGGAATTAACTGATATTTTAATAGATGAAATGGAGGTAGAAATTGATTTTTGGAAAGATTTCTTTGCACCATGGTTTTCTTGTGATTCGAGAGAATTTCAAGGAAAGTGGGATAGTTTTAGTGAAGATAGAAATCATGTAGCTCATAACAAACTAATAGACTTCAAATTATACCGAAAGTATAAGAAAAGCATGGATGATTTATTAAAGTTGATTAAAGAAGCCGAAAAAGAATTCAACGATCATTTAAATTCAGAAATGGATTTATATATTGAAGAACTTGAAGCAATGCAATTAATCAATGATTACGAAATGCAATTCGATCTCAGAAGAAGAGTAAGTGAAGAAGCCGGGGTAGAAATTCTTGCGAAAGAACAAATTCTCGATTTACTAAAAGAAAAAATCATTGATACGTTTGATAACATAAAAGAAGATATCTATTACCGAAGTGATATTGAAGTGATTTTTGTTAAGCCTCACTTGGATAAGGTTGAAAAAATATTTACGATTGTTCATAATTATTTTAATCACAAAATACACGTAGATATAGAAGCATATATAGATAGCAGTGAAGCAGGTTCGAGTAGTGTCAAGCTCACATTATACTATAATGATGATATGGAAGAATCTTTTAATATTAGCTATACAAATGGTAGTGCAAGATTTGACGAAGAACAAGGCTGTTATTTACCATTTATTCAAGAAGAACTTAATATCTCAGCACTTTATAATCTAGAAACAGCCATTAACAATCTATTAGAAGATAAAATGCTAGAGATAGAAGATGACGAAGTAGCTTCTTTCTCTTGCCAAAACTGTCAGAAATACGCAATCAACATATCAGATTATAATGGATTGGGTATCGGCATATGCTTATACTGTGAGCATATTAATCACGTAAGGAAATGTATCGAATGCGGTGATGTAATAAATTCTCCTGAAGATGACGAACTTTGTGATAGTTGCAAAATACATTGCACTATTGCATAAAAAATAATCAACTGTTGATTTGAAATAAAGTTTAACCGTTATTCAATTATCAAGACCTAAATTGTAAAAAGTCATAAAAAATAAAGGGCGATACATATTAGTCATACATAATATGTATCGCCCTTTTAATTCTTCTTCAACAATCGCGCCCGATTGTGGAATCACTTCTAATGGCTATTCCTAAAATCAGAAACCACTTATTTAATTCCCCCCTTTTAGTTTACGTGAAATTCGTTCAACTACTCGGGGGATACCGAGTGTACTTTTGTACATAATAAGATTGTTAAACGTTAAATTGAGGAGGGTTTGTATGCAACATCATAAAAAAACTATAGAGAAGTCTGGTTCTATTATGAAATCAAATTTTGCAGAAACTGATGCGCAAAAAGTAAAACAAGAAATTCAAAATGATGTAAGAGAAGGACAAGGAGCAATGACTTCCCGAGAAGCTGGGGCAATGCGAGATTAAGAAATCACTCCTTACTAAGTTTTAGTTTTTCTTCTTTAAAATTTTATTTAGTAAGGAGTTATTCCGTAATCTGGCCCGATAGTTGAAGAAGGAGAACGTTGTTCTCACTCTTCTTCCTCACTACCGAAGCATAGTCGAAGAGTCCCGATTGATTTTTGTTCAGTAAACGGGCGCGATTATAGAGTAAGAAAGGACATAACATATTAGTCATATAAAATATGTTATGTCCTTTAATTTATCTACATTTTTTAAATTAGGTCTTGATAAAAAGATTTTTCAAAACATGCTTTTATATTTGCTTTTATATCAATGTTAAAAGAGTTAAATTAATCAAACTTTATATCAAAGCTACACTTCTATTTGAGTATTACTGTGAATTTGAAATAGAGACACGATGTTTCTATGAAAGTTGTGATGTTTTCTCTCTTTCATTATGATGATGATTTAAATATATTTTATATTGATTATAAAGACACCTAAATCATAACCTGTTTTTAATATAGCCATGGCTGAAATTAAAGTTAACGGATATTTAATAAATGGATTATTTAGGAATTCCTTTGTTTTTTTCATTGTTGAAATCCTCCAGTACATTGATAATGATTGGTATAGCGCTATGTTACTTTTTGTTCGGATCTATATCTATCATTTGAATTTGAAAGATATCACTGTCCTTAATTCCCAGGACATGCATTTCTTCTTTTAATGAACGCCAGGGTTTAATCTTGATAGATTTAGTGGTTCGATTTCGTAAGGTATATTCGTGTATATAATATGATACCTCGTTTTTCCTCATTATAAATCCTTTTTTCCTCCTTAAAATAATTGAAAACCTGTAGGTATGTAAAAACTATATATTAAGTGCTAATTTCTAAACTGTTTTTACTTCGGTTTTCTTATAGTAATCGTAATATCTTTTTAGGGATAAGTGAGATTTAAATCCAATTTGCTTCATGATTTGTTCAGGTGTGTTTTTCTGTTTAATTTCCTTTAAAACAAATGTGTTCCGAAAATGTTGGGCAGAAATTCCCTTTCGAAGATTGGTACGTTTCACTTCTAATCGTATCATCTTTTGTATAGATATTTCGGTTAAGTTTTTAGGTGCATCATCATCATAGCTCCAATGATATGTTCCACGAGTGTAGTCAAAGGCAACAAATAGTGGATCGCTGCTGTGATATTTAGGACGGACAGGTTCAGGAATGGTTTTATAGTAATGGTAAAAATGTAATTTATCTTCTTCTTTCAAATGGATTGTACGATTTATCTGTGAGTCTTCAGGAACAGATAACATATTACTCTCGAAATGAACATGTTTCATTTGCAAAGAAACAAGCTCCTGTAAAGATAATCCGTAATCTAGGAGTAATATAATAATAGAAAGATTGCGTTCTAATAACATTGGGCGTGTAGATTTCTGTTTGTCAGTTAGATTCGCTAAGGAAGAAACGACTTCTTTTAAACGTCTTTCTTCTTTAGAAGATATAAAATCTTTATCTCTTAATGAACGGTCAGGTTGATCTATTTGTATTACACTTTCTATCGGACTAGGCAAATCCAATGATTCATACAGCCGATTTAGGGCAATATAAATACGATGTATAGTCTTATCTGAATAGTGACGTTCTTCTTTAAGGTAATGAAAAAAATCTTTGAAATCTTTTTTGTTTAGGGATTCCCATATCTCTTCATCAATGGCACAATCGGTATTTTTTAACCATGATAAAAAGTGTTCTACATCATACATATATCTTTTGATTGTTGAAGTTTTTCTTCCTTTTTGTAATAAGTAATCAGTAAAGTGCTGTATTGTTTTTTCTAGATTTGTAGTAGACATATTTTTAACCACCTCATTTCGTAAGTTTTGAAGGGCTTCTATTCTCGTCTTTTTAATTTCTTCTAATAATATTAGGATTATATCTTTGGAGAAATTGTTAATTTCACTGTCATCATCATTTGTTCATAAATCATACGTTGTCACTTTTTGAAGTCAGGTGTTTAAAAAAATGATTAAGTTGTTTTTTAAATGAAAGTTCTTCATAAAATTCTTTTAAAAGTTTAGGTTGGTCATCGTTGTAAACGAGTTGGTTAATTAAAGCTATTATTGAACGTGTAAGTTTGATATATATATCTTGATTAAACCAAGTGACATTTCCTGTTATTTCATTACACATATGCGGGTTACTTATGACAAAGTACGATCTACAGCTAAATGGTCGAATATTATATATTGAACATTCTCCTTTTGTAATATCAAGAAAAGGACAAGGTTCAAGAGAACTCTGTCTGTCAGTCCAAAGGGAATAAGGAACTTTTCTTCTTGCTTTAGTTTCTTTTAAATTATATTTAATAACTTTTTTGATTTCTTTATTCATATTTATATTAATTCTTTGAGCCTCTATTTTTTGAAGATTAACTTCTTGGAAGCAACAGGCGATACATCCCTTTTTGCAAGGGGCGTTTTTTTGTAATTGTTCTATTGCTGGATCATATGCTGAATATAATTTTTCGAGGAGTTCTAAACCCAACTCTTCATCTATAGAATTATGAGGTTTTAGTTTAAATGAAATTTCTTGGATAGTGTTCAAAAGTTTTATAGTTAGACTTATGTTTTCATACCCGAAGTTACCGTCATAAAATTCGAAACCTTCCCCCCATTTTTCATCTGATTTTATATGACAATTTTTGAATTTCAATCCAGAACCACAAGGACAAGGATCATTTCTTTTGACTTCTATTATATCCTCATAACTATCTTGAAGGGCCTTTAATAGAAAGGAATCCAATATTGTTATCTCATACATTTTTCTTTCACCTCTCTAATCTATATCCTCAGTATTTAAATAGTGTCAAATTCTTTATTTTCATAGCGCTTGACGATTCTATAGAATGTAGCGCTACTAGAAATTTTGCACTTTTTCATAGCAGCTGTAGCTGTGATTTTCCCTTCTTTCCATTCATTATAAGCATCGGTAAATTCCTGAGTGATCGGAATGCGAGGTCTACCTAAGTGTTTTCCTTTTGCTTTTGCTAAAGCAATTCCTTCAGCCTGACGTTGTTTAATATCCTGTCGCTCTTTTTCGGCAAAGGCTGATAGGATAGTGGTGGTTGCTTTTTGGATAGCTCTTTGAATTACATCATTCGTGTCATCTCCGGTATAAGTTACATTTATAAAGGGTTCGTTTAAAAAATGTAAATTTATTTTTTGGTCCTCATAATATTTGAATTCTTCAAGAATATTGTTCATAGTTCTTCCGAGTCTTGTTAAAGAATCAAAAACAATTGTATCTCCTGTGCGAGCAATTCGTTTCATCGTTTGATAGTTTTCTCTATCCGTATTACTTCCAGTTTTTTTATCGATAAAAATATCTCGTTCGTCAATTCCGATATTTTTCATATTTACAATTTTTCGTCCTTCGTTCTGATCTTTACTTGAAACACGAACATATCCGAATTTTTTTGTGTTCATAAAACAACAACCTTTCTTATAACAAGAACATTAATACTATTCTATCTATTTATCTATAATTATACCAAAAGTGAATCAAAAGATATATGTTCTTTTTGAACTAGTTCAAAAAGAGATTTCAAACCTTTTGAAGTTTTTATTTTGATAGTTTTTACACCACATCAAAAGGTATACCTTTTGGTACGATAATGACAAATGATGTCGGTTATGGAGGATTATTATAAAAAATTCAGATATTTTATAACTTACCGAAACAAGTTAAGAAAAAGACCCTATTTAGGGTCTTTTTTGTCTTAGATTCTTGTATGTTACTTACAAGCAATGTACACTTTTAATATAAGTTACTTATAAGTAATGAAAAGGGTGATTTTGATGTTGTTTATGCTAGAGGAAATTATGACACCTAGAGAAGCATGCGATCATTGGGGAATTACACAAGAAGCACTACGGATGAAATTGAAGAGAGGGAAAGATAATAAATTAGTAGATGAACTAATTAAGGGTGGGAAAATTAAATACTACAAGCCCCAAGAGAAACAACGTGGGGAATGGATTTTAACAGTAGAAGCAATGAATATTCTTTTCCCTAAAAAAACACAGGAAATTAATGATTTGTAGAATAAAATAATTGATGATAGAAACCACGATTTTATTTGAGTGAATATATAATATGATTTAATTGTAGTTACTTATAATAATTAAGATTAGGAATAAAAAATACTGCTTGAATCGATTAAAGATTGTACAATTGATATATACTTAAGAGTGTGTAGCATATACAGGATTGGTTAACGAAGTTTTCCTGTATTGTGTATAGGAGGAAGGTAAATGATAGAATCAGTAAGGATTAGGAATTTTAAAGGGTTAGAAAACTTTCAATTAAATAATGTATCGAAAATAAATTTGTTAGGTGGACGAAATAACGCAGGAAAAACTACGGTATTAGAAGCTTTATTTATGTTTCATGACAAATTTAATCCTAATGTTCTTCTCAGACAATATAATTGGCGTGGGGTAAATGAGTTAACACTAAATCCAGAATCATTATTTGCACCTATTTTTTATAATTTTGATCTAAATAAATCAATTGTAATAGAAACAACGGATGAAAAGAAATTTAATGTGAATATGGCTATAAAATTTAAAAACGATGGTAGTAGAAAAATTATACCCATGAAAAGCCAGGATGGACAAATTAGAACTGATGAACAGATAATCGCTGCCAATTATTTGAATATAAGGTATAAAGGAAGTAACATGAAGACAGAGGAAGTAAATTTAATAGTAAACAATGAAGGGTTTGGAATGGAAGTAATTGCTGCATATACAGAACCGAAGTCAGCAGATTATCTTCCTGCGAAAGTACAACCTCATGCCCATCAAGACGCAATTCGATTTGGAGAATTGGATGTACGTGGAGAAGCAGAAATTATAGTTCACTTTTTAACTATAATTGAGCCCAGATTAAAAGGAATATCTTCTATTACAATGGGGAATGGAAGTTCTATGTTGCATGCGGATATTGGTATTGGGAAAAAGGTTCCAATCTCGTATATGGGAGATGGAGTTTCAAGGTTGTTAACTATATTACTTGCTATAGTTACAAATAAAAATGGATTAGTATTTATAGATGAAATAGAGAATGGTATTCATTATTCTGTATTAAGTAAAGTATGGGAAGTTATTAGTAAAGCTGCGATTGATTATAACTGCCAACTGTATGCAACTACGCATAGTTATGAATGCTTAAGTGCAGCAATTAATGGTATTCGTCCTGAAAATCAGCTTGATTTTAGGTACTTTAGGGTTGAGAGATCAAAGAAAAGTGAGCAGGTAGTTTCTAAGACATTCGACTATGAAACACTAAAAGTTGCAATAGAGAAAGGCTGGGAGGTTCGCTAATGCCAGTATTACCACATTCAATATCACCAAATGATGGAGAAATATTTAAGCCAAAACTTTTATTAGTAGAAGGAAAAGATGAAATTTCATTTTTTCGCTCTTTCTTAAGCAAACATAAAATGGACAATGATGTTCAAATAATTGATGTAGGTGGAGTAGAAAAATTTAAAACTGAACTTCCAGCATTAATAAATCGTACGGGATTTTCTGATCTTGTAGAATCAATTGCGTTGGTAAGGGATGCGGATGCTAACTTTGATGGGGCGTTTCAAAGCGCATGTGATGTAATTAAGAAAAATGGATTTGTTGGCCCTAAAACAGCTAATACGTTTTCTTGTGAAGGAGAAGTTAGCTTTGGAATTTTTATAATGCCAGGAAATCCAGAAGATGGAACGATGTTAGAAGATTTATGTTTAAAAACCAAAAATGAAGATCCTGTAATGAATTGTGTTAATCAATTTTTTGAATGTGTAGGAAGTAACACATCTGAATTTCCTCGGAATCTATCAAAAGCTAAAGTACAGGTTTATTTAGCGACCAAGCCTAAAATAGTTAATAGTTTAGGTCTAGGAGCGCAAAAACATTATTGGGATTTAGAACATGATAGTTTATTAGAATTGAAAAATTTCTTGCAACAATTGTAATGATATAATTCTATTAATTATACATAAAAAACAGGCACGCCACTGTAGAGGATGTGTCTGTTTTTTTGGTAATCCAGTATAGTCTTGCCATATTCTTTATACCTAAGGTTTTTAAGGCGGAGCTGTAGCTAGAACGAGTGAACCGTTTCTATTTATATCGCCGGCTACAGCTAATTTTGTATGCAGAGGGTCTAACTCCATTTTGATGCAACTAGCTGAAGCGTAAAAACTTCGTAGATCTATACATAAGATGATTCTATTCGATAGGATTGAATAGTCATACACTGTGATTCCTCTCTTTATAAAAGAATGTTTGTTCTTTTATGAAGAGAAATTATAATATATTAGAGAAGTTTGTATAGGATTCTTACAGAAAGACCTATATTTATATTTAAGTATAAACAACTATAATAAAATGAATTTCATGTTATCACTAACTATAATTCTTTAAAACATGTAAAGCACTGACATTCTGACCTTTTATTTTTGAAAAAGTTTGAAATCGTATATTTTTTACAAAAAAAAGATATAATTACTATTGAAGAGCAATTTGTAAGTCCCGTTGAAATATGTGGTAAATTTACATGGGATATAAAATGCATATTCGAAAAGAGATAATGCACTTAAAAAAGTGCTCTTATCTCTTTTTTACTTATATTATATAGCAATTAATTGTGGGGAAATTAAACAAACGTTTGTTTAAGACATTGCGGCTTAGGGATGTTACGTCTATTTTGATAATTTCATGTTTATTATATAGATTTTATATAACAAGGAAAAAAGTAGGGGAAGAGACACGAAAATCTCTTTGCAATCTACCGTTGATATATATCACAATATAATTCTAAGTATTATATTGAATTTTTTCTTGTAAATATACTTGCAACTTAAAAACCAGATATAAAGATTTAATCAATTTGTTCATCCTCTATATTTGTGCTTAATGTGACAGTTTGCCAATTATTTAAATCTGTTTTGACTTGTTCAAGTTTTGTTTTTATTCGCTTTAGGGAATCAGGCCCCAAAACAAGTCTTAGTGGTGGATCATCAGCTGCAACAACCTTCAAGATAGCTGAAGCTGCCTTTTTAGGATCACCAGGCTGATTACCGTTACTTTCATTAGCCGTTTCTCGTGTTTGTCCTGAAGTATTTGTATAATCTTTAATAACTGTATTAACAGAACGCATAGAACTTGCAAGAAAATCGGTACGAAACATTCCTGGTTCGACAATGGTAACGTGAATACCTAAAGGTTTCACTTCTAACGATAACGCTTCCGATAATCCTTCCACTGCGAATTTAGTGGAGTTATAGATTCCCCATCCTATAGAACCTGAAAATCCACCAACTGAAGAGATATTGATAATATGACCGGATCTTTGGGATCGAAGATGGGGTAAGACAGCTTGTGTTACAGCATGCAAACCAAAAACATTAGTAGAAAATACTTGTTTTACTTCCTCCAGGTTCGCTTCTTCCACTGCTCCTAACAGTCCATACCCGGCATTATTGACCAAAATATCAATATGCCCAAATTTTTCAATGGCTTTTTTGACTGATTCTTGGATTTGATAAGAATTTGTTACGTCTAAAGGCAGGATTAATAAATGATTATTATCTTGAAAAGATTGTGCTAAAATTTCTGGTTTACGTGCTGTAGCTACTACCATATCACCTTGCTCAAGTGCTGCCTCAACTAATGCACGTCCAAATCCTTTTGAAGCCCCAGTAATGAACCAGACCCTATTATATACAATGTTTTCCTTTTTCAATGTGCATACCTCCATTTTTCGGGAATTTCATCTTAAGTTTAGCTTACGTTCTTCAAAAATTCGTTTTGCCACAAAGATCGCATTAAGGACTCGTGAGAAGCCCGTGTAAGGGATGCAATGCATAATTGCTTCTACTATCTCATCTGGTGAGAGACCAACATTAAGTGACGCGTTAATATGGACATCAAGTTGTGGTTCACAGCCACCCTGTGTAGTTAGTGATGAGATTGTAACCAATTGACTTTGTTTGAGATCTAATCCTTCTTGAGGATAGATATCGCCAAAAGCGAATTCAACAACATATTTACCGAGATTAGGAGCAATATCTTTTAGGGAATCTATAACACGTTGCCCACCCTCTCCATCTATTTCCATTAGTTTTTTCCAGCCACGCTGATAACGTTCATTACTCATTGTATTTACCTCCTAATAATTTACCAGTTTAGATTTTTAAGCATTTAGTACGTCTATATTGCGTAGTATCAATTGATTAAAAAGTAACTCTTGATTAAACGTTACACCCTAGAGTGCAGTCTAAAGCAACCCCTTTTCTTTGTGTTATAATGAATTTTATGGAAAATATATTTACTATTAGGGGTCACCATACATGCCCATCAACTTAAGAATTCAGAATTACTCCAAAATGAAAAAATGAGCTTTTTTGTTACAAGTTAGCACAAAATTTCGCTCTGAGAGTAGTTGTATTTTCTTAGCTTGATGGCGGTGGGGTTCCACCAGCATTTTGGGAAATAACCACGCTAAGAGTATACAAGATTTTATACAGTTTTTTCGCTAATCCTGTAACAAACAAGAAACCTAAACCCACGCCAGGATAGGAATGTATAAAAAGATGAATAGGATTATAGAAAAAGAAAAAGGCGAATTCCTTTTGAAAGTAGGGATTCGCTTTTTTTTGCTACCAATAATGATGCGTTATGTCGACTAACTCTGTATAGGATATACAAAATTTAAATTGTAAAAATTAACGCTTGAACCTCCAGTTACGTTAGATATTATGATGAAATTAATAATAGATTGTAAGGAGGTTATATAAGTTGGGTAATGATTTAAGTTTCTCAATTGGTAAATTTTCTAAGAAAACTGGTGTTTCACTAAGGACATTGCATTATTACGACGAAATAGGGCTACTCAAAGCTCAAAAAGACCTCAGTTCTGGCCATCGACTATATGGAGAGGATCATATAGTAAAACTTCAAAAAATCTTGGCCCTAAAATTCTTAGGTTATAACCTAGAAGAAATAAGATTAATGCTAACTAATACAAGTCTCAACTTAAGCTTACAGGACACTTTAATTCAACAACAAAAAGCATTTGAGAAGAAAAAAGAGCATTTAGATAAAGTTCTGAAGGCAATTAATCAGACAATTTTTTTGTTAGATAGTCAAAAGGATGTTCCAAGTGAAATATTAATTAGTTTGATTAATAACATTCAAAATGAAGAAAATCAACGTACATGGCTTGAACATTTCACTTCTAAAGAAATTGCAGATAAAGTTTACAATAAAACTGACGAGGAGAATTTGTCCTTAGATAAAGAGTTTATTGATTTATCGAGAGATGTGAAGAGTTTAGTTGGAAAACCAGTTCATGATCCAGAAGTACAAGAGTTAGCAAATAAACATTTGCAGGCATCTCTTAAATATGTTGGTGAAGAGGCTATGCACGCTTTTGGAAAATTAGAGGACGAGGAAATAGAAGGTTTTCAATGTATGATGGCCTCTCCTTACACAGAGGAAGAAGAAAGATGGTTAGACCAAGTAATAGAATATTATATGGTTCAAAACGGAATGTATAATCCAAATCAACATAATGGTAAATAATTTCCTTTAAGCTAACTTTAAACTGATATTAATCAACTTCCAATAACGGTAATTATGTAAATACGAGACCCCTTCAGCAAGTAAACTGAAGGGGTTTTTTCTAGATACATTGAATACCGATAAGTGGGGTTATGTAAACTTATATAAACAGCGTATTTATAACCTTAAAAAACAGAAAATTCATGATATAATAATCTTTATAATATCCATAATTAGAAAAAAATGTTAGGAGGGGATTTATGCAACCATTTGTTGGACAAAAAATAATTAATTATAAAACAATAGACAAAATGTTTATAATTTTAATTTTACTATCGAGTACTTTAACTTTTAGTATCGGTCAATATTTATATGTTACATTCTTCTTATTAGGGATTATGTTTATATATAGAAGTATAAGAGATTTTAATTTGAATGTTTCATATATAATTATTGGTCTTGAATTAGTATTAGGTGTATTTTTAACTATATATATGGCATTTAATTATTTAGTTGCTTAGATGAAAATATAAAAAGAATACCGCCTTTAAAGGTGGTATTCTTTTTTATATTAATGAGATCTTTTTGTTTACAGATTTCTTGTCCTCTTTGTTTATAGCATTTTGAATGTATACTTTTGTTGTGCATATTGATTATATCGGGGGATTTGGTTTGAAGTCAATGAATAAGGAGATTTGAATGTAAACTAATGGCTAAAAGTTTACATTCGATTTTTCCATCAGTTATAGTTCGTTTTGTAATAAATTTCTCAATATAGATATATTTGCTAATTATGGCTTTAATATTAAAAATTTACAAAAAATAAAGTATAATAAAAACATGATGGTTATCCCATATGTTTACTCCTTGTGCTAAAGATAAGATCGTGTTCCCGGATCTTATCTTTTAATTTTTGGATTTTAGATACAAAAAAGGAATCCTTAATAGCTTAAGGATTCTGCAACAGGAAATAACAAAAATATAAATAATAAAAAGAATTACTTATATTATAGTAATACCTATGGTGCTGCCCAAAAAATTTAAATAAGTCAAACAGTGAGTTTATTTCATTAACAAAGGTACAGGACAATGTCTAAACGTACAATTTTCTTTTTTGATATGGTGAGCCCAAGTAGGTGTTGTAAAAGTTGGACGACCGCCTTATTAAACCGTTGATTCAGTCCCTCAGGACTGATGAGTACTTCTGTTGATGCTTCTAAACAGCTAGATAACTGAGTTAAAGAAGTCATAGCTACATTTTGGCTCACCCATACACATAAAGCTACTAAATCTTTTGCTTGGTACTTACTGGTTCGTTGTACAAAACCAGCATCTCTAGCAAGATCCTGTAAGGTATTTGGAGATAAAAAACTTTGAATCTCTTGAGCAAATAGATGTAATTCATCAGACACAGAAACAGACATAAAAAACGCCATCCTTTCCTATGATTCTACAGAAAGAATAGCGTATTTTTTCATTTTAGGCGCATTTCTTTTTATTAGCTTGATAGCGATGTGGCGAGACTCCTAATTAGAAATAAAATCTAACTTACGTAAAATAAGTTTCCAAATAGATTCTTCACCCGTTACGACAGAAGCTCTACCTACCATTCCCATATGTAATTCATCAAATTCGTTTGTATCAATCGATGCTTTCAGTTCATACATATATGTTTTGGAATCTTTATCAAAAATAGGATGGGCAGATATGTAAGTTACAGTTCCAACTTGCTTATCTGTCTTTTTTAATTTAAAGGAATACTGCACTTTGTCTCCTTTTTTTATCCCTTTTACTTCTTGTGCAGGCAATAGTACCTTTATCTTTTTGATACTTTCCTTTGGAACAATCGATATTACCTCTTGACCAGGATCAACTAAATCTCCTGTTTGCAAAATAGAGGAGAATTGTATAATACCATCCGTTGGTGCCTTTATAACAGTCGTTTCACTTTGATGATGCAAGCTATTCAATTCTTGTTTTTTTACAAACAGCTCTTGTTCTACAGACTGAATACGCTGATTAACTGAAACAATAGCATTCTCTTTATATTGACGTAAGGCATATTTCTTTTGCTCTTGTTTTCCTTCTTTAGCTGATTCAATTTTATTTCTTTCACTTTCTAATGTTACTTTTCTCTGTTCTATTCTTTTTTCTACACTAGTTTGTTGCGCCTCTAATGATTGAATCTTTTCATTTAATGAATCAATTTGTTCTGGTAGAAGCTGTTCTTTCTGTTTTTGTTTTTGAGTAGATTTCAGCTCTCTTTGTATGTTTTCCTTTTCCGCAAGCAACCCTTGTAAAACCTCATCTTGTTCATTAGATAACTTATTATTCATGAGGGATTTAATCTCATTTTCTTGTTCTTTTTCTAAAGCTTGATATCCTTGCTCATATGCCTTGTATTCATCACGTATTTTTTGATCTAATCCTTCAGAGAAAAGTGCTTTCTCAGATTCAATACTCTTTTTTAACTGCTCTAACATTGCTTTTTGTTCTTCTACATGTTTTATAATGTCATTTAGTTGATTCTGTTTACCTGTTAACTCCTGGTTCCTCAATTGGAGTAAAACCTCGCCTTTTTTCACTTCATCACCAGATTGAGCAGAAACAGTGTCTACAATACCTACAATTTGCGTACGAATTGTACTGATATTTGATTTCCCTTCAACTATCGCAGTACCTTTGCTGACAATATCCATTTTTCCAACATATGCCCAAACAATAAAACCTAATAGACACAAAAAAAGAGAACTCAATAATATAGCTATAAAACGAGGCGGGTTTCTTTCTAATAACTCAACACTATCAGTTAATTCATCAAAAGAGTACATCTTAACCATGTTGCCCACCTCGCATTGCATCAAATTCAGTCTCAAGATATTCTACATGAACGGTTTGATTTTTCCATAGTCGGTAGTACTCACCTTTTTGGAGTAATAATTCCTCATGAGGTCCTTCTTCTATAATATTTCCTTTTTCCATTACAAAAATTTGGTTGGCATGCTGAATTGTACTGAGTCGATGAGCAATCATAATAACTGTTATACCTTTGGAACCTAAGTCTTTTAACATATCTGTAATATACTTTTCTGTTGTTGAATCTAAATTACTTGTTGCTTCGTCTAAAATAATAATATCTGGTTTTTTTAACAGTGCCCTTGCAATAGCTAATCGCTGTCTTTGACCGCCAGATAAATTTGAAGCATTTTCCTCTAAGGAAGTCTCATAGCGTAAAGGTAAATCACAAATAAATTCATGCGCACATGCATCCTTACAAGCTTGAATGACTTCTTCTAACGAAAGCATGCGTTCCAATCCAAATCTTAAATTATCATAAATAGATCCACTAAAGAAGAATGACTCTTGTGATACATAAGCAATTCGATCTCGAAGTGCCGTTCGGTTAATCTCTTTTATGTGAAAATCATCATAATATATGTCACCCTTTTGTAGTTCATAATAATTCATTAATAACTTAGCAATGGTCGTTTTACCAGAACCGCTTTCTCCTACAAATGCAACTTGGTGACCTGGTTGAATCGAAAAATTAATATTCTGCAACACGTTTTTACGTGTTCCATATCGAAATGTAGCATTTAAGCATGCTATCTTCCCAGATAATATTTTAGGGGAAACTTTACGTTGTTCTGTTTCATCTTTTTCTCCATCTAAATCTAAGATTTCATTTAAACGTTCACCAGCAACTAATGCAGTTTGCATCGTAGGCTGAATACCAATTAAATTTTCAATTGGATTCAAGAAATATCCTAAAAGTGCATTATATGTAATCAGTTCACCCATTGTCATATTTCCTTTTAGGACTTGCATCGCTCCCACCCAAAGAATAACAGTGCCCCCAATAAGCGCCAGTCCCATTTTAATAGAACCTTGCAAATTCGATACCATTCCTCTTTTGAATATATGTCTTAACAAATTTACAAAGCGACTTTCTGTTTGAAAAAACACTTCTCTCTCTGCATTATAAGACTTTATCGTCGCAATTCCATTTAATGATTCCACTAAATACGATGTTAATTTTGCACTACTTTCCATCTCATTACGATTTATAGTCTGATAGGGTTTATGAAATAAAAAAATAACTCCGATATAAAATGGAATGAGAAGCAATGTGACGACAAATAAAGTGGAGCTTTGTACATATAATAAAATACCACCTAAGAAAACCATAACTGTATCAATCATTAATGTAATAGTAATTGTCGATAAAGCTTCGCGTATTTTACTTGCATCCATAAAGCGGGAAATGATTTCACCGACTTTTCGTGTTTCAAAAAAATTCATAGGTAAACCTACAACATGACGATAATATCCAAGCATCAATTGAATATCTATCCGTCTACTTAAGTATAAAATGAGGTGCGTCCGAAAATAGGAGAGTAATACTTTAAAGAAGTATAAAATAACAATTCCTATAGACACTATATGGAGTGTTTGCAACAATTGATTCGTCACAATATCATCAATTAAGAACTTAAAATAAAATGCGCCAGCAAAACCAAATATATTAAAAAAAATAGAAGCTATAAATAATGGAAATAACAAACTCATTTGAGGTCTTAATAGTGAAAAAAATCGAAAAAGTGTTCCTTCAGATTTTTTTCCTTTTTGGAAATTCTGACGTGGGGTCAATAACACCAATATTCCTTGCCAAATCTGACAAAAATCAACTAATGTATATGTAACAAGCCCTTGTGCTGGATCTGCTACATAGATTTTACCGTTCTTTACTTTGTGTATGACTACATAATGAAGTAGTCCACCGTCCATAATGACATGAGCAATAGCAGGCAAAGGTATTTCTTGCAATGCATCTACGCTTGTTGCTTTCACACCCTTCGTATCAAAATCTAAGCTATTAGCAGCTGCTAGCAAACCCTTGATGTTTGTGCCATGTAGATCCGTTCCAGCAACCTCTCGAATTTTTGATATGGATATTGAAAGGCCGTAGTGACGTGAAATCATAGCTAGACAAGCTGGACCACAGTCTTTTAAATCATGTTGTTTGATACAACGAAACTTCTTTCGAACCAAAATACTACCTTCTTTCTCAGTGATAAAACCGCTAAGTTCCAAAACATTTTACTATCAAAGTGGAGGATATGAAGTTTGCTATTACTTTTTACGCAGGGTATTCACTGTTTCTACAAATGTAGTAGCATACGTATTTGTAATTTTATTGAATTTCAAATATTCATCATTGTACTCCATTCGAATTCTTATTCCAAAGATACTTTTTTTCAATGTAAATGAAGAGATTTTTTCATAAAGGAATTCTTCAACCATTTCGTTTTTAAAATTTAAAAGGGGTGGCCCGTAAAAAATCATTCTTCGTTCAGTGGCAACCAATATGCCAGGACGAGAGGAATTTTGGTTGACATATAGGTCGAATGAGCATTGTAATACACACAATATATTTTCTGTAGCATCCAATTGTTTCTTTATTTTTTCCAATGACTTTTGCATTCCAAAAACTCCTTACAATTTTATTTTGCGTTAGGATCTAGCTCTGTTAACCATAAATCCTAACGCAAAATAAAAGTATTTATAGTAGTTAGAATATAATACTATTCATTTACTTAAAAATTTTTCAATATTATCTTTTAAAGCATTTAATTTTGATTTAATTTCATCTAACAAAGCATCCTCCTTTATAATAGAAAACATTTGAAAAGCTTTTTCATAATTACCCAGATTAAAATACAACATACCTAGTAGATAAAAGATATGATATCCATCCGAATTAATTATAGAAAAGGGGGATTCAATCTTTCGCATATGTTGAATACTACTTTGAATAAGATTTGAAATCTGAGACGATTGATTTGCCCAGTTATTTATTAGACTATAGTATAGTCCATCGATACAATATGGGAATCTATTAGATAATTCATTGACAATTCCTTGTAATGCTTCAAAATTACGTTGAGAATCATAGATATCCGCTAACATTAATAGAGAGCGTAAATAAAAATGATTATTTTCATGATTATCTTTACTATTTTCAATTCCTTGTACAAGTGTATTAATCACTTCTTCATCAGAATAACTAGCTTGTTTTTGTTCTCTTGCTAAGAAATAATACCATCTTATATTGTCTGGTTCTATATGTATCATTTTATGCTGTAATTTTAAATTTCTTTTGCACTTGTTCTTAGATTCTCTTATTTCTGATTTGTACCCATCGTGATTAAACGTAAAATCTGTTGTGAAATAGATTAAGTCGCTTCCTTTTTTCTGAATATCATAACGTAAATCTTCATGAATTATTCCAAAGTATTTTAGATTATCCTTTTTTCTAAAGATTCTCTTATTAAAATCCATCTCTTGATTATCGTGATTTTTAATTTTTGGACAGATGACTACTGGAGAAATAGGGAATTCGTAAAACAGTTCCAAAAATTCTCTTATATCCTTTTGTTTGATTTCTAAATGTTCATCTGCATCAATTTGAAGTACCCAATCACCCGTCGAATAGTCTATTAAGCGATTTCGACACTCTGAAAAATCATTTTTCCATTCTAAATGATATAGTTTCACATCTGGAAAATTATTTTGAATTATTTCTCGTGTCTTATCGGTAGAGCCAGTGTCTAAAATAATAATTTCATCTGCAAGATCTTGAATACTTTCAATACATCTAGCAATACATCTTTCCTCATTCAACGTCATAATATTAACAGAAATTTTAATTTTTTTAGTGGTTAGGTAATTCTTTAATATTTCTATAAATTGCGTATCACTTAAATAATTCAATTCCTTAACTAGATTTGAATGTAAATCAGAAAGTAATCCGTTAGCTTCTTCTGAATATTTATTAATATTTCTTAAAAGTGATATTCGTTTACTAACCTTATTTAACAAGTTATCATCATTAATATTCATAGCTAACAATTTATTATATGATATTTCAAAAAAATTTATATTATATCTTAATTCGTTTGAAATATAATTGAAATTTCCCATACATCATCCCTCATTTAATAGTTACAGGGTTAGTTTTGTAAACTAACCCTGTAACTATTATCTATCAATTAAAGTTATTAACGGTGGCCATATGCCCCTTCTAAGTAATTACCATTACCTGTAAAACCTTTAGTGTATCCGTCACCCATACCGCAACCGTGACCCTTAGAATAAATCCCTCTAACAAAGTCTGCGCCCCATCTAGCAGCGTCTTTCCAACCTCCACCATTGATTTCTTCTAGTTCAACTTCTTCTAGATTTGCTAATAAACTATTTTCTTTGTTTAAAGTTTTCATACATAACGCCCTCCATTTTTTAAATTATATATATATATAGATGTAAGCTTACGATATATATTCTACAACTATATGGAAACGTTTACAATAGTAATGTTCAATTTTTTTTCAAAATAATAAATTTAGATTACATTTACATAATTCTATATTTAATATGCATTTTCTATATTTGCTCGTCATTATGATTAGTAGTAAAATAAAATACATATTTCCTAACCAGAATAAATAATTTCACAACATGTCAAAGGAGTACATTATGTGTAAATATTTACATCGTTTTATTTATAACTTAAGATTTCCGTATTTCATCATACTTATGACTATAGCTACATTTGTACTACCATTGGTATCCTTTCTTATACCGATAGAAGCAGAAAGAAATCCGATTGAGGATGTCTCTCTTATTCGACAAGTTATATCTGGTTGTGTCGTAGCTCCACTAATAGAAACAGCTCTTTATCAGATGTTTTTGTTTTGGATTTTAAAAGATATTCCATTTATACGTAAATACGATAATATTCCAACGATTTTTCTTTCAGCCATTATTTTTGGAACTATTCACTCATATGGGATTTCCTATAAAGTTTATACTGGCCTAATGGGTGTCATTCTAGGATACTCATATTGGATTTATCAAAAAAAGAAGGAAAAAACACCTAAAACACTCTCCGCATATTGGGTTGTTTTTTTTATTCATGCATTACATAATTTTTTTACCTTTATATTAAAAAATTTCACTTAATAGAATTAGGATTTGTACAGAAACCGAAGGATATCTGAAAGTAAGAATTGTAGTTCACCTTGAATCGAAAGATTCATAAAAAACGCTATCCTTTCTGTATATCTCTACAAAAAGAATAGCGTTTTTTTATATTCAAATGAAATTTTCATTTCAGATTAAACGAAATATTAATGTATTTTTAATGAAGATTTTTATATATTAGATAAACACTTATTTTCCTCATATAAAGAATCAACATGCTGTTTTAAATTCTTGATGAATAATAGAATTTCTTGACTAGGCATTCTAGCATGTTGAAGATGAAATATGTTTCCTTTTCCGATTTCTAACTCGTTTGAAACCAAAGTAATAGGGATATTCCTAAAGACATGCATGGAAAATACAATTGTACAAAAGTTTCTCTAAAATATATATCCGATTGACAAATTTATTACAAAATTAGCTATAAATGATTCAAAAGTTTACTTTCTTTTTTAGTTGGTACATTTTTAAATATTCCGTATCTTTTGAGTTTTCCTTAGTGTATAGTTGTGTCCTTCTGTTTCTTTTCCCTAATTTCAACAGCAAAGTTCATGATCTCTACCTGTGATAATTTTTCTTCTTTAATATCACCGAAGATGCCCGAACCAACATATTTCATATCATCCCACTTGCAGAACGGTTCTTCATCTTTTAAAACCATCTCTGTATACCTTTGCCATTTTCCATTAATGTTTGCCATATTGAATCGTCCTTCGTCTTGTAAAATTCTTAGTGCAAACATCTTATCTGAATAATAAAAGTCGTAAGGAGTATCTTTATTAAAATAACGCTGAAAATCGATTTCATCTTCTCGTTCGGGAATCTCTCTCTTTTCTGTTTCAACTTTTATATAAGAAGAAAGCGGAAAGTCCTCCAATTCATCGTCATATATATGCTCTAAAACCCAATAGTTACTATCTGAATCTCCAGGGAAGTATATAAACCATTCGTCTCTATCTGTTTTAAACACATACTCCGTGTTTGAATGAGTTTTTTTTCGATATGTTTCAACTATATATTTATCGGAAAACCAATCTGTCTGATCGTAAGAAATATCGGATAAGATTATGTCATTATCTCCATTTATAATGAAGAATTCTTCATTACCCTTTTCTTTACAAGAGTAACACTCGAATACTTGAAACTCTTCGTATGTCCTTAAATCCTCCTCTGCTAAAGCACCTCTAATTTCATCTTGAACTTCTTGAGGTATCTCTTCTAAACGCAACAAACCATTTAAATCGCGCATTCGTACTCCATTAGGTTCTTCGGCAACTTGTATGCCATATGGCTTTAGAATTTGGGTTACCCTTTCTACTAGCGGCCAATCAATATGAAACATATATTCATAAATACTGGAATCAAAATCATTTATAGGAGTTAATAATTCTCTAGTTTCAAAATTGTCACTAATGAGCCATTTTTGAGGATAAGAAAAGTCCCCTTTTTTAATAAATATCGATGCGGAATTGTACACATATTTTTTTAAACTTTCATTCGAAAAGATCAGATACTTTGTATTTTCATCAGTTTCGTGTTCAAATATTCTTCTTCCCTCTAATAATATTTTCATATATACACCTCTATAAGATTGATAATGTAGCAGCTATTATATAGAACATAGATTGTTAATATTATTATAGGCGTCACGTCACCAAAAGTAAAAACTGTACCTATTGAAGCGGTGACACGTAAAACTGTAAACGTTACAAATAGTTACAGTTTTAGTGGAAATATTGAAAAAGTACTGATAGTTATAAGGAAGGATAAAAAATATTGCCATTTCAAAGAAAAAGAATTCTTTCAGATTCTCAAGAGTTTTTTTTCTTTATGAGTCGAATGTTTAGGTTTTTATTGCTTGATACGAATCGACCACATGACAAGTTTTTTCTGTATTATAATGGTAATAACAAAATGTTGAAGGGGGTGAGTGGTGTGGATTCGCCTGTTCAGAATCGTATTTGGGATGTTGTAGTAGAAATCTTAAAGGGTCTTTTAATAGTTTCGCTATATACTATATCAACTGTTTTAGCATTTCTCTTAATGCGACAAGTAGATATAGCTCTTGGATTGGGATTATCAGGTCCAGTTGGTATTGGTCACCTGGGATTGATTGTAGGATTTTTAGTGGCACTAATCTTTTTTAGGGGTTTTAGATCGTCTTTTTCTAAACATTTCATTAGGGAGAAGAAAATGTTTTTTGTGATTGGGATACCTGTTTTGTTGGGTATTATCATGCAATTAACCCTATCTTTCATTAAAATTTTTGTGCTGTGGTTAGGTTTTGATATTCCTGTCGGTTCAGGACAATATGTTTCGGATGGACGTTTGACGGCAGCAGGTGAATGGATCTTAGTATATTTAACAGGACCGTTTTTGGAAGAAGCTATCTATAGATATGGGCTTTATATGGGTCTGTTAGGTCTGTTTGAATTACTAGAGTTGATAAAAGATAAATCTTCATTAATTAGAAAGGTTTATGATGGCTCTGAAATAAAGAAGAGAATATGGATTTGTTTATGGCTTTTAGGATCTAGCGTGTTTTTTTCGGTAGGTCATGGAGTCAACATGATGAATATTTGGTTCTACTTGATACCAGGTGTTTTATACGGAGTGTTATTTTTGAGATATGGATTCTTGGCTAGTTGGATTAGTCATTCGATGTTTAATTTTGTATCAAAAGACGTATACCGACTGTTATTGAGAGTCTTTGGAATGTAAATTGATTCTGATTCACACTTAATAAAAAAGAAGGTTGATTATAAGTCAACCTTCTTTTTTGCCATTTTGTTTCTGTAAAGGTTGTTCGTTACCTATAAGTAACGAATAGTGTAGGTTTGAAAAAAAGTATATTGAATTTATTCTGGAAAATAAGGAACATATGAAGAAAATTAAGGAATTAGAGAAAGTATCAAGAGAGTATATGGATTATTTATTGGATAAGCTCGAAATAACTTCTAATGGTGTTTCAATTTCTGATAGTAAAGTACACAATTGGGGTTATATTGAAAGTGAATTTGAGAAGTTAATTGGGGATAATTACTTTTTCGACAATGAATGTGATTATTTCGGTATGATTGAGGATGGTTACGAGCAAGCATACTATCATCATAGTCCAGAAATGTTGATAGATGCTATTAAGAATGAACAAAAGAGAAGACATACAAGGAAGAGACACCCTAAAAAGAGTTGGGAGAAATTAAAAACTTTCAGTATAGAAAAAGTAGGAAAATAGATATAAATAAAGCATCCTACCAATCGTTAAATTAGTATGGCCGTGTAGCAACGGAACCAAATCATGCAATAGGGGTACAGTCGAGATACGTGTACAACTAGGTTATGGGCAATACATATATTTGCGAGAGTTTTAATCAAACTTTATTTCAAAGCTACAATAGATTCGAGTGAGAAGGCTTTAAAACGACAAAATTTGACATTTTCATTTTAAAAGGTTATCATGAATGCTATAACAACGTTGTAACGAGTATTCAGAGTGTGGAATAGCGAGGGAAAGGACATACCTTCAAATCCTATTCTAATAGCCTAAGACGGAAGGGAAATACCCTCGACTCTTAGGCTATTTCTCGTTTAATGCATGATTGTATAGTTTGGGGGTGCGAATATGGAATGGCTTGCTTTATGTATGGGGAGTTTATCTTTTTTACTTGTTTATCAAGAAATGGAAAAAAACAAAAAGTTAGAAAAGAGAATCCAAGAGTTGGAGAACAAGATTCAATCATAAGACAATTGTAATTTTGAAACAAAGTTGCACCGTTTGTAAAAAAGTTTGTTCAAAAATCCTAGATGAAATGTTGAATTTCCCTTGTACAGCAACCAAGCTAAGTGGACATTTGACGTGACCCTATTTACCGAAAAACACAGGTTTATGAGGTGTTTCCAATCAACTTTATTGTAAAGAAACACTTTAAAAATGCTATAATTTAATTAGAGTAAAACACTCTATATTTTAAAAAATGAAAGGGCTGATACAATGACTTTAATGTTTAATTCGATACCATTTGAAATCCATGAGGCTTTAAATAATAATATACTTAGTTATAATATTCGGACTGATTACTACACACATAATCAAGATCCAAGTGTATTAAATGAAGAAAACATTGAAATATCTCTTCATAATAAAATGATTAAAATAAGAAGAACAACAAAAGAAACATCCTCATCAACTAGAGATTCAGAGAATATTTCAATTCAATCCATCCCATTTAACAATATAGATAACATCATACTAGATTTAACGCTAAGACCTGATAATAACTATAAATCTAATACTGTCAAATTTTTATTCTTACAAAATGCTCTAGTAGTCCATGAATTTAACTTTTCAATTCAATTGTTACATATCCCAAAAGAAGACATTCCAAAAATAGAACAAATAATACAAAACATTCACGAAAGCTTTGTTAGAGAAATGTTAACACCGATTTCTAATGTGATGTAAATTTAATTCGGTTTCAAAACAACAATCTTTTTAAATATTATCATTTAGTGTTCCTATTACTGGAATTATTTGTTGTATTGCGTCTAACTTTTTAGTAAATGTAAAGTATAAAATATCTTATGTATATAAAAATGAGACTTCTATATAATTTATAATCAAACTTTTTTATAAAAGTTTGATTATATTGAATATGGAAAAAGCGTAGTTTGATAAATTTTTTTTCAGACACGCTTTTTCCATTTGCCCCTTTTATGAAGGTATATTAAGCTGATTTAATCAAACTTTATTTCAAGGCTACAACAATCTTAGTTATTCAAGAAAATAGAGAAACCTCAAAATAAAAAGGTTTCTCTATTTTTCAGTTGTTTTATCAATACTTAAAATTAACACGCCTATTCTTAATTAACATCTTTTTCTAGAAATGCTTTAGGTAATTCCTTTTCACCAGATACATCAAACTTTACTTCTCCATTCACTTCATAAATTCGTTCGACGATAGGTATTTTTGTCGTCATTTGTAGTTCGTTGATTTTTCTTTTTCTTGCTTGTTCAAATTGAATAACATTCATACTGTATTCTCCTTTTTGATATTAATTATGAAATTTACAATCAACAATGTCATCCAGGTCAAACTTATTTTGAAAACGAAATGCATCGGTAGTAATTATTGTTTTTTTAAATAGGTCAATCTTTTGGATATCCATTATTTCATGGTATATACAACCGTCTTTGTAGTACCATAGATTTACTTCTTGCTTTGTATGTAGCGCTTCATTTAATGTTCGCCCTATCTCCTCTATTTGTTGCTCGTCTAACACTGGCTTCTCTACCTTTAATTGTTCTTGAATAATCTGTTTAATCCCTTCGAATTGCTCAGGAATTGCAGAAAATGGACTGAACTTTACCATGCCTCGTCCTCTTGGTATATTTGTATGATTCAAGATTTATGCTCTCCTAACAATGTGTTTCTGTGTCTTGCTGTAGCGCTATGAGTATAAGAAATCCCTCTTAATATGCTGTTCTTGCCGAACTTAGCTATTGCTTTTAATGGTGGAGTTGCAGCTAAGACAATTGAGCCATTCCTATTAACATTACCAACTACAGCTAATTTTGTGTGAAGTGGATCTAATCGCATTTTGATGCAACTAACTGAAGCGTAAAAGCTTCGAAGATCTACGCATAAAATGATTCTATTCGGTAAAAGTGAATAGTTGTACATTATGATTTCCTCCTAACGAAAAAAAGAACGTTAGTTCCTATTATAAACGAACTTATGTTCTTTTATAAAGTGGTTTTGATTATTAAATTATTAGCAAGAAATAAAAAGGACTCTTTCATAATCTGAAGAGTTCTTTTTGGTTGATATATTATCTTGTGTATTCTAAAGCTATACGCCATCTTAATTTACAGGCTTGGAAAAATACTTCAAATATTTCTTCATAATATAAAGTTAATTCAGATAAAGATTGGTTGAGTAGATTATATATATATAAGAATCTTATAGAGAGTTAATTTCCTATTTAGCAACAGCGCTGCGAGGATAGATTCCTAGGGTATCCCTCTCTCTATTAAATTTTCTTTGTATACCCCTATAAAGAATTTTATAGTCTGTATCTGTGCAATCGATAATTGAATATTCAGTTTAATATTTATCAATCTAATGATTAATACAAATATTTTAAAATATGTTAATATATTCATGTATTTGTAAAATATTTCTAGGAGGTATTTGGATGATAACTAAAAAATTTGTAACTGGTACTATTGTATCGACATTATTGGTTCTTTCTGCTACTCCGTCTTTAGCGGCTGTTAATGAAAAACAGGTACAAAAAACAAATTCTGTTCAAGAGGTTCAAAGTGAAAAAAGTGCAGAAATAAAATTTAACAATGAACAAGAGATGTACGATATTGCACAAAAAGCAGAGAAATATTTTGTGAAGAATGTAGATGGTACACTGAGCCTTAATGCAACTGCGGAACAACTTGGAACTACTGAGGAAAATTTAAATCAGTATAGAAAAGGTGTAGAAGCTATTAATCTAGCAGTTGCAACTGGTAACGTGAAGGTCAATGTAAATGCAAATACGAATTCATTGGCATTAGAAACGGTTGCACCTTCAAATCAGTCAAGTCTTCCTAGTTGGACATGGGATAGTAATTTTTATGGTTGGAACTTTTATTTAAGTAACTCCGAATCAAAGACATTTGTATATAACTGTAATAAATGGGCGGCAGGTGCAGCTGGTGTTGCTGTTATCACTGGTTATGTAGCGGCCATGGGTGTACCTCAGGCTGCGGCAGCTGCGTTAGCGGCTGGGTTAATTTCAGCGGGGCTTTGGTGGGTAGGAAATGAAGTGGATTATAGAATGACTAGTAAAGGAACAAAAATATATTTGAGTAACTGGAATCCAGTAAATATTGTACAAATTTCTGGTAGATAAAATAATATTTTAAAAGAAAACAATGTATATTCATTGTTTTCTTTTATTTAGGAGGTTACTACATTTATGATTATATTTTTCTTAATATTATCTTTGTTTGGATATGTAATTTTAAAATACTCTAATATGTCTCTACCTATTTACATTACGTATTTTTTTAGCGCATTGATCATTATATGTGTATCTATATTAATCCTAAAACTAGATGTTAAACCAGAAATCAAATATACGATTTTTGGTTTTTCTCTCTTTGTTCTTTTGCATAATCTTGTCATAGGAGCGAAAATGTTATTCAAATGAATAATTTTTAATAATAAAGGCACTCATTATTTTATTTGAGTGCCTTTATTATTAAATGTATATATTATTTTTTAAATACACTTGGTTCTTCAACTCTAAAGGAAATTACTTCTCCGCAATCAAGACAAAATGTAGTTAATAGTTTAGATCGTTTCCCACCTTTGAAGATTGTACTAGCTATATTTTCATAAATATATGCATGGAAACCGTATCCTACTTTTCCTTCTTTAAGATTAGTAGATCCACATTTATCACATGCTGAATTTTGCATATTGTAAACCTCCTTTTCTATAATATTATCATGATTTTAATAAGGGGATCGTTTTTAAAAATTTTATTGTATTGAAAAATAATTTAAGATACCTCTATCCCGACAAAATACAGCAAAGACAGTACGAGCTTCGTCGATTGATTATTAAAGGTATTAGTCCTCATTTATTGAATTTTTCTTATAGGAGGTGGCGTAGCGCTATGGCAGAAATGGAGATAGTATACACCGCTAATGAGGTTTATAATCGTTTAGGAGTGAGTGGCAGCACGCTTAGAAAGTATTCAGATATTCTTGAGCGTGAAGGATATGATGCAAAAAAAAATAGTCGAGGAAGAAGAGAATATACAGAGTTTGATGTGTTACTTATTGAAAAGTTAGTAGAGTTGAGTAAGCAGGATGGTATGACCTTAGAAAAAGCAGCAAAAATGATTGCAAAGCAATTTGGAATCGATAATAAGAAGGGAGAAAGCCAGGGGACAGATGCAATACCTTATCAAATGCAGTATCAATTTCAACAACAATATAGCGCTATGATAGAAGAAATTAATAAGGTGCAGCAAGCGAACTTGTTAGAAATGGAAAAGAGACTAGGCGATCGTATAGATCAAAGGAATAAGTTAATTGAAGATGATATGAAAGATAGGAAGGAACGTGAAGAAAGGATAGAAAAAAGGTTAGAGCAAAGAGATGAAAACCTTATGAGAGTGATTAGAGAAATTCAAGATGCGAAAAGTACTATTGTATCAGCACAGGAAGAAGTAGCGGCAGCGAAAAAGAAATCGTGGTGGAAGTTTTGGGGTGATTTATAATTTTATAAATATATAAAAGTATAAATGGTGAAATGTATAACAGGAATCATAACTTTGCATAAAATGCAGGTTTATGCAAAGTTATGATTCCTGTTTTGTTATGCAAGGATATGCTTCCCTGGAGTTATTGCTTTTAATTTAATAAAAAAGAATGGATATTTTTATTTATCCTTTACCAAATGTTTTTACTTGAAATTTTATTCAATAAGGGCATTTTATGAAAAATTAGAGAATGAAATGATTTATGTGTAACGTTAATTAACTGATTGATTTTGAAGGAAGAATATCTTTTGTTTCATATATAGATTTGGAAAAGATAATTATTAGCCAAAGAACAGATAATGAAATACTATATCGTCAATCAAAACTTACACCTTTACTGGTACAGGAGGGTTAATATTATGTATAATGCTTTTCATCATTGAAATATATTCTTTATCTTCCTCAGTATACTTAAGTAAGTCATTATATAATATTTCCTTTAGTTTAAAGTCACCGGTAGTAGCATACAAATATATTAAGGGCTGTATAGAATCTATATGCCCCTTTCTTCTTTCATATAATTCTACTCTATCAAGGTCAAGTTTTTTTATTGTCATGAGAGCTCGTTCACTTCTTGCGGAAATTATGGGTCCCATAAATATTATTTCCTCTTCAGGTTTGTCAATATAAGGGTTTAATAATGGTGATTTTACATCATAATAATATCTTTTATTGAGATTGCATTTACCACATGCCAAGGTTAAATTATTCCATTCGAAAATTTTATCAGGAACTTTACTTTTATGCTCTATATCTCCATAATAATCATCAAGATTAAATGTTGATAAAACTTTCTCAAATTCATTCTTAGTCCAAAATTCAACTTTTACTTTTTCTTTTTTTATTGCACCTACTTGCTTAGCACGATTAGTTTTAATCATATTGAACTTAATGGCTTTCTCTAAAGTTTGAGAAAATAAACCCAAAACCATACGTGCATAGTTTTTTGAATATTGTTCAGTTAAACTATTTTTCTGAATTTGAATATCAAAATTGATAATGCCATCAACTTTTTTCTTTCCAAATTGGCTTTTAATTTTATTGAATATTTAATATATTAATACTTTCCCTGTAATTCATTTTATCGAGGAGAAATAATAAAATTACAGATGGGTTTTTGAAATAGAACATACTTAAAATTGGTTACACCCCTGCTAACTAAACCGTATAATCGTTCATCATCTACCCTTTTTTCTGTTTATAAAAACATTGAAGATGAGAGGTTTAGGTATTATATATTGCAAAATAAGAAGGATGTTTTTAACTGCCTTAAAAAGTTACTTAAGAAATAAATTTAAATATAAAAATAATTAAATGTAAAATATCTTAGGGTTAGAAATATATCAATGAATACACAGTGAATTTTTGAAGGAGAAATAAAAATTTTATCAGTGGGAATACAGGAGAACACTTACTGATGGAGGTCTTGCCGCATACCCAATAACCTCTAACAGGCTTCATTTTTTAAGTTAAGCTATATGGGTTATGAGATATGGAATAATTGTATACGACGCCTAAGATATCAAAAGCGCTATCCTTTCTGTGTATTTCCACAAAAGAATAGCGCTTTTTTCGTAAATTAAAAAGTTATTTTAGTGTCTTTTTTACAAACAAAGTAAAAATTAACAGACTAATAAACCCAGATACAGCACACACAATAAATAGCATTTGATACCCCATGAGCTGTGAAACAAATCCTAGAAGAATAGATCCTAAACCAATCCCTAAATCAAAAGCAGTAAAAAATGTAGCGTTCGCTACTCCTCTTTTCTCTGGTGGAGCTAATCGTAACGTTACTATTTGAAGAGCAGGTTGCGCTGCTCCAAATCCAATTCCGTACAAAATAGCTGTAATAACTAGTCCAACAAGCCCTTTTGTCATTGCTAGGACGAATAGTGCAATTATCATTATAATAAGCGCAGGAACAATAATGATTCCTTCTCCACGCTTATCGGATATTTTCCCTGCAATCGGTCTAATTACTATAAGTGTGACAGCATAAACTAAGAAAAAAGTACCAGCATTAGCTTGAATTTTTGCCGCAAACAATGGTAAAAATGTTGTAATGCCGCCAAAAGTAAGGGATAGGAAAAATGTCACAATAGCGATTGGTAAAACCATTTTTTCAAAAAATGATATTGGTTGTTTTGATGTAGGTTGAACTGCTGGGATTTTTGTACCAAATGCAAGTATGAATGCTATAATTGCTAATGCTGTGCATAGTAGAAATAGATAATGAAATGAAAATGATTTTACCACCCAAAGACCTAATATTGGTCCTAAAGCCATACCTAAAGTCATCGCAAGTCCGTACCATCCCATTCCTTCTCCGCGACGAGATGGTGGAATCACATCAGTCACAGCCGTTCCAATCGAAGTTGTAGCAATCGCCCAGCCGATTCCATGGATGATACGTAATACCACTAAAAATATAATTCCTGTTACCCAATCATAAAAATACATTGTAATTGCAAAAAATAGTAGTCCGCTTATTATAAATACGTGCCTGCCATATCGATCCATTAATCCGCCAACAATAGGACGTAAAATTACTGCCGATATTGTAAACACTCCAATAATAAATCCAACTTGAGATTCACTTCCACCTAATTGTTTAATAAACATAGGCAATGTTGGCATTAGTAAATAAAAACCACTAAATAGTAATAATGCTGTAATTGTCAGCATTATATAGTTCTTTGTCCACAATCGTTCCATTGTAATGTAATCCTTCTTTCGTTTGAATAATTTGGGAATGGAAAGCTCGCATCAATTAGGTTCTTACTGCTACAAAGTAGAGAGAGAAGCGAATAAAAAAACAGTACCATCGCTATAGAAGTGTTGGTACTGCCATAATGAGTGACGAGTGTTTTGTTAATTAGAACGTACTTGCTACTTTAATCGCTTTTGCAAGCCCTGCAGCAATAATACCTTCTGCCTTATCAGGGAATTGGTTGTGACCTTCAATTACTATTTTTTCTATATCTTTCGCACCGAAGAAGCTCATCATACTTGCTACATATTTAACAGCCATTTCCATTTCAGCTTTTGGTCCTTTAGAATATACACCGCCACTTGCGTTTAATAATCCAATTTTCTTATTTCCAATAAGACCTACTGGTCCTTCTGGCGTATACTTAAATGTTTTGCCCGCGCGGTTTAAGTAATCAATATATGTGTGTAGTACAGCTGGGATTGTTAAATTCCATAGCGGGAAACCAAATACAACTTTATCAGCTGCAAGGAATTGATCTAAATATTTATCAGCAACAGCTACTGCCTTTGCTTCTTCTGCTGTTAAATCAAATCCTCTACCAGACTTAAATGTACCGTTAATCATATCTACTCCTACATATGGCAATTCCTCATTGTATAAATCAAGCTCTACCACTGTATCGTTTGGATGTGATTCTTTATAACTTGCTAAAAAAGCATAATATAATTTCACACTAACTGCTTGATCTGCTGGACGGTTGTTTGCTTTTACAAATAAAACTGTTGTCATTCTCTTTTCCTCCTGTTACTCACTTTTACGTTGTTCTATATTTACCCATTAAAAATGGGTATCCCATTTCTTTTATAATAAAAACAATGTAGTCAACTTTATTGACTACATTACGTATAGTACAATGAAATTCAAGTGAAGTCAACTTAATTGACTTTATTGAATTTTATATATGAATCATCAAGTATTTATAGCATTAGCATTAACAATCTCCGTATACATTACATTACATTACATTGCGGTCCAGTCCATCTAACTCATTCTCTTTACCCTTTTCTAATTCTTGATCAATCGCCTTTGTTAATTTTTCTTTGCTAGCAAATCCTTGAATGACTTCGTCACCAATAATGAACGTTGGAACAGCCATAATTTGTGCTTCTTGATGGGCATGTCTTAGAGCTTCTTGATGTATTTCTCGGTACTTTCGTGATACTAATGCTTCTTTAAATGCAACATGAGAAAGTCCCACTTCCTCCGCCAATTTTGTTAGCACTTCGATGTCTTCAATATTTTTTTCCTCTTGGAAATGTGCAATAAACACTCTATGGTGAAACTCATTTCCTTTTCCAAGTTCCTTTGCAAATTGATAACCTTCAAACGCAAGGAGTGTATACGAACGAAAATGTGGTAACTTTATCTCTAATCCTAATTTTTCAGCAGTAGGATAAATAAATGAATCCCAAGCTGCCATTACACGAGGTTGTGTACGTGGATCAATTTTCGGAGATGGACTAGGACGCAATTCAAATGGCATCCATTCTACTTCTACATCTTTTTCCTTTACACCTCATCCAAAGGACCTGTTGCTAAAAAACAAAATGCGCATACAAAATCAGAATAAACTTTAATTTTTACAGTCATATATACGTTTCCTCACTTTTCTTTTTATCGCACCACTTGTAACTATATAAGTTATAGGTGGCGTAAAAAAATATACACTTTATACGAAGAATTTATTTTATTTACTAATAATGTAACGAGTTGTTCCATTGCCATATTCTCTAATACTTAATCCATCACTTCTTGTGTATGGGCTAAATAACCGTAAAATAATTTGTATATTTGCTCCCGTAGGATAAGTGAAATTTAGTTTTTTTATGGAAATAAAACAACTTTTCCCGTTCTTTTATTAACTGAACCATCTAGTGTTGTGACATGTTCTGTTGTTATACCCGTATTTGCATATGAGAAAAAACAAAGGCGAAGTCTTCAAATAGACTTCGCCTTTTCGGTGTATCATAATTTACAGCAATTACTAATAGCCGCATAATATTTCCTTATATATTCAGGCCCTTGTTTATCTTTTAAGAAACCTTGACTCTTCATTAAAAGGGAAATTATATTGTCTTTACAATACCTTTTTAAAACTATACTCCATTTCTCCACCTAGAGCTTCAGCTGTATCACCAGTTTCTCTGAAATCATGTATATGAATTTGTTCAAACGGACCAAAATCTGTTTGTTTATAAAATTCATAGCAAGGGAATCCATCATGTTTACCTTCAATATCAACAGTACCATCTTTTTTGACATGCACAGTTAAAAGATAGTCAACAGCAGGTGCATTTATATTTAATGGATTACTAGCACTTGCACTCATTTGAAACTTGACGTCATCAGAAACCCATTCAATATCAGTGCATACAATACGTTCTGTACTAGCTTTGCCTGTTTTTTTATTGACGGTACCATCTGGATTTGTAACTCTTTCCGTTGTTATACCCGTATTCCCATATGTGAAAATTTCTTTTTTATGAAAATCTACAACTACTTCTTGTTCAACTCTAGAACGCATAGCGTTTACAGCATAAGGGGTAAATTCACGTGAGTCACCTTCGAATTCGATTAAGTTTCCCTTTTGTTTATCTTCCTTAGGTCCAGTCCAACCTATTGCAGTCCAAGACATTGGAATGAATACACTTGCTCTAATTTTAACGATATTAGTCATGAGAAACACCTCTGTAATTTTAATTTTATTTTGGATAATACATAACCTTTCATCATTGAGAAAAACAGGTCACAATTTCTTTAGAACAATCAATTGTTTTCCTTTTATACTCGCTACTGCTTGTAAAGTGTGATACTCTTCTGATTCATATTTATATTTATATTGTCTTTTTAAAACTGTATTCCATCTCTCCAGCTAGCGCCGCTGGAGTGTCACCAGTTTCTCTGTAATCATGTGTATAGATTAATTCAAATCGACCAAAATCCATTTGCTTATAAAATTCATAGCAAGGGAACCCATCATGAGAACCTTCAATATGCAAAGCTCTACTTTTGTTAACACGTACAGTTAATAAATAATCAGCCGCAGGTGCTGCTGTATCTAAAGGGTTGCTGGCACTTGCCCTCATTTCAAAAGAGACTTCATCAGCGCCCCACACAACATTCGTACATACAATGTTTTCTGTACCTGTTTTTCCTTTTTTATGCTCAATAGAACCATCTGGATTTGTAATTTTTACAGTTGTAATACAAGCATCTGCAAATGTGAAAATTTCTTTTTTATAAAAATCAATAATCACTTCTTGCTCTAATCTTGATCGCATTGTGTTTACGGCGTATGGTGTAAATTCACGTGCATCACCAGTATACTCTAAGATTCTTCCTGTTGCAGAATCCTTAATAGGTTCTAACCAAGCATACGGAGCAAATACACTTCCTCTAATTTTAACGATATTAGCCATGAGAAACCTCCATAATGTATTAATTTTTGTTTCGGTGAATCCTATTCCTTTTATACTCTAAAAATAGTCAATTAAGTTTACTACGTTACTTATAGTACAATAGAATTCGAATTCAGTCAACTAGGTTGACTTTATTCAGGGAGATTTTATGTGTGAATCGTCAAATACTGAGTGAATTGGATCTCACATCACTTTTGCCATTATTCATTCTCACCTTTCTGTTTTTAATATGATAGATAATAAACCACATATAGGGTGGTCAATAAACTAATGCGGTTACAAAAAATAACCTAGGTAATTAATTAAACCGAAGGTTTTTTATTGTATTTATATTTTCCTTTCTAAAAAAACATTTATATAGGTTCATATTTTCTAAATTATTTCTATTAATTTTTTGATGTAAGTAAAAATAAAATCCTTATTCTATACGGTTTTAATTTTGTTTATATAGAGGAAACTATTTATTTACTAGCCGATAAAAAATAATTAGAAGTAAATTTCAGGGAAAATAAGGAAAAATAAAATTGTTGACTATTTAAAATACCTTGGTTACGATTAGTAACGTTGAGTGACGTTAGTTACTATTAGTAACCTTGAGTGGCGCAATCAAATAAGACACTTTACAAATACATTAAGGATTTAAGAAAGAAGGTTTGAATCAAATGGATATTCTCTGAACTATTCTTCCTGCACTATTTTAGGGAAGTATCGTCCTCTTCAATGTAAAGCTAGGTGGAGGGTCTTATAGTCAAACGATGAAAATAACGATTGGAGCACTGATCTTTTCAGTTGTTATCTATCTCGTTATTCATCCAGTATTGACTCCTTTGAATATTATTGTGGAAATCGTTTTTCGCTTATTTTAGGTCGTTAGACAAATTAATCTGTTAAAACGATTGAGTATGTTGACGTGTCAAAAACAATGACAATCTTGATATAGAACGTTGTATGACAGCCTAACGATTTTATGTGAAAAGGAACCTATTTAGAAAAAGGATAACTCATATTAAAGAAGCCATATGAATTTTTTGTTACTACCCAATTATGGTTCTCTAATAAATAAAAAAAAGAATACAATACAAAGCATCTAGAAAGAAGGAATCATCACATGAATACATTTAATCTTTCCAATGACGGATCTATTCAAACAAATTTGAAAGGGAAAAATCTTCTTGCTCAACCTTTCTTAAATAAAGGATTAGCATTTACAAAACAAGAACGTAAAGATCTTAGCTTAGAAGGGGTATTACCTCCAACAGTTTTAACGTTAGAAGAACAAGTTAAACGTGCTTATCTACAATTTAAAGAACAACCTAATAACTTACGAAAAAATGTTTGGTTAAACGATTTATCTAATCGCAATACCGTATTATTCTATCGATTACTAACAGATCATCTTAGTGAAATGTTACCTATCATTTACACTCCGACTGTTGGACAAGCCATTCAAGAGTATAGTCATGAATATCATCGTCCAGACGGTATTTATCTTTCTATTAATGATATGGATGGTATTGAAAAGGCATTTGCAAATAGTGGAGTTAAAGCAGAGGACATTGATTTAATTGTAGCTACAGATTCTGAAAGTATTCTGGGTATTGGAGATTGGGGAGCAAATGGAATTAATATTTCTGTTGGTAAATTGGCTGTTTACACGGCAGCTGCTGGTATCGATCCTAGTCGTGTGTTACCTGTTGTATTAGATGTAGGGACAAACAACGAAGAATTGTTACAAGATCCTCTTTATATTGGAAATCGACATGAACGAGTTCGAGGCGAAAAATACGACGAATTTATTGATGCATATGTTGAAAAATCATTAGAAATGTTCCCAAATGCTTTATTACATTGGGAAGATTTCGGTAATGTCAATGCTCGCAACATTATTGAGAAATACGGAGATAAGATTTTAACATTTAATGATGACATTGAAGGTACTGGAGCTATTACATTAGCAGCTATCCTTTCTGCTGTTCAAGTTACTGACGTTCCATTACGAGAGCATCGAGTAGTGGTATTTGGACCAGGAGCTGCAGGGATTGGTAATGCTGATCAAATTCATAATGCGATGGTGTTTGATGGTCTTTCGGCAGAAGAAGCATATAGTAGATTTTGGGCTGTTGATTACCGAGGACTTTTAACAGACGATATGCATGGTATTCTAAAGTTCCAAAAACCTTACTTACAAAAATCGGAAGAAGTAAAAGGTTGGGCGCGTGATGAATCCGGTAAAATAACTCTTCTGGAAGTAATTAAACAAGTAAAACCCACTATTCTTATAGGAACATCAGGTGTAGCAGGAGCCTTCTCAGAAGAAATCGTAAAAGAAATGGCCAAACATGTGGAACGCCCAGTCATTATGCCAATGTCAAACCCAACGCCATTAGCAGAGGCAACTCCGCAAGATTTACTTACTTGGACTGATGGAAAAGCACTAATTGCAACAGGTAGTCCATTTGAGCCCGTTTTTTATAAAGGGACAGTATATGAGATTGGTCAATCTAACAATGCATTTGTATTCCCTGGTTTAGGACTTAGTTCGATTGTCGTAAAAGCTAAAGTGATTACAAGTGGTATGTTTACTGCTGTTGCAAATGCTGTGACTGATATGACTGATAGTCGTAAAACTGGTGCTTCATTACTTCCAAGTACAAAGGACTTGCGTTCTGTTTCTATAGCAGTAGCAATTAAAGTTGCAAAAGCAGCTATTCAAGACGGCGTGGCTCAACATGTTCCAGAAGATGTTGAACAAGCTGTAAAAGATGCCATGTGGCATCCAACTTATAAGCAAATCAAAGCTAGTGAAAATTCGGAGATAGCTATGTAAGTTTAAATGAATGCCTATCACCTTGATAGACATCGGTATTTAATAGAAATTATTCACTTTGAAATTAAATCGTAATTTAGGATATATACGCTTAGATCATAGTGAAGTATGGAGGATTTTAAAATGGATATTAGTCAAATCTTTATTATTTTAACACCTATTTTCTTTACCATCCTATTAGGATATTTAGCTGGATATTTTAAAAAATTTGATGCGACGACATCAAAAGGATTAAATACATTAGTAACTAAATTTGCATTACCAGCCCATCTATTTGTGGGGATTACAACAACCCCTAAGCAAACATTAATTGAAAAATGGCCATTTTTACTTGCCTTAGTTATTAGTATTGTAGGTTTTTATATTGTTTTCTTGTTAATTGCTAAATACGTATTTAAGTTTTCATTAACAAAAGCATCAATGTTTTCTTTAAACTCAGCCCAACCAACTTTTGCATTTATGGGAACTCCGGTTTTAGGAAGTTTGTTTGGAGCAAGTGTGGCTGCGCTTCCAATTGCCATTACAGGAATCGTTGTGAATGCCATGCTAGATCCATTAGCTACTATTATTGGTGCAGTGGGTCAACGTCAGAATGAAGAGACTGACGAGAAAGAAAGTCTTTTGAAAGTAACTATTAAATCAATTTTACATGGTCTTTCAGAGCCGCTAGCTTGTGTTCCTTTAATTGGGGTTATTCTTGTGCTATTCGGGTTCCAGTCACCACATTTATTAGCGAAGAGTTTAGAGCAAATTGGTGGCATTACATCGGGTGCAGCGTTATTTGCAGTTGGGGTCACAATCGGAATTCGTAAAGTTCAATTTAGCCCAACTGCATTTGGGATTTCACTTCTTAAAGTAATCGTTCAACCACTTGTCATGCTTGGAATTGCGCTTGCAATAGGATTATCTTCAGATGACGTAACAAAGTTAGTTTTATTAGTAGCATTCCCAGGATCTGCAGTAGCTGCTATGATTTCAGTGAAATTTGACAGTCTAGCAGGTGAGACAGCTTCTTCTTTTGTTATTAGTGCGCTTATGTCTCTTGTCACCCTTCCCTTTTTGATTTCTTGGTTGATGTAAATATAGTTACTGTCAATCAATTGAGATTGTAAAGAATTGAACTGTACTCTATAAAATGGACAGTTTAATAAAAAGACTCTAAAAAATCAAGCAATAAAAAAGATGGTTTCGGTATTCTGATATGATCCCCTTATAGTAGACAGTTGAAAGAAAGTTACTTTACTGTTTATTATGGAGGGGATTTTTTTATGGGG
>NZ_JAWRYM010000167.1:0-380 GCF_046534555.1 Bacillus sp. SIMBA_074 | reverse complement strand
GTGCATCTGGGTATTGCTCACGGAATTTTTCGAGCTGATCGCTCATTCGTTTGATCAATACGCCCGTAAACAGGAAATACGGCAGCAGCACGATGCGTTTTGCCCCCAGTTTTAGGCAGCGCTCGACTCCCTCATCATAGAGCGGATAGGTCACACCCATGAATGCCGTCTCGACCCATTTTGCCTTGTAGCGCTCCCAGAACAGTCGGGACATTTTGTAAATATCGCTGTTGGCGTCTGCGTCACTGCTTCCGCGTCCGATCACGAGCACAGCCAGATCCTCATGCTCCTCACCGGAAGCAAAGCCCGCTTCCTCCATACGCGTCGTCAAAATGTTGATCACTTCATCATGAATGCCAATCGGGCGTCCATAGATGAAC
>NZ_JAWRYM010001150.1:0-240 GCF_046534555.1 Bacillus sp. SIMBA_074 | reverse complement strand
CTTGAGGTTCCTATGATTAAAAAGGCAGCAGGTGATGCATTCGTGACCGTGACACCTGGTATTCGTCCAATCGGAGCTGATCAGGGAGATCAAACCCGAATTACAACACCAGAAGAGGCTTTCCGTTTGGGAAGCGATTATCTCGTGATTGGTCGTGCGATTACGAATGCAAAAGATCCAGTGGCTACTTGGCAAAGTATCGTGCAAGCAGTTGAAGCGGATCGAAAATAATGAATCACC
>NZ_JAWRYM010001149.1:0-240 GCF_046534555.1 Bacillus sp. SIMBA_074 | reverse complement strand
ACCTTATCCCCCGGCTCAATGATGCTGCATAGAATCGCTTCATTGCCGGATCTTGAGGTGCCATCTATCGGGAACGCCCATTTATTTTTCGTTTGAAAAACCAAACGCAGCATTTCCATCACTTCATTCATGATAGTGGTGAATGCAGGTCCGAATTGCCCGTTTCAATTCATTCAACATCTTCACTTCTTTATGTTTATCCGTCTTCTTTTCCTTCAGGACAATGTCCCATCCTTGCAC
>NZ_JAWRYM010001148.1:0-240 GCF_046534555.1 Bacillus sp. SIMBA_074 | reverse complement strand
GTAAAAACAATAAAACAGTAAAAATAAGTATTGCTGACAAAAAAGTAAAAAAAATTAAAACCCGTATTACGAGATCCTTTTTGGACTTTATAAAAAACAAAGATTTTAATTTGTTAGACAAAAGGATTAAATTTTTAACTGGAAATTATGGAATTAGAAAAAATAATGATGGTAGTGTTTTGAAGGCAGGAATCTTTTATAACTATACTCATCTAGATAATGAAGAAATATTAATTGAAC
>NZ_JAWRYM010000166.1:0-382 GCF_046534555.1 Bacillus sp. SIMBA_074 | reverse complement strand
GATTTGTCTTACAGGCAGGGTCCTTGATGATATCGACATAGTTCATGATCTCGCCCAGACAAATAATTTCTTCCGAACGTAAAAGCTCGTCCATATCCGGAATTTCCACAGAGCCCCCGGTTGTTTCCATCGAGGTCGCTGGCACAGAGCTAGGGATCGCGTACTTCATATCTACGACACAGTCCTGGCTGGCGCGAATCATCTCTTTGATCCCTTCGATGCCAAATACATTGGCCATTTCATGTGGCTCCGGCACAATCGTCGTCACCCCATTTTGGATCAAGCCATAGGAAAAGGTCTCTGGCGTCACCATCGTGCTCTCGATGTGCAGATGGATGTCGACCAGACCTGGAATCATGTAGCGACCGCGACCAGCGAGAAC
>NZ_JAWRYM010001147.1:0-240 GCF_046534555.1 Bacillus sp. SIMBA_074 | reverse complement strand
CGCCCGTCCTCCTCCATGAGGTTGTCGCGCCCTGCGTTGTCGATGGTTGTCTGCATGCCATGACGCTACTCCCGGGATGGCAGACTCGGCAGGTCTCAGAATCCCGGGTACTCCTGCAGCTTCTGCTCGAACTCGGCTCGGTCGGCCTCGCTGAGCACCGCGCTCGCGATGACCACCATCTGCAGTCCCTCGAGTGGTTCGCCGGTGCGGGCGTTCTGCGCCTCGCGCGTCTTCAGGAAG
>NZ_JAWRYM010001146.1:0-240 GCF_046534555.1 Bacillus sp. SIMBA_074 | reverse complement strand
CATTTAAATGTTATATTTTTTATCATAAACTTAATTTTCTAATAATTCAACTTATTTTTTAATGTTTCACACCAATATTGTTAGGTTAAATAACATCAGTTTTGAATAATGGACCAGGATTCTATCGTCGTTATATTTCTCCCTCTACTCATGTCCGGGTTCTTAATTCAAATAAAAAAGGCCCTCCTATTGAGGGCCCTTCAAAAAAATATTCAGTTAACAGCAACGAGACACTTTCCC
>NZ_JAWRYM010001145.1:0-240 GCF_046534555.1 Bacillus sp. SIMBA_074 | reverse complement strand
GACCGTTTGCAGCGGATGCTTGAGACCGCATTCACTCAAGGAGACGCGGGAACCGTCGCCGACCGTCGCGCTTTCGAGGAGCCGGACCTAGTTGTCCCCCGTGTCCACATCGAAACCTTGATTCTTTACGGCACGACCGACGCCTACGCAACTGTGCACGACGCACAGTGGTACGCACATGCAGCGCATGAGGCGCGTGTCGAACGCGTCGACGGAGGTGCGGACATCATAGGCAAGCAC
>NZ_JAWRYM010001144.1:0-240 GCF_046534555.1 Bacillus sp. SIMBA_074 | reverse complement strand
CTAATTATTATTGTGGGAAATCTTTTCCTGATAAACTTGATTTAATAACACTCTCCAGGATTTTAGGAGTTCCATATGATGAACTTTTGATATTCAGAGGCGATGTAGAATGTTATCAAAGATTAGACAATTACATAATCGGCTATCGTGGACATGAAGATGAAACAATATTTGATGAAATTGAAAGGTCGAAAACGGAGAGTAAGTTATTTGACCCGGATACAAAGGGACTAGCCAACA
>NZ_JAWRYM010001143.1:0-240 GCF_046534555.1 Bacillus sp. SIMBA_074 | reverse complement strand
CGGCCACTGCGGAGTGAGTTTTGGAGCACCGAAACCAACAAGGACACTTACCGATATCATTCCGGTCAGCATCAAGATCCATTTATTTATGGAAACCATCGGAAACCTAATCATCTCCTGTATCGTTAGACGCAGCAGGGACAGCAGACCGAGCATCAAGAACCCGATGCTGATGATTCTTATCATTGCCTTATCCCCCACATAGGGAGTGAATGTATCTAGTACAGAAATGAAAATCAC
>NZ_JAWRYM010001142.1:0-240 GCF_046534555.1 Bacillus sp. SIMBA_074 | reverse complement strand
CTAAACGACTACATAATTGCGTAAGTGATGTACTAGCGACTTCTTGGCTGAGCCAAACGCAAAGGGCGATAAGTCCATTTGCTTGATACTTACTAGATCGTTGTACAAAGCCCACCTGTTTGGCAGTTTCTTGTAGGACAATTGGAGATAGAAAACGTTGTAATTCTTGTGCAAAAAGTGTCAGTTCACTGGAGATGATAGGATTCATAAAAAAAACACCATCCTTTCTCGTAAACCCCA
>NZ_JAWRYM010001141.1:0-240 GCF_046534555.1 Bacillus sp. SIMBA_074 | reverse complement strand
CGGCGTAGTGGCGAGGAAGTCAGCGATATCGTGGGAACCATGCAAGACATCAGCGCAAGCTCTCATCAAGTCGCTGATATTATTACCTTGATTGATAACATTGCCTTCCAAACAAATATTTTAGCGCTGAATGCTTCTGTTGAGGCGGCGCGTGCAGGTGAGCACGGAAAAGGCTTTGCTGTGGTAGCCCAGGAGGTTCGCAGCCTCGCAAGCCGCAGCGCCAATGCGGCCAAAGAGATC
>NZ_JAWRYM010001140.1:0-240 GCF_046534555.1 Bacillus sp. SIMBA_074 | reverse complement strand
AGCTTGATTGTCTGATTTTATTACGGCTTTAAATGGAGTTTTGTGGAGCACACCTGTCATTTACATTTTATTGGGAGTAGGTTTAGTATTCTCGATTTTGACCCGTTTTCTGCAAGTAAGGCATATTAAGGAAATGGTCGTTTTGATGTTCCAAGGGAAAAGTTCTGAAGCGGGCGTTTCCTCTTTCCAGGCTTTATCCATAGCTCTTTCGGGTCGGGTCGGTACAGGTAACATTGCTGG
>NZ_JAWRYM010001139.1:0-240 GCF_046534555.1 Bacillus sp. SIMBA_074 | reverse complement strand
CCTTTCGGTGCTGCAGGAGGACGGCCGGATCAGCCTCACCGACCTCGCCGACCGCGTCGGCCTCACTCTCTCGCCCTGCCACCGCCGGGTGCGCGAACTGGAGCGCTCGGGAGCGATCGAGCACTACCGCGCCGTGGTCTCCCCCGCCGCCGTCGGGCTCGACTTCGAGGCCATCGTCTTCGTGCGCATCGACCGGACCGACCCGGAGACGGTCGGCGCGTTCGAGGCGGGCGTGCTCGC
>NZ_JAWRYM010000165.1:0-382 GCF_046534555.1 Bacillus sp. SIMBA_074 | reverse complement strand
GACCGTTGAACCTGAACTGGGTAATGCCAGCGGAGGAATTGTCATTTACGACACGAAAAGAGGCGCGTATTCTTTTGAATACCCGTTTTCTTCTCCACTCTCGCGTCTGGCGTCGCATGCCCCCATGCGGCGTTTTTTAATGGCGCGATAGATTCTTTCGCCTCCCCAAAAGGTTCTCGCTACGTGCAACCATTCCAAGGAGGTTTTTTGATGTTCTCGATTCCAGCGTTTCCAGGTAGCAGCAAAGTTTATGAAACAGGCAGTCGTCCAGACATTCGAGTACCTTTGCGAGAAATCAGCCTTCATCCCTCAGAAGGTCCTTATGGCACAACCCCTAATCCTCCGCTACGTGTCTATGACACAAGTGGCGAATACACCTCTA
>NZ_JAWRYM010001138.1:0-240 GCF_046534555.1 Bacillus sp. SIMBA_074 | reverse complement strand
CCTGCGTCCCGGTGGCCTGGATTTTCCCGCCGCCCAAAGCGCGCAGCCCCGCATCGTGGCCGGTGACCTCGCCCTGCGTCAGCTCGATCACGCCCTTCTCGCTGGCCAAGGCACCAAATTCGCGGGCTGCCTTGACCGTTGCGCCAACAGTCGTGATCCGGCTGCCATCGTCCCTGGCGAACAGACCACGCCCCGCACTCGTCAGGGCTGTATCCTGGCCGAGACTCACGATGCCGCCTC
>NZ_JAWRYM010001137.1:0-240 GCF_046534555.1 Bacillus sp. SIMBA_074 | reverse complement strand
AATGAGTCGATTGTATCACGATTATTCCCATTGTAAAGTATATCATTGCGCGGATAACCAGTTTCGAGAATTTTAGAAGTATCGACATTGAAGGCACGGGCAAAAATTTCACTTGAATAAGCATTCGGTGAAATTAAATAATCCCACTTACTTGATTCGGCATGGAAATTTTCTTTATATTTATCCGTCGTTGTTCCAGGCATGTGTACTTCATTCATATCTGCCGCAAGTTTCTTTAAT
>NZ_JAWRYM010001136.1:0-240 GCF_046534555.1 Bacillus sp. SIMBA_074 | reverse complement strand
CCAAGCTGAGCAAGGATCAGCAAGTGGATGATGAATTGGCTGCGCTGATGAAAAAATACGAGGGGTAAACCGCTTCTGGCGGTTCCCCTTTTTTTCTACGCGTGATACATGAGTTGTTGGATAACAACTTGATTCGGGGGGATACGTTTTGGAATGGATTCAGATTATGGCGATGCTCGTCTGGACGGCTGCAGGCGCCGTTTTATTAACCGTTTTGATGTGGCTTGACGCACTCTTTAC
>NZ_JAWRYM010001135.1:0-240 GCF_046534555.1 Bacillus sp. SIMBA_074 | reverse complement strand
GATCAGTCGCGGAAGAGCGCAGGAGGCCCGCGTCGGGGCACAGCAGCCGCGACGGCGGCATTGAAGGAAGGCAGGAGAGTGGAGCGCAGGCGGGGCGGTCGGCGGTGTTGTGCGGGCGCAGTTGCAGCGGCACGCCGGAACATCGCCTCGACCCACCGCACGATGCTCCCCAGGAGTGTCTCGCCGTGCCAGACCAGCACAGTGGTGAGCACGGCGGCGGCGAGGTGCGCGAGCAGCATC
>NZ_JAWRYM010001134.1:0-240 GCF_046534555.1 Bacillus sp. SIMBA_074 | reverse complement strand
CGCTCAATTCGCTGCGTATATCGCTTGCTGATTACGTGCAGCTTTCCCTTCAGGCGGGATTCATACAGCGGCCAGCCATCCGTCATCCATATCACCACGTCAAAGGGTGACAGCAGGCTCATAAGACGCCCCAGCGTCGCCATAGTGCGTTCACCGAATACGTGCGCAACAACCGTCTTCCGGAGACTGTCATACGCGTAAAACAGCCAGCGCTGGCGCGATTTAGCCCCGACATAGCCC
>NZ_JAWRYM010001133.1:0-241 GCF_046534555.1 Bacillus sp. SIMBA_074 | reverse complement strand
AGAAAGACTCCACTTTTGAAATGGTAAGGTCGATATCTTTTCCTTTGAAAAGTTTTTCCAAAGGAATCGAAACGGCTTGTTCAGAAATGGATCCGCCTGCAAGACGGTGCAATGCGGTGATGATTTGGTGCGTTGGAAATTGATTCACCACTGTAACCTGCACTTCATCCTTATTGTAATATTCTCGTACGGATAAGGCTGATAGTAATCCTGCGTAACCCGCACCTAAGATGACGATTTG
>NZ_JAWRYM010001132.1:0-241 GCF_046534555.1 Bacillus sp. SIMBA_074 | reverse complement strand
CTGTGACAGCCTTGACAGGATGTTTCGGCGCGTCGGATCGGCGAGCGCAGCAAAGATGAGGCTGAGTGTGTCTCTGGCAACCAATTAAGAACCTCCTTAATTAAGGACATACTTAATAATAAAACGCATTGTGTGGTCGTGTCAATCTGCTTGGAATGGGCATAAATTCACAGATCTAAGGATGCCGGTGCGAACCTCGCCTATGTGAGTCTCCCACTGAATAATCCTGCCTTTCCATTGA
>NZ_JAWRYM010000164.1:0-382 GCF_046534555.1 Bacillus sp. SIMBA_074 | reverse complement strand
CTGGCAACCGGCTGTGCAGCGCATTGCCATTATTGTTATCTAAATACAAATATCGGCTCCAAGCCTTATATCCGCGTCTACGTCAATACAGATGAAATCCTGACGCAGGCGGAAAAATACATTCAGGAGCGTCCAGGGGAAATTACCCGGTTTGAGGCCGCATGTACCTCTGACCCTGTCAGTATTGAGCACATTACCGGAAATCTGAAACGAGCGATTGAATTTATGGGACAGCAGGAATATGGTCGTCTGCGCTTCGTCACGAAATTCCATCATGTAGATTCCTTGCTGGATGCGAAGCATAACAAGCATACACGGTTCCGCTTCAGTATGAACGCCGATTATGTAATCAAAAATTTTGAACCGGGAACCTCTAGTTTTA
>NZ_JAWRYM010001131.1:0-241 GCF_046534555.1 Bacillus sp. SIMBA_074 | reverse complement strand
GGCCCTTCTATCGTCACTTCGCCCATGTGGGATACATCGAACAAGCCAGCCAACGTCCGCACGGCATGATGCTCTTCGATAATGCTGCTAAATTGAACAGGCAGCTCCCATCCGCCAAAATCAATGACCTTGGCACCATAGTTGGCATAGAGCGGGAACAAAGGCGTTCTTTTTAATGCTCCCATCCTGGTTTTCTCCCCCAGTCATTTATTTCATGATGCGCTCTTTAATTGCTGCTCCC
>NZ_JAWRYM010001130.1:0-241 GCF_046534555.1 Bacillus sp. SIMBA_074 | reverse complement strand
ACCGTCGGGGCGAGCGCGTAGGCGAGGGCGCCGAAGGCGCGGAGCATGCCGCGCGTGGTGAGGCGCGCGGCGGCCAGCCAGGCGCCGAGCGCCGCGAGTGGCAGTGCGACGATCCACAGCACCACGAGCGACAGGGACGGCTGCCAGAACGTCAGGGTGCCCAGCACGGCGAGCACCGCGGAGAACGGGTCGGCGGCTCCGGTGAAGCCCAGGCTCACGTCACGCCAGCCGTAGCCCAGGT
>NZ_JAWRYM010001129.1:0-241 GCF_046534555.1 Bacillus sp. SIMBA_074 | reverse complement strand
CAGCGACAAAAAGGAAAATCAGCAAAAAGAAAAGCCGCGCCGCCCGTCTCCTTCTTCGCCTTGGACGAGGAGCCATCCCTACTGCCAAGCTCATGGACGCGACCTCCCATCAAAGAAATAATTCCGATCATATCTAGCGTTCAATGAATTCACAACCTTTTACATTCTGGCAAAACTCGAATAAGCCTCAATGCTTATAGAAACCTATACCTAGAAGAAAGACGTGCGAAAATCCAAAACG
>NZ_JAWRYM010001128.1:0-241 GCF_046534555.1 Bacillus sp. SIMBA_074 | reverse complement strand
ACCGCGATGGCCGCGAAGAACCCGAACAGCACGGCGACCACGACCACGATGGCCGTCACGCCCGCACTCATGCCGAGCGCCGACCAGAAGCCACCGTCGGCGAGGATGCTCCCGAAGCTGTCGAAGCTCAGCGGGAACGGGAAGAACCGCGGTGTGCGCGAGAACAGCTCCTCGTTGTCCGAGAGCGCGGTGTTCACCATCCAGTAGATCGGGAAGTCTTGCAACGATACGGCGACCACCG
>NZ_JAWRYM010001127.1:0-241 GCF_046534555.1 Bacillus sp. SIMBA_074 | reverse complement strand
CAGTTTCACTAGATCCCGCTATAGTAACGGATGGTGAATCATTTATCGTCACACAGCAGGTTTTTGAAACACTTGTAAAATACGGGGAAGATAATACGGAAATAAAGCCAGGTCTTGCAGAATCATGGAAAGTTTCAGATGACGCAAAGACATATACATTCAAATTGAAAACCGGCATCAAGTTCCATGATGGCTCGGATTTCAATGCAGAAGCAGTTGTTAAAAACTTTCAGCGCTGGGC
>NZ_JAWRYM010001126.1:0-241 GCF_046534555.1 Bacillus sp. SIMBA_074 | reverse complement strand
CTATTGCCACCATTACATGGTCTACAAAGTAAGTTGTAGGTGATACTACGAAATTAACTGATGCTCCTAAACCGTTATCTACAGATATTAATTTATAACAACCTTCCCCTTCACCATTTTGCCCTGTAATGAAATCACTTATCATCGTAACGGTCCCTTGAAAAGAATAGAAATTAATCATGCAAATACCTCCATTGCTTAAAGGCAGGTAGTGGGCCTATTGTTTTTGGAGATAGTTCCC
>NZ_JAWRYM010001125.1:0-241 GCF_046534555.1 Bacillus sp. SIMBA_074 | reverse complement strand
CCCCTTCTTCGTTCACAGGCAGTGCGTCTATATCTGCGCGCAGCGCAATCGTTTTGCTACCAACAGTTCCGCGCAAAAAACCGACCACGCTGGGAGGCTCGCATGGAATCAGCTCAATTTGCCATTCTTGCAGCCATTTTCGAATATAAGCGGCAGTCTGATACTCCTTGCCAGACAGCTCCGGGGACTGATGCAAAGATCGCCGCTCGTTCACCGTCCATTGGGCAAGAGTCGAGGTACA
>NZ_JAWRYM010001124.1:0-241 GCF_046534555.1 Bacillus sp. SIMBA_074 | reverse complement strand
ATAGGGTTTCCTGATTACATCTTGATGACCGAACCTATTTTTCCTGTGTACGGAACCGGGAATTGAAAAGAATCATCGTGGGCTAATTCGCAACCCGATAGCTGATGTAAAACTGGTCACAGAACGCTGGCAGGCTTAAAGTCCCCGAGCATGATACCCCAAAATTCTATTCAGTTGTGTCATTAGCGGGATTGCTGAAAGAAGGAAGTTTCACTCTCTTTGATTGCAAATCCCAAAGATC
>NZ_JAWRYM010001123.1:0-241 GCF_046534555.1 Bacillus sp. SIMBA_074 | reverse complement strand
CCAGGATGCCGCGATCGACGCCTCTCGCAACTACGGCGTCTGGAATGGGGACGGCGAACAGGTCGCCTACGCCCGCGTCGTGACGGATGCCGTGACCTTCGCCTGGCTGTGCGATGTCTTCGTCGACGAGAGCGCTCGAGGCAGCGGCGTCGGCAAGATGCTCGTCGAGGGCGTCATCGCCGATCTGCAGCCGCTGCCGGTGAAGCGCATTCTCCTGGCCACAGCCGACGCGCACGGACTC
>NZ_JAWRYM010001122.1:0-241 GCF_046534555.1 Bacillus sp. SIMBA_074 | reverse complement strand
AAACACATTATATGATTCTCCTTTCAATTGATATTTTTACGCTAGAACACGCTTAAATAGGGTAATACAAAACTTCCCACTAGCTCCAGCCCCTGCTGTAATAGCAAAACCAGTAGGCTGATTAACTGATACAGAGTGAGAATTTCCAGGAGTAGCACTTAAAGCACCAGCTGGAGTAACCGTTGCAGTTACTGTAGTCGTACTGGAAGCTGAGTTGAAAATTTCAAAAGTTCCTGAAAAG
>NZ_JAWRYM010001121.1:0-241 GCF_046534555.1 Bacillus sp. SIMBA_074 | reverse complement strand
ACGCGCGGATCCGATCCATGTCCGCGGCGACGTCTCCGGTCAGGTCGATGGTGGGGCCGAGACCCGTCGTCATCGTCGTGCGATCGACGAAGCCGAGTGTGACCGGCATCCCCGTCTCGCGTGCGATGCGGTAGAAGCCCGACTTCCAGTACTCGTTGCCGCCACGGGTCCCGTCCGGGGTGACCACGAGCCCGAAGACCGTTCCGGCGTGCACCTGCCCGATGACATCGTTCACCACACG
>NZ_JAWRYM010001120.1:0-241 GCF_046534555.1 Bacillus sp. SIMBA_074 | reverse complement strand
AAGTTGTACTACGCGGGGGGACACATCTTCCTCGACGACGACGTCTGCGACGCGCTCGTGATGTACGCGCGAGCCCTCGCGGACGTGAACAAGTCCGACCTGGTCACTGTTCCGGCGCTCTCCGACGAGGGGATGCAGGGGCGGACCCGGCTCCTGATCGGCCCGGCCAGCCAGCTGTTCGCAACGCCGGCCCTGGACCGGGGAGCCGACCTGAGCGACGCCGAGGCAGTGGAATCGATGC
>NZ_JAWRYM010001119.1:0-241 GCF_046534555.1 Bacillus sp. SIMBA_074 | reverse complement strand
GCCAGAAACTGGATGCAATTGAAGCCAAAATCGTTCAGCTTGTAGAAGAGGACGGACAGCTGAAGCAAAAGGCTTTTCGGGTGGAAGGGGAATGATGATTACCGTGGATACATTCCAAGCCTACCTGAAAGAGAAGATCGACTTTATTGAAAACAACCTCGTTCCTGCTCTGGAACAACAAGGTGTTCCTTCTTCCCTGTATGAATCCATGAAGTATTCCCTGATGGCGGGTGGAAAAAGA
>NZ_JAWRYM010000163.1:0-383 GCF_046534555.1 Bacillus sp. SIMBA_074 | reverse complement strand
AAAGGCTGATGACGGGCCTGACTGGCTTATTGGAGGTAGTTATATGGTGGTGCGCCGAATTCAGATGTACATTGAAGTTTGGGACCGCACAATATTGAAAGAACAAGAAAATACGTTTGGTCGACATCGGGACAGTGGAGCTCCACTAGGAATGAAGAATGAGTTTGATAGCCCTGACCTGGAAGCTAAAGACCCAAATGGAAATCGGATCATTCCCAAAGATTCGCATATGAGTCTATCTAGGGGGGACGGAAAAGCAAAGATACTGCGACGTCCTTATTCATATGCAGATGGAATGGATCCTAAAACAGGAAGCTTCAATGCGGGCCTGCTATTCATTTGTTTTCAGCGAAACCCAAGTAAACAATTTATTCCCATACAGG
>NZ_JAWRYM010001118.1:0-241 GCF_046534555.1 Bacillus sp. SIMBA_074 | reverse complement strand
CGATGGTGTCCTGGCTCACGTTGGCATCGTAATCGCCCCAGATCGCTTCATTCACGCATGGGAGAAGGCTGGGGGCGTCTGCACTGAGCGGCTTTCAGCATGGAAACCTCGTTTGGTAGGACTCTATGAACACAGAACTGATAGCCGTTGATCAGGTGGGCGAAGATTTCGTCAATCTGGTCGTCGTTTATAACTGCTTCAACATGCAGGATCGGGAGCTATCCAAGCTCATTCACGACCC
>NZ_JAWRYM010001117.1:0-241 GCF_046534555.1 Bacillus sp. SIMBA_074 | reverse complement strand
ATGTTTTGTGTTCAGAGTCTATATTCCCGATATATTTTTCGTCATGCTTTTCAAATAAGGTCAACAATCCATCATGATGTTCCACGATTTGAGATAGAATACTTTCAATATCCTCCATTAGGGCACAGGAATTTTTACTAAACACAATAGACTGGTTCCAATGATTGATGGAAGTCGTGTGTTCAGCAAAGAACCATTCTTGAATGGGGGTCAATTCCACATTTCCTCTAGTGGCTATTGG
>NZ_JAWRYM010001116.1:0-241 GCF_046534555.1 Bacillus sp. SIMBA_074 | reverse complement strand
CGGTAGACTCCAGCGGCTTCCGTACATTATAGAGGTCTTCGATGGCTTTTTTATTGGGAGTGCTGACAAAAGTACCAGACCGTGGTCTCACTTCTATCAAGTTATCAATCTGCAGTCTATTTAAGGCATCGCGTACAGGAGTACGACTAACACCAAGCTCCGCCATCAATTCGTCATAGTCAATTCGCGAGCCTGGCTTCAGGTTGTTATGTACGATTTTGTCACGTAGATAAAGATAGAC
>NZ_JAWRYM010000162.1:0-383 GCF_046534555.1 Bacillus sp. SIMBA_074 | reverse complement strand
CAATGTGGTCCATAGAAAAAGTTTCTCCTCTATCTACAGCTTTTTGAACCATCCTTCCTAAGAGAGCTCCACCTCCAACCATAATTAATAGAGCAATAACCACACCCACCCAACCTCCAGCAGTTGGAGTCGTACCAAAATGTTCAGTAGGAATTAAATTTTGTATTTCTGGTGACCCTGGCGATGTCATAGTGAAAGAGATGGATCCAAAGACAAGTGCACCAGGTATAAAACGATGAGGTAAATTAGCACTTTTAAACAAAGAAACTGCTATAGGATAAACAGAAAAGGCAACAATGAACACGCTTACACCACCATACGTCATAAGCGCACACGCGGTTACAACAGCAAATACTGCACGTTTAGCTCCGAATCTACGCTGA
>NZ_JAWRYM010001115.1:0-242 GCF_046534555.1 Bacillus sp. SIMBA_074 | reverse complement strand
AACCCCCGATGGTAGGGGGCCGGACCGGCCGCGTGCAAAGGACTGAAGTCATGGGTTACTGCACGCACTGGAACTGCATTGTGGGAGGGGCTTCAGCCCCGACGAGCGGAGCCGCGATCTGTCCGATGGCGGTCGCGGCTGAGCCACTCCCGCAGCGGGGCGTGGCGCCGGTCAGCGCAGCCGCGAGGCCGCGAATTCCCAGTTGACCAGTTTCCAGAACGCTTCCAGGTACTGGGCGCGTC